>JAQBNT010000022.1 GCA_028288445.1 Hymenobacter sp. | reverse complement strand
GTTAAATACACCGTGCATTACGGCCTCATCAACGGCGGCGAGGCCACCGTGGAAACCAGTGGCGGCTTGGAGCGAGTGAACGACCGCCCCTGCTACAAGGCCACCGTGAGCGGCCGCACCACCGGCTCGTTCGATTTTTTCCTGCGCATCCGCGACCAGTGGCGCGCCTACATCGACACCACCAGCATCCTGCCCCTGCGCGCCCAGCGCGACATTGCCGAGAAAAACTACCGCAAGAAAGAAACCGTGGATTTTGACCACCTGCGCGACATTGCCGAGGTGCAGGACCACAACAAGGATAACCCCAAGCACACCACCGTGAAGGTGGCCAACAACACTCTGGAGCTGGTGAGCGGCTTTTATTACCTGCGCACCATCAACTTCGACCGCATGAAAGTGGGCGACGTGGTGCGGATGCCCGGCTACTTCGACGGCGACAATTTTATTCTCGACGTGGTGTACAAAGGCCGCGAAGTGGTGGAAACCAAGGCCGGCGACGTGCGCGCCTTCAAGCTGGTGCCCAAAATGCCGAACAACAAGCTGTTCCGGGGCGAAAACGCTATTTCCGTGTACCTCTCCGATGACCGCAACAAGATTCCGGTCTTGTTTCAGGCCGAGATGTTTGTGGGCACCGTGAAGGTAGACATGGTGCGCTACCAAGGCCTGAAGTGGAAGTTGAATCTGGCTAATTAGGCCAAGCAGGCGGCTCACCTATTCTTCATAAAGTTATTGCCTGCCTGGCCTGACGGGTTACTTTCGCGGTAGCCATGAATGCCATCCCTCTTCTTATTGTCAATTTTTCCTCGGCCCCGCTCGTAGTGGCGTGCGTGGTGGGCCTGGTGCGGTACCGCCGGTACGAGGCCGTGCGGCGCTACTTGGTGTGGCTGTCGTGGCTGGCGTTGCTGGTGACGGTGGTGGCCATCTGGTTTCAGCGCCAGCATCGGCCCAACCTGTTCCTAGCCCCCATCGATACCGCCATCGAGTTTACGCTGCTGGGCCTGATGTACCGGCGGGCGCTGTGGCCGCATCCCGTGGCCCGGTACCTGCCGGTAGGCATTGGCCTGTTTGTGCTGGGCACGGCGCTTAGCTATCGGCCCCGGCTGGGCACGGCCGAGTTCAGCCCCATTCAGCATTTCATCGAAAGTGTGGCCATGCTGGTGCTGGTGGGGCTGTACTACCGGCGCGTATTGAAGGCCCTGCCCGTATCCTTGGCACCGCTGGAGCGCGAGCCCATGTTCTGGATTTCGGCGGGGGCGCTGCTGTATTTCTCGGCCAACAGCCTGATTTTTCTCACCAGCAACATGGTTCTGTTTCACTCCAAAGAGCTAAGTCTGAATATCTGGGCCATTCACGCCCTGCTGTATTCGTTCCTGAATGGGTTCTTCATCGTGGCCCTGTGCCTGCCGACGAAGCCACCGGACGTCACACAATCGTAACATGACGCCGGCCGTCGGGGGCGGTACTTTTGTGGAAACATTGCCCGTCTCGCTTCACCTAAGCCCCAACGCCGTGACTGCTGCCAAAACGCCCGTATACAAGATTCTCGTGGTTGATGACGACCCGGACATTGTCGAGCTGCTGGAGTTCAACCTGAAGAAGGAAGGCTACCAAACCGCCTCCGCTTCCGACGGCCGCAAAGCGCTGGACGTAGCCGCCGAGTTTCACCCCGACATCATCCTGCTCGACGTGATGATGCCCAACCTTGACGGCATTGCCGCCTGCCGCCTGCTCCGCGAAAACCCGAAGTTCAAGGACACCTACATCCTGTTCCTCACCGCCCGCGCCGAAGAATTCTCCGAAGTGGCCGCCTTCGAGGCCGGGGCCGACGACTTCATCGCCAAACCCATCAAGCCGCGCGCCCTGCTCGGCCGCCTGGCCGCCGTGAAGCGCCGCGACCAGGACCCCCACGCGGCGGTAGATGCCATCGACATCAACGGCCTGCGCATCGACCGCACCGCCTTCGCCGTGTATCAGGAAGGCAAGAAAATCACGCTTCCCAAGAAGGAATTCGAGTTGCTGGCCTTCCTCGCTGCCTCGCCTCACAAGGTGTTCAACCGCGAAGAGCTGCTCCAGAATATCTGGGGCAACGACGTTTTCGTGCTGGCCCGCACCGTGGACGTGCACGTGCGCAAAGTGCGCGAAAAAGTGGGCGACCACCACATCCAGACCATCAAGGGCGTGGGCTACAAGTTCAACGCCGACTAATCAGCCGGACACTATCTGTCATCCTGAGCGCAGCGAAGGACCTTTTTACGGCTGAATAGTCACTATTCAATCGTAAAAAGGTCCTTCGCTGCGCTCAGGATGACTTATTTTTACCCGAACAGTTCAAAACGTTATGAACCTCTCCTCTCGCACCATTGCCATCCTTATTGCGCTGCTGGTGGCGGGCGTGCTCACTACCTACGCCCGCATTGGCCCCACGCTGCCGTTTCGGGAGGCTTTTCTGGCGGCAGGCATCACGGTAGCGGCGTGCTTTCTCCTGATATACCTATCGTTTGAAGCCCTGATTTTTAAGGAAATCAACGGCATTTACGCGGGTCTGGAGCACATCAAGCGCAAGGAATTCAAGAAGCTGAGCAACAAATTCCTGTTCCGGCCCGAGCCGGTGAAGCGTGTGCGCGACGAAATCCTGCTCATGGCCGAGCGCCGCCAGCAGGAGCTCGATGAGCTGGTGCGCCTGCAGGCCCTGCGCCGCGAGTTTCTGGCCGACGTTTCGCACGAGCTCAAAACACCACTTTTTGCCGCCCAGGGCTTCGTCCACACCATTCTCGATGACGAGGACGACGAGATTGACGTGGCCACCCGCCGCAAGTTTCTGCGCAAAGCCGCTGCCAGCCTCGACACGCTGGATGCACTGGTGCAGGACTTGGTCACCATCGCGCAGCTCGAAAAAGGCGTGGTACGGATGCGCCGCCAGCGCTTCGATTTGATTGTGCTGGTGCGCGAAATCTTCGAGCTGCTGGAGCAACAGGCCGCCCGGCGCGGCACGCACCTGGAGCTATTCCCGCCCAGCCTGCCCGAAGCCGGCCTGCTGGTAGTGGCCGACCGCAACCGCATCCGCCAGGTGCTCATCAACCTGGTTGACAACGCCATCAAGTACGGCCGCGACAAAGGCCGCGTGGTGGTTTCACTGGTCGAAAGCGTCCGCTCGGTGCGCATTGCCGTGCGCGACGACGGTGCGGGCATCGCGCCCGAGCACCAGGGCCGCATCTTCGAGCGGTTTTATCGCATTGATAAGAGCCGCTCGCGCGAGTCGGGCGGCTCCGGGCTGGGATTGGCTATCAGCAAGCACATTGTGGAGGCGCACAAGTCGACTATCAAGATAAAAAGCACCGTGGGCGAGGGCACCACTTTGGAATTCAAGTTGAATAAGCCCAAAAGCGGCACTGTGGAAAGCGCGGCCTGAGGCCGTCGTACCTTTGCGGCCTCTTATGAAGCTCCCGAATTTCTCCGACCTCGTTATTTTTGAAAACGACGACTACCTTGTTGTCAACAAGCCGCCGTTTCTGGCCACGCTCGATGAGCGGGTGGGCGGTGCGCCCAACATGCTGCGCCTGGCCCGCCAGCACCACGACGATATCCAGGCCGCTCACCGCCTCGACCGCGAAACCAGCGGCGCGCTGGCCTTCGCCAAAAACCCGGCCGCCTACCGCCACCTAGCCATGCAGTTCGAGAACCGCGAGGTGAAAAAGCAATACCATGCCGCCGTATGGGGCACTCCGCAATTCGACCACCAGCTGGTGGAGCGCAGCATCGAAACCACCACGCGCGGCAAAGCACGCCTCGCCTACAAGGGCAAGCCCGCCGAAACCTACTTCACCACTCTCGAAAACTTCACCCGCCACTCGCTCATCCTCTGCGAGCCCGTCACCGGCCGCATGCACCAGATTCGCCTGCACCTGATGTACTTGCAGGCCCCAATCATTGGTGACAAAGACTACGGCGGTGAGGACTTCTTTCTGTCTTCGCTGAAAAAGAAATTCAACATGAAGGAGGGCGAGGAAGAGCAGCCGTTTATCAAGCGCTTCGCCCTGCACGCCCTCAAGCTCCAGTTTAGCGGGCTGGATGGAGAAGAAATCAGCGTGGAAGCTCCATACCCGAAAGACTTCCGGGTGCTGGTAGAAACGCTGCGGCAGCTGGCGTAACCCAGCCGATGAGACTACGCCAGCAGCGCTTATTTGATGCGTTCAAATACCGCCAGTTGGCAAGTACCCCGGTCGGGATGTGTGGCATCCCGAATGATGGCATCCTGCCAGCGCAAACGAAATGTGGAGTCTTGTTGCAGCATTTCCAAAGGAATGTGAGCTTCGGTTTGCGCGTACACATCATCCCAGACCACCAGGGAATTTACCGGCAGCGTCTCCAGAATAGGATGCCAGTTTTTGGTTAAAGGCGGGCAGCTAGCTGCGTCAAATGGGTCGATTCCGAGCGCGGGCGCCACGTAGGGCGCTGTGAACGCGATGGGCGGCAGCGGCTGCCCCGCATACGTCTGATGTAACCAGAGGGCTGCGCGCTGCGCCAGTTCCTGGTCGGGGGGGCGGCTGAAATCACGGGCCGGTCGAATGGCATTGCGGGCTCCGGTAAACAGCCAGCCCACCACCGCCACGGTTGCCACCAGGCGCACCCGCCGCCGGGCCGTTTCGGTGCGGGCCCAATCCGTGAGTAGGGCCAGGCCATTGAGGGCTACCACAGCGGCCAGCGGCGTAATGCCGGTCAGCACCCGCGCCAGCCCCGCCGAGTTAAACAAACCCTTAGCCCAAAAGATGGTGTGAGCCGCCACAAACACCGTGATGCTGCCATATATCAATAGCAACTCAGCCGGAAACAGCGGCGACTGCCGCCGCGCCGTCTGGCCCAGGTCGCGCACCATGCGGGTACCCCCCAGCACAAACAAAACCGTAAGCACCCAGCCCAGCAGGTTGGGAATATTGCGCAGAAAGTGGCTCCACTCGCCGTTGCCATACACCGAAACCGTTCCGTATGGATTGTGCCCAAACACCCAGCCCGGCTCGCCAAATGCCAGCGCCCCAATGGCCGTGTACAGCACATAGCCTAGCAGCAGCAGCGGCAAACTGCGCCACTGCCGCTGCCACGCCAGGTAAACTACCCACAGGCCAATCAAAATAAAGCCCTCGGAGCGCGCAAACGGCAGAAATGAAACCACCACCGCCGACCAACCCGGTCGGCCGGCCACGGCCAGCCAAACCGCCCCCACCAGCACCAGCCCAAACAGCGGCTCAGTGAGGCCGGAAAACTGAATCAGAAAATAATCGGGGGCCGCGTAGGTAAACAGGATGGCCAGTTCCGGCGCGGGAAAACGTAGTGCCTGCGCAATCCGAAAGGCGCACCAGGCCGAGGCGGCCACTACCACGCACTGAAACGCCTTCATGCCCATAAATCCAGCCTGTGCCGGCCCTGCTGCCAGCAGCGTAAGCAGCGGCTTGGCCCACGAATCCAGAAAATTCAGCGGGTGCGCGAAAGCATAGCGGGCAAAGAGGTAATGATTGATGCTGTCGCCGGAGTCATGAGTGCCTTTGGTGAGAAAGGCCACGGTGAGGGACAAAGCGAACAGCCCCGCCAGCAGCAGCTGGGCGCGGCGAGTAGAAACGGCGGAAACCGGCACAACGGTAGCGGAAGGCATAGGCAATAGCAAACCGTAAAACTACACTCCCGCCCAACAGGCCGCTATTTAATCCCTTACGACCTCTGCTCAATTAACTGCCTAGCAAATGGCTTCAGAGACAGATTCCGGCTCTCGCTGAATGTCTTGCCTCAGGCTTTCACAGAAAAACTACTGTGCCACGCTTGTCTATTTCCCCATAAATCAGTACCTTTGTGTCCGTTTTTCCCGGAGCCCAAGCGGCTCCGCACTCTTATTCAATAGTTTAGCATACCTTTTTTTTCGACTCATGGACCACCTGAGCTTCAAGACGACCCACGTCAGCAAGGCCAACGCCCAGAAGAGCTGGGTTATCATCGACGCCAGCGTCGCCCCTCTGGGCCGCGTTTGCTCGCAGATTGCCAACATTCTGCGCGGCAAGCACAAGCCTTCGTTCACGCCCAACGCTGATTGCGGTGACAATGTCATCGTCCTCAACGCTGACAACCTGCGCGTAACGGGCAAAAAAATGACCGAGAAGGTCTACATCACCCACTCCGGCTACCCCGGCGGCCAGAAGCGTCGCACCGTGCGCGAGCAGATGAACCGCGACTCGCGTCGTGTCATCGAGCACGCCGTGAAAGGCATGCTGCAAGGCAATAAACTCGGCTCGGCCCAGTACCGCAACCTGTACGTGTACTCCGGCATGGAGCATCCGCACGAGGCCCAGCAGCCCGTGGCTATCGAACTCAAAAACCTGTAAGCCACGACGGCTTACGCTCTTTAATTTTCTCACTAAATGGCAATTACCAACACCTCTGGTAGAAGAAAAACCTCGGTGGCCCGCATTTACATGCAGGCCGGGCAAGGGAATATCACTATCAATGACCGGGACATGAAGTCGTATTTCAGCAACGAGTTGCTGGAAAACGTGGTCAACCAGCCCCTGGCAATTCTTGAGCAAGTCGGCCAGTACGACATCAAGGTGAACGTGAAAGGCGGTGGCATTTCGGCTCAGGCCGAGGCTATCCGTCTGGCAATCACCAAGGCGCTCGTTAGCGACAACGAAGAAACCCGTCCTGCTTTGAAGAAGGAAGGTTTCCTCACCCGCGACCCGCGCATGGTGGAACGCAAGAAATTCGGCAAGCGCAAAGCTCGTCGCTCGTTCCAGTTCTCGAAACGCTAAAACCAGGAGGATACTATCATGGCTCAGACGACTTATAAGGACCTGCTCGACGCAGGTGCCCATTTTGGTCACCTCACCCGCAAGTGGGACCCCAAAATGGCGCCGTACATCTTCATGGAGAAGAACGGCATCCACATCATCGACCTCAACAAAACGTTGGTTTCGCTTGATTACGCAGCCACGGCTATTCGCAACATCGCGAAAAGCGGCCGCAAAATCATGTTCGTAGCCACGAAAAAGCAGGCGCAGGAAATTGTTACGACGGAAGCCGAGCGTTTGAAGATGCCTTTCGTGACCGACCGGTGGTTGGGCGGCATGCTCACCAACTTCGCTACGGTTCGCAAGAGCCTGAAGAAGATGGCCACCATCGACAAAATGGTGAAAGAGAACACGGCCTACGCCGCTCTCGCCAAGCGTGAGAAGCTGATGATGTCGCGTGAGCGCGCCAAGCTCGACCGCGTACTCGGTGGTATCGCCGACCTCGGCCGTCTGCCCGCTGCCCTGTTCATCGTCGACGTGAAGCGCGAGCACATCGCCGTGAAAGAGGCGCACAAACTGGGTATCCCGGTTTTCGCTATCTGCGACACGAACTCGAACCCCGAGCTGGTTCAGTTCCCGATTCCTGCCAACGACGATGCTTCGAAATCCATCCAACTGATTGTTGGTGTGATTGGCAAGGCCATCGAAGACGGCCTGTCGGAGCGCAAAGTTGACAAAGAAGACGCCGACCGCAAAGAAGCCGACGAGGCTGCCATTGCTGAAAAGACGGCTGCTGACGAAGAATAGTCCCTTCCTAGCTCTTTGAAAAAAGGGAACCTTCGCGTAGTCTAGGCTCCGGAGGTTCCCTTTTTCTTTTCCCTGAATTCCAACCCAACAAATACAACATCTAATGGCCGCTATTACCGCCGCAGACGTAAATAAGCTCCGCACCATGACCGGTGCAGGCATGATGGATTGCAAAAAAGCCCTGGTGGAAGCCGACGGCGACTTCGAAGCCGCCCGCGACATTCTGCGCAAGCACGGCCAGAAAATCGCTGACAAGCGCGCTGATAACGAGACGTCGGAAGGCCTCGTGCTGGTGAGCGTGAGCGAAGATGGCACCAAAGGCAAACTGGTTGCGCTGGCTTGCGAAACGGAGTCGGTAGCCAAAGTGGCTAACTTCCGCGAGCTGGCCCAGCAAATTCTGGACACCGCTATCCGCATCGACGCTGGCACGAAAGAGGACATCCTCGCCGCCAAAGCTTCGGACGGCCTGACCGTGCAGGAGCACGTGACCGACCTGATGGGCAAAATCGGCGAGAAGCTGGAAGTGACTTACGCCACGCTGACCGCTGAGAAAGTGGCTTCGTACATCCACTCCGACAACAAGAAGGCCGTACTCGTGGGCCTGAAGAACGTTGGTTCGGCTGACGCTGCTGCCGTGGGCCGCGACGTGGCCATGCAAATTGTAGCCATGAAGCCCATCGCCGTTGACAAAGACGGTGTGGATGCCTCCATTGCTGAGCGCGAAATTGAAGTTGGCAAAGAGCAGGCCCGTGCCGAAGGCAAGCCCGAGGCTATGCTGGAGAAAATTGCTCTCGGCAAGCTCAACAAGTTCTACAAGGACAACACCTTGCTGAATCAGGAGTTCGTGAAAGACAACTCGATGACCATCGCCCAGCTGCTCGACAGCAAGTCGAAAGGCATGACGGTTTCGGACTTCAAGCGTGTAGCTATCGGCGCTTAATTGCGGCTGACTGCTAAATGAGAAAGCCCCGCTGGCATTGTGCCGGCGGGGCTTTCTCATTTGATTTGATTTTAGTTATGAGCGAAGAACGCAAAAGATTGTATCGTGAATTACTGTATTGGGCAATGATAGACATGCGAAGTCATGCTCCTGGCAACTCATATTTTTGGAATTGGAGAAGGAGGGCAAGAATATTAAACTTCGTTTCAGCAATCACCAATTGGCTGCATAATGTAGCCCATTTCTCCTCTTTTGACTTTACAGGCTTTGAGGAAGAAACATTCTGGCAAGAGCACCAGCATTTTCGCCGTGAATTTCCTGCAAGCAATTGGGCTCCGTTCACCGAAACCATTATTGTTGAACTACAAAAATCGGTTTAAGAGCAGCCAAAATTAGTGAGTCTGCCATGCCTGCACCCACGCCTTGGCGTTGTCGTGGATGTTTAGGTGTAGCAATCAGGAAATAACATTGCGCAAAAACATGTGAACTATTTTCACAAAATGCAGAAATAGTTCACATGCGTAGTCATCATATTTGTGAATTATTTCTGCACTTTGCAGAAATAATTCACACAAGGAAGCCAGCCGGTCCAGCCGCATAATGGGTTGCACAAGGCTCTCCTCTATTTTTTACGTTGCCACGCCCGCACCCGCGCCCTAGCGTTCTCGCGGATGTTCAGGTAGAACAGGCCGTAGTCGGCAATGTGGTAGGAATGGCGCAGCTCGGGGCGGCCGGGGAGCAGGAAGCGCGGGTAGCCGCCGGGCTTGGGCGGGGTTATCCAGAGGAGGCCCTGGTGGACTTTGGCGTCGGTGACCTGCGGGTCGATGCGCTTGAAATCCTGGCTGACGCCGCCGCGGTTGAGGGTGGCGGGGGCCAGCAGGGTGTCGAGCGTCCAGGTGAGGGGATTGGTGGCGACGAAAGGATGAAAGGGCGGGTAGTCGTTGCCGGTGGCTACGGAATTGTAGCTGATAAAGCAGCCGGTGGCGAGCGAATCGGGGCAGGGTCGGATGGTTTGGTACTCATCGGGCTTCACTTTGAAGCCGATGAGGTAGGCGGCCACGAGCTGGCGGCGCAGCTTGGGGTCGTTGTCGAAGAACTCGTGGAGGAGGCGCGTGGCGTGGGCAGTGCCCTGGCTATGGCCAGCGATGATGATGGGGCGGCCCTGATTGTAATGGGCGAGGTAGTACTGAAACGCGGCTTTTACGTCGGCGTAGGCAAGGTCGAGGGCGGCCTGGCCGTTGGTGGTTTCCTCGTCGAAGAAGGAATAGAGCGTGGCTTGGCGGTAGCGCGGCGCATAGATGCGGCCGGCCGCGTTGAAGACGCTGGCCTGGTGGCGGATGGTGCTTTTGTCGGTATACCGGTTCAGCTTTTCCCGGCCGAGGTCGGCGTTCCAGGCGGCACGCCAGTAGTAGGTGGTGGGATGGATGAAGAAAACGTCGGCGGCGGCAGTGGCTTGCTCGTCGCGCAGGCCGGACTTTTCGGGGACGGCATCGGCCGAGTCGCGGCGGGTGGGCAGGGCAGCCCAGAGGCTATCCTGGGCGTAGTCGGGGCCGGGCGCGGGGGTGTAGGTGGTGAAGTCGTGCCGGGGCCTGAGGAGGTTGAGGCAGCTGGAGAGCGGCAGCAGAATCAACAGCGGCAGAAAGTAGTAGCGAAAGGGATATTTGAACACGGGTGTGATATAAATAAGCCGTCATGCTGAGCGGAGTCGAAGCATCTCTACCGCAGCAGTAAACCCGATTGTCGGGATTAGTTACACGGTAGAGATGCTTCGACTCCGCTCAGCATGACGTGCTTTTTCTTGATTAAATAACTACAGGCCAATGCTGCAACTCACGCGGACTTCCATCTGAGTTATAGAGTAGCGTCAGCGGCTCGGCGGGTTTGGCTACTACGTCGGCGAGGGTGATGTTCCAGCGCTGCCACATTTCGGCCAGGGTTTGGGTGTAGGCGCTGTTTTCCCAGGGGTTGAAGATGGCGCCGGTGACATCGTCGATGAGGGCGTCGAACACGATTTGGGTATCGCCGGGGCGCGGGTGGCGCGGGTAGATGTCGGGCACGACGTGCAGCAGGTGCGCGGCGTAGTACACCCGGGCCTTGAACTCGGCAATCTGCACAGGATGCAGGGGGCGCTGGGCATCGGCGTAGACTTTGCGCATGGCCTGGCCCACCAAGCCAATATCTACCAGACAGGCGACCAGCACGGTTTTATCGAGCTTGATGCTGAAAACGAGGGTATTCAGGTCGTCGTCGTACTCAAAGGGCGTCACGTCTTCGGTGGGGTCGGCTTCGAGGACGAAGACGGAGCCAGGCACAAAATCGGCGTATTCGGTGGGCACGCGCAGGCCTTGCAGCAACTGGAAAAACGCCTGGAAACGGCGCACCAGCGCGGCGTTTTCGGCCAGCGGGTACTTGGGTTTTATCAGGGGCTCGAACTCGTTCAGCAGCTCGGTGATGAAGATGCCGTAGAACATTTTGCCCATCCAGAGGAAAAGCGTGTCGTCGCCGAGGGCGCGCAGGGCGGCGGGGCCTTGCGCGGCGGCGGCCTCTACCCTACTCTCCAGCGCGGCGATGCGCTGGCGGGCGGCGGGGGCGGCGGGCAGGCGCAAATCCTTGATAAAAACGGTGCGCTGGTCGAGAAGCTGAATGGAGCGCTCGGCCAGATTATAGCGGGCTTGCAGCCATTCGGCAAAGACGGGAACAGTGTCGTTGTCGTCGGGGCCAACGGGCTGACCGCTGAGGAAGCAGGTTTCGGGGCCGAAGCGCATGCCGTCGAACGGGTCGTAGGGCAGCAGGTCGGCGGGGGTGAGAGGGACCATAGAAAAAGCAGTAGCGCGAACTTAGTGGTTCGCGTCGCCCGCAGGGCCGACCGGAATGTTCCGGGCAGCGCGGGGACGCGAACTACAAAGTTCGCGCTACAATGGTTACGGCAGGTGTTGGCGCGGCTTACTTCGAGAGCGTGTTGCCGGCTTTGATGAGCTGCTTGCTCAGGTTGGTGAGGGGCGCGGCGTAGTCACCGCCGGCCTCTTCGGCTACCTTGGCGGTTTCGGCCCCCAGGCTGGCGAGAATCTCGGCAATGTCGTGAGCAGGGGTTTTGCTATCCGAGAGCATGTCGCTGAGCTGGCTCAGCTCCTGCTTGATTTTGGCCAGGCCGGGGCGCTCGGTGGCGGCCAGCACAGCGGCCCAACGCTCAATCTCCACGATGCCTTGGGGGCCGGAGTTAGTGGGCGTGCTGGCCGTGAGGAAGGTGAGCGTATCGTCGAGCAGGGCAGTATTTTGCTGGTCGCTCACGGCCATGGGCACGGCGGGCGTGGCGGGCGTTTGCGGAGTGGCGGCGGTGGAATCCATGGGAATGCGAGAATGAAAAGATGCGTGAGGGCTATACTGTCGCGGGCCGATAAAAGTTAGCTGGGCGGTTTTCTCGGGGCGAAGCCTCATTGGGCCGGGCGTGGCCCTGGGTTACCTTTTTACTCCTCCGTAATTAATCGTCAAATTCTCACTCTCAAATTCAACGACCATGAAAATCTCCGTTAAAGCCCTCTTCGTAGCCGCCGCCGTTGCCTTCACCGCCACCGCTTGCGAGCAAACCAAAACCACCGAAACCACGACCACCACGCCCGAAGGCACCACCGCTACCGTAGTAACCGATAGCAGCGCCACCACGGCTACCGAAGCCGGTGCCGCCGCCGGTGCCGCCGTCGACAACGCTTCGGCCAACCTGAAAGAAGGTGCCCAGGAAGCCGGTGCCAAAATGGAAGCCGCCGGCGACAAAATGGATGCTAAAATGGACGCCGCCGGTGCCAAGATGGACGCCAAAATGGACGCCGCCGGTGCCAAAATGGACGCCATGGGCGACGCTGCCGCCAAATCGGCCCAGCAAACCAAAGAGAACATGAAAGAAGCCGCCAAGAAGTAATTCCGGCCGGTTTTAATTTCCTGAAAAGCCCCGCGCAAGCTATTGCGCGGGGCTTCTTTTATGCAGACGGGTCAGGCATTGGCGATTTCCAGGAGCACGTCGTAGTACGGGCGGCCCAGGGTGCGGGCGCGCAGCCAGGAGTAGAAGCTGATAACCTGCAAGTCTTCGCGCTCCTGGGAAATGAATGGCGGCAGGTGCGCCACGCGGTTGCCAAAGTCGTGGTCGTGCGCGGTGGCGGGGTTGTCGATAAGCTCGCGCACCAGGCTCAGGTAGATGAGCACGGGGTGGTAAGGGCCGCCGACGGGCACGGCTTCGGTGGCGGCGGCGGCATCGGCGGGCACGGCGGGAAACAGGTCGCGGATGGTGCGCTCGATGGCGCGCAGGCGAATCAGGGCCTGCTCGGCGTTGTCGAGCTCGATTTGGATGAGCATTTCGCCGATGTTGCGGTTCAGCATCCACTCCAGGCCGAGGTGTTGCTCCAGCCAGTGGTCGGTACGGCCCAGGCTGAGCAGGGCCTGGTTGGCTTTGGCAAACTGGCCTTCGGCGAAGTAGTGGAACGTGAGCTGAAAGCGGGCCGTGAGGTCGTCGGCGGTGGCGAGGGGCTTGGGGCCGCGCAAAGTGGCTTCGAGCAGGCCGATGCTTTCGGCATTGCGGCGCAGAAACGCGTAGTTGGCCGCCAGCAGGAAGGTGAAGCGCGGCGCAAACTCGCTGAACTGGCGGCCCGGCCCGGCGCTCATCAGGGCAGTGCCTTTTTCCAGGTACGCCACCGACTCGGCAAAGCGGCGCGAGCGGTACAGGGCGTGCGCCAGCATGTAGAGCAGCTTGAGCTGGTGCCCGCGCTGGGCCGGCGCGAAGCCGTGGCGGCGCTCCATGAGGTTGTAGCACCGCTCGATGAACACGGCAAACGACGTGAAATCGCGCCGCACCAGCATGGCGCTGCGCGTGATGGACATGAGCCGGCTCAGCAGTGAGGGCGAGCGGGCAAAGGCTTCCTGCAAATCGTATTCGGCCAGAATCTGCTGCAAAATGGCATCGACGGATACCGTGGCCCGGCCGCGCACCCGCGCCTCGCGCAGGCGCAGGCGCAACAGGCTGTCGGCAATGTTGGCGCGTTCCTCCTCATCGGCGGCTTTTTTGTTGAGGCGGTAGCGGGGCAGGATTTCGCTGAGCGGGGCGGCGTGGGGCGATTCGGCGTGCTGAATCTGGAGGTTGTACACGGCGTTTAGCTGCTCGTACTGCTCGGTTTCGCGGCCCAGCTTTTCGGCTTTGCGCAGGGTGGTCCAGGCCAGGCGCGGGATGCCGGCTTCGAAGAGGTACTGAGCCAGGGTGAGGTGGCCGCGCACGGTGGCGGCGGCGGTGGTATCGAGCTGGCGCTGGCGCAGCAGCAGGTAGTCGGTGAGGTGGCGCATGAGGCGCTTGCGCAGCGCGTAGTAGGCCACGGGGTTGGGCTCGTCGGGATAGAGCTGGGCAATGAGCTGCTCGGTTTTGAGTTCCCTGGCCCGCACCAGCAATTCGTAGAGGCGCGAATCGAGCCGGCCGATGGTTTTGCGGCGCTGGCGCTGAATGAAGCGGCCGAAATCGCGCCGGTCGTCGGGGCTGAGGGTCAGGAGCGTGGTGCGCAGGTCGTCCATTGGGGCGGCAGCTAGCCTTTTTTGATTATTTGGGGCGCGGATTAATATCCTTTTACAGCAATATTAAAACCTGCTGTTCAATATATTGAACAAATAAAAACTCTTCGCCTAAGGTCTAAGAACGTGCAAAATACGGTTGAAAGCCGGCTGGTAAATGCGCCACCTTTAGCCATGTTTTCACCCTTAGTCCCTTGCGCCATGCTCACACGCCTACTCTCCTTGTTTTTCCTGGTGCTGCTGCTGGTCGGCCCGGCCCGCGCCCAGGACCTCCTCACCAAGCGCAACGGCGACGAAATTGCGGTGAAGGTGGTTGAAATCACCCCTTCCGAAGTGAAATACCGCCGCGCCGATAACCCCGACGGCCCGCTCATCAGCATCTGGCGCACCGATGTGTTCCTGATTCGCTACGCCAACGGCACCAAGGAGGTGCTGAGCGCGCCCCCGGCCGCGGCGGGCGGCGGTGTGCCGGTGTCGGGGGCGGCGGCGCGGGCGGCTTTTCCGGCCGAAGTGCCCACAATTAGCAACGCGGCACCCGACGATGCCATTCTGGACGAGCCCATTCGGCTCGATGGCCCGCGCATCGGCTTCACTGTGCTTTCGGCCGGCGTGCTGGAAAAGGCCCGCGAAAGCGTGCCCGGTCTCAGCCCTTTTCTGACGCAGTTTGGCTGGCAATTCGAAAGCCGCCTGTTTCGGATGCCCAACGGGGTGAGCGGGCTGGCCGAATTCGTGCCGCTGGTGGGCGGGCTGGAGCAGGGCAAGTTTCTGCCCAGCATCAGCGGGCTGCTGGGCATTCGCGGGGCCAAGGGCTTTGAGTTTGGCGTGGGGCCCAACCTGACGCCGCTGGGGGCCAACCTGGTCCTGGCGATGGGCACCTCGTTTCGCTCCAACGGCATCAACTTTCCCGTGAACCTGGCCGTGGTACCGGGCAGCGGCGGCACCCGCATCAGCCTGATGCTGGGGTTCAACGCCCGGCATCGCTAGGCGGTGTTTTCGGCTCTCCCGGGCATTGGCCAGGTGCTTCTTGCAACTGACCATCTAAGCTAAACCGTAGGCAGATGGCCCGCTGGATTGGCAAATTAAAATCGAAAGCCGATGACTCCGAGCGGGGTTACCTTTTAGGAAGTTGTTGATTAAGGGGCAAAATCATTCTCCCCATTCTTTAATTTTCTTATGAAAACTTCCTTCAAAACCCTGCTCGTGCTGGCTGCTTTCGGTACTTTCGCCGCTACTTCGTGCTCCGAGAAAAAAGCTGATGAAGCGGCTACCACCACCGAAAACGCTGTTTCGGAAACTGGCGACAAAATGGAAGGTGCCGTAGACAGCGCCAAAGCCGACATGGCCCGCGAACCCGGCGATACCGCCGTAGTAGTAGACAAGCCCGCCAACGGCGTGATTGAGAAAACGCCCGCTACGCCCCAGAACTAAGCACACTGCGTCCGGGTAGTCCGGTTGCTCTGTTCCAGAAGCCTCACTGCCTTGGCAGTGAGGCTTTTTTTGTGAGCTGTTTGGCTGGGCAAGGTCCGAGGAGGGCTTGCAAAGCGCCGGATGGGAGGTGTAAAATTCTGGCATTCGGCGGGCCGCCTCAACGTGCCTAAAGGCCTTGCGTACAAGCTCAACAATTTCACCACAGCCCACCCTTATTTCTTTCTAACCAACCTCCCTTTTCACTCATGGACCTCAACAGCAATAACGTTAGCGACAACACCGAACTGCAAGCTCGCGGCAACTGGAACCAACTGAAAGGCGCTGCCAAGCAGAAGTGGGCTGGCCTCACCGACGACGACCTGACCTATACCGAAGGCCAACAGGACGAATGGCTGGGCCGGCTGCAGGAGAAAACCGGCGACACCATCGATAGCATCAAGAACTGGTTCAGCAATATCGGCAACGACGCCAGCGCTACCGCTACCGGCAACAGCACCGAGCTGAAAGCCCGCGGCGACTGGAACCAGATTAAAGGCCAGGCCAAGCAGAAGTGGGGCAACCTCACCGACGACGACCTCGACTACGAAGACGGCAAGCAGGACGAGTGGTACGGCCGCCTGCAAGAGAAAACGGGCCACGCCATCGACGACATCAAAGGCTGGTTTCAGCGCACGTTCTAGTAAAGCTTGCTGATAAAGCAAGGCGCCCTTTACTCCACCCACACGCGGTAGCTTTGTCACGAAAGGCCCCTTCTGGCAACGGAAGGGGCCTTTTTGCGGCCACACGCGTTTCATTGCCTCAACCTTTGCCCCGGGTTGCTGCGTAAGGCAAGGCCAGATTCTGCCCTCCCCTGTTGCCATGCCTGCCACCGATAACCTGCTTGCCGCTGCTCACCCCGCTACTTCGTCCGGCATCAAAGCGCTGGCCAAGCTCGGCTTTGCCGCCATTGGCTTAGTGTATGTGCTCATGGGCGTACTGGCCCTGCTGGCGGCCGGGGGCGAGCACCGTGGGGCCCGGGCCGACAAGGAAGAAGCAGTGCAGCACCTGCAACAGCTGCCCGGCGGCCGGGTGCTTCTGGGCCTGATTGCGCTGGGCCTGCTCGGCTACATCCTCTGGCGCTTCGTACAGGCACTGCGCGATACCGAAGACAAGGGCACCGGCCTCAAAGGGCTAAGCTTTCGGTTCTGGTACGTGTGCAGTGGGCTGTTTTACAGCGGCCTGGCCATTCATGCCGCGCAGCTCGCCCTCCAGGGCTACGCCGACGATGGTGGCGATGCCCCGAAAACCCTGGCCGCCAAAGTGCTGAGCTGGCCCGGCGGCGACTGGCTCCTGATTATGGGCGGGGTGGCCACCATCATCATCGGCTTGTTTCAGGGATATCGCGCCTTCTCCGGGCAATTGCAGTCTGACGTGAATGCCCGCCGGATTTCCTCGGCGGAGAACCGCCTCGTGTACCGGGCCGCGCAGGTGGGCGTCACGGCCCGGGGCGTGGTGGTAGCCATCATCGGCTACTTCTTTGTGCAGGCAGGGCGGCAGGCGCGGGCCGGCGCAGTGGGAAGCACCGACGAAGCCTTTGACCTGCTGGCCGCCATGGGGGCACCCGTGCTGGCGGCCGTAGCTACCGGCCTCATCGCATATGGCCTCTATTCGCTGGTGCAGGCTCGCTACCCCATTTTGCGGGGCATCTAGCGGCTATGCCTACACGGGCTCAGCCACGTAGTCGCTCAGGTACTGATACCGCTCGGTGAGCCGACCACCTTTGGCAATAGTGGCGCGGGCAATTACGCCCTCGGCATCGGCGCCCAGCAGGTGGGGCAGCACCTTGTCGATGAGCTGGCGGCCGAAGTCGCGGCTGGCGTTGCGGGGCAGCTCGCAGGGCAGGTTGTCGACGGCCATTTCGGTGATGTTTTCGAGCCGCGAGTAGGCTGGTTCCAGCTCGCCGGTGGCGGGGTTATAGTCGAAGGCCGGCTCGGCGATGGTGCTGCTGCGCTTGGTGGTGGGCACCGAGCCGTTCACGTCGCAGGTCACGTCGGCGATGGTGTTGATGCGGAAATCGGGCCGGCGGGTGTCGGCCTCGGTGAAGAGCAGCGGCGCGGCCGGGTGCCAGTAGGCGCAGGCAATGAGCAGGTCCGTCACGGGCAGGAAATTGCCAAACGTCGACTCGTACTCCTCGGGGTGCTGGTGGAAGTTCTGCGTGTCCCACACGCGGCCGTCGCGGCGGCGGTTGTAATCGGAGCTGCGCAGCTGGGTGTACACCG
>JAQBNT010000020.1 GCA_028288445.1 Hymenobacter sp. | reverse complement strand
GTGTTCGGGTCGAGCGGCACGTAGTTGGCGCCCTGCGTGGTCTTGCCGGTGTCGGCCGGGCGGCTGGCGGCGGTGGTGCGCACCGCTGGGGCAGCGGCCGGTCCTGCTTCGCTGCGCAAGGGCTTTTCGCGCACCGTTCGTTTGCTGTGCGACGCGGGCAGGCTGTCCAGCGGCTGGTCGAAAATCAGCCACGGCGATTTTTCGGCCTTCGTCGGCGCCGTGGCCGGGGGCGTTGCCGCGGGCACTTCCGGGGTTGTTTGAGCGGCGAGCGGCCCTGCCAAGGGCATGAGGAACAAAGGCAGGAGCACAAATTTATTCATAACAATCGATAGACAGCAATAAAAGCGAAATGGCGCGGCCAGCAGCGGGGCGAACGGGTCCATATCTTAACAAACCTACGCAGCAAGCCGTTGGCGGGGTAAAGGGCACCGCTTATCGGGGCCGCTGCGGGCGGCTCGGGTGGCCCTGACGGAATAGACGAATTCTACTGCATTTTCTTGCCCGTGGGTGGTTTTTGTGCCAACTTCGGGGCATCGGCCGGGCTTGGTGCCCGGCTTCACTTTTCAATTTTCCTGCTGCATGGCCACGCCTTCTCCTACCCCCGCCTCGGCCGCCGTGCCCGCATCATCGGCCGCCACCGATGCCGCCGAAGCCCTGGCCCGCGTGCACGTGGTGTGCGCCGAACCCAGCATCGCCAACCATTTCCTGGCCGAGCTGCGCGACAAAGACGTGCAAAAGGACAGCCTCCGCTTCCGCCGCAACCTCCAGCGTCTGGGCGAAATCATCGCCTACCGCATCAGCGCCCACCTCAGCTACACCGACAAAGCCATCCAGACGCCGCTGGCCGAAACCACTGGCAAGCTGCTCCACGACTTCCCCATTTTGGCCACCGTGCTGCGCGCCGGGTTACCATTTCATCAAGGTTTCCTGAATTATTTCGACCAGTCGCCCAGTGCTTTCGTGGCGGCTTACCGCATCGAAGGCACCGCCCAGGTGCAAGTGCAGGTCGATTATTTATCCGCTCCCAGCCTCGACGAGCGGGTGCTCATCCTGGCCGACCCTATGCTGGCCACCGGCAAAAGCCTCGTGCAAACCTACCGCGCCATGCTTCGTTTCGGCACGCCGCGCCAGGTACACATCGCCGCTGTCATCGCCTCGCCCGAGGGCCTGGCTTACGTGGCCCGCGAAATCCCCGAAGCAACCCTCTGGGTAGCCGCCATCGATGAAAAGCTGAACGAGCACGCCTACATCATCCCTGGCCTCGGCGATGCTGGCGACCTGTCCTACGGCAGCAAGCTGTAGTGCCCAATTTTCCCTGGGGCTGATAATGGAACCCTACCCCGCCAAACGGGGTATCTTTGCAATGCGCCCACCCCGCGTTGAAGTTTCCCTCTCACCCGCCGCCTGCCTTTTCGTTTCGTCGTGCTCCACCCCGCCATTAAATGCGCGTCTGTGTTCCTGTTGAGCACGGTCAAGTTTTTGGGCGGCCCACTGGCCGGTACTTCCATGGGCCTGCACTTCTGGCCCACGCTGGCCCTCACCGTGGCCGGCATGATGACCAGTGTGTTCATCTTCTCGGGAGTGGGCCGCGTCTGGATGCAGCACCGCCAGAAGCAGCGCCGCCTGCGCCGCGAACCGATATTCTCCAAAAAATCGCGCAATATCATCAAGGTATTTCGCAAGTTTGGGATGGGCGGCATTGCCTTCCTCACGCCCATACTGCTGTCGCCCATCGGCGGCACGGTCATCGCCACGCTGCTGGGCGTGCCGCGGCAGCGCATCCTGCTGCACATGTTTCTGAGCGCGGTGTTCTGGGGCGCGGCCCTCACCTTCGCCAGCATCCACTTCGGGCATCTGATACACCACAAGTAGGAATAAAGAAGAACGTCATGCTGAGCGCAGCCGAAGCATCTCTACCGCAGTAGTAAACCCCTTTCGATTGGATTACTATTGCGGTAGAGATGCTTCGACTTCGCTCAGCATGACGTTCTGGGTTTTACCTGCCAGTTCTTACCGTCCGCGCCGCTTCAGCGCCTTCACGCCGGGGTTCGAGCCGCCTTTCTTGCCCACAAAGGCTTTCGAGCCCTTGGTGCTTTTCTTTTTGCCTTCGGCAAAGGCCTTGCCCGTGCGCTTATCAATCGTCACGCCGGGCTTAATCCACTCCTTTTTCTCGTGAAAAGCGCCTTTGAAGGTCGGGTCGAGCTTTTTGCGGCGCTCGTCTAGTTCGCGACCCATCTTCTGCTGCTCCTCGAAGGGCGTTTCTTCTACCACCACTTCTTCGGGCAGCGGCAGCAGCTCAATTTTCTGATTGATGAGCGCCTCGATTTCAGTGATATGCACCATCTCGGCCTCGTTGGCAAAGGTGATGGCTGCGCCCGTGTGCAGTGCCCGGCCCGTGCGTCCGATGCGGTGCACGTAGTCGTCGTGCACAATCGGCACATCAAAATTGATAACGTGCGTCACCTGAGGCACATCGATGCCACGCGCGGCCACGTCCGTGGCCACCATGTAGCGCACCTCCCCGGCCTTGAAGGAGTCCATGCTGTTCATCCGCGCATTCTGGCCCTTGTTGCCGTGAATCACGCGCACCTCGCCGGCCGGGGCCTTGCGCTCCAGGAAGTGGGCCACCTGGTCGGCGTGCTGCTTGGTGCGGCAGAAAAGCAGTACCCGCGTCATGGTGTCAATGTCGCGGTGCAGCAGGAAATGCAGCAGGTTGATTTTGGTGAGCAGGTTGGGCGCCTCATACATCACCTGCGATACCGTGGAGGCCGTCTTGGCCGGCGGACTCACCTCCACCCGCACCGGGAATTCCAGAAATTCCTCGCTCAAGGTCGTCACCCGTTCCGGCATGGTGGCCGAGAACAGCGCGTTCTGACGCTTGCGCGGGATGATTTCCAGAATCCGCCGAATCTGGGGCATGAAGCCCATGTCCATCATCTTGTCGGCCTCGTCCATCACCAGCGTTTTTAGGTCGGTGAGGCGCACCGCGCCTTTCAGGTAGATTTCCAGCAGCCGGCCCGGCGTAGCCACCAGTATATCGAGCCCTTCGGCAATGGTTTCCATCTGGGTTTTCGGCCCCAGACCGCCGTAAATGGCGAAAATGCGCAGGTCGGTATTCATCGCCAGCGCCTTCAGGTGCTTTTCAATCTGCATGGCCAACTCGCGGGTGGGAGCCAGCACCAGCGCCCGCGGGTTGGTACCCTGGGCGTATTTTACTTTCATCAATAGCGGCAGGCCGAAAGCCGCCGTTTTGCCGGTGCCGGTTTGGGCGATGCCCAGCACGTCGTGCCCGGCCAGCAGCAGCGGGATGGTTTGAATCTGAACCGGCGTGGGGTCGGTGAAGCCGGCTGCTGCCACGGCGGTCAGCAGTTGTTTGTTGAGTTTGAAATCGTTGAACGATGGGGTGATATTGGGTTCCATTCCGCAAAGGTCGGGATTTTGCGGCGGTCAACTGGTAGCAGGATGAAAATTGACCGTTACGCAGAGCGTAGCGAAGCACCTTTACTACATTCGTGGCAATGCGGCTGATTACTATAGCGGTAAACATACTTCACTACGCTCTGCATGATGGTCTTTCAAAAGCAGCAGCTATTCAGCAAAGAACTTTTTTTGCTCAATCCCGCTTCTTTTTCTATCTTTGCACCACCAAAACCAACCTGGTAGATATAGCTCAGCTGGTTAGAGCGTCGGATTGTGATTCCGAAGGTCGTGGGTTCGAGCCCCATTATTTACCCTCCCAGAAAAAGTCCCCGGAATTATCCGGGGACTTTTTTGTTGCTTGCAATGAATCCGTTTTAATACGGCTTTAATTTCGACCGTTTTTATTCACCACAATTTACCTGCATGAGCCTGCTCGTCATCGGCAGCGTCGCATTCGACGCCCTAGAAACGCCTTTCGGCAAAACCGATAAAATTATCGGCGGTGCCGCCACCTACATCAGCCTCTCGGCGTCCTACTCGCTGAAACCGGTGAAGCTGGTGGCCGTGGTGGGCGATGACTTCCCGCAGTCCGACATCCTGCTGCTCGAAGAGCACGGCGTGGACGTGGAAGGCCTGCAAATCAAGGAAGGCGAAAAGTCGTTCTTCTGGTCGGGCATCTACTCCAAAGACCTGAACTCGCGCGAAACTCTCGTGACCGAACTCAACGTGCTGGCCGATTTCGACCCCATCATCCCGGACGCCTACCAGGACTGCAAGTACCTCATGCTGGGCAACCTGGCCCCGCAGGTGCAGCGCCTCGTCATCCAGCGGCTCGTGAACCGTCCCAAGCTGATTGTGATGGACACGATGAACTTCTGGATGGACATTGCCCTCGAGGAGCTTATCGCCACCATCGAAATGGTGGACGTGCTGAGCATCAACGATGAAGAAGCCCGCCAGCTTTCCGGTGAATACTCACTGGTGAAGGCCGCCAAGAAAATCATGGCCATGGGGCCGAAATTTCTCATCATCAAGAAAGGCGAGCACGGCGCGCTGCTTTTCCACAAGCACAAGATTTTCTACGCCCCGGCGCTGCCCCTGGAAGAAGTATTCGACCCGACCGGTGCCGGCGACACGTTTGCGGGCGGCTTCATTGGCCACTTGGCTGCCACGGACGACATCAGCTTTGAGAACATGAAGCGCGCCGTGATTCACGGTTCGGCCATGGCCTCGTTCTGCGTTGAGAAATTCGGCACCGAGCGTCTGCTGAACCTCAGCGCGGAAGAAGTGGAAGCCCGCGAAGCGCAGTTTGCTGAGCTGGTGAAGGTGGTACCGGTTTCGGCCATCGCCAACGTGCCGGCGTAGGGCATAATGTTGCGGCAACCTTTTGGCGGCGGAGGGGTACAAATACCCATATTCCACTCAACACCAAACCGCCATGGGACTCGCCAAGAAAGACACCGACTTGCAAAACGAGAAAACGTCCGTGAATCCGGCCGCTAACACGAAACGCAAAAGCACCCAAGTGCAAAGCCCGAACACAATGGATGTGTCGGCACACGGCAACACCACCGATGGCAACAGCGCCGGCCACGGGGTTGATAACATCCGCAACAACCCGCAGGGCAACAACCCAATGTCCGTGAACAAGGGCAAAGTGGGAAAAGGCGGCGACGCGAAACACTAAACCGCTGCTAGCAGCAACAGAAAAGGCCCCGCCGGATTCGTCCGGTGGGGCCTTTTTATTGGTTTTTGAATCAGGCTAGAACTCCCACCCCAGCCACTGCCGAAACCCGCGCTGCTGAACCGCATCAGCTGTTTCCAGCTTATCAATGGCATAGCGCTGCCCGAAGCTGACGCCCGGCGTGGCGGCCAGCGTCACCGTCAGCAGCCGGTTCTGGCGGAATACGCTCACCTCGTAGCTCAGCGTGACGCTGCTGAGCAGGCTTTGGAGGTTCATATCCACGCGGCGGCCGTTCACGGCCACGATTTCGTCATCCACGGTCAAAGCCGCGGCAGCAGGCGAATTTGGCCAGATGGCGGTAACCTCCGTCCGCTCGTTCTTCACCACCGTGCGGAAACCGAAGTGACCTTCCGAAGCTGAAGCGTTTTCGCCCACCAGCAGCTGGCAGCCCACAGTATGCAGCACCCGGTCCAGCGGCTCCTGTAGCGGCGCGGTGCCGTAGATGAACTTGTCGAAATAGGCGTGCATGTCGCGCCCGGCCACTTCGTTCACAAGGCGCACGTAGTCGGCCTCCGTGTAGCCGATGCCGGTTTTGCCAAACTCCTCGTACAGCCGGCGCATCACGTCATCCAGGCTGCGGGCGTGGCCGGAAAGCTGCCGAATGGTCAAATCCAAGAGCATAGCCACCAGCGCACCTTTGTGATACACCGACACCTTGCGGTCGGGCACGCCGGGCTTGTAGCCGTCCAGCCAGAGGTCCATGCTGGCATCGGCCAGGGAGAGATTTTCGCCGCCGGCATCGTCGTAGTGCTTGCGCAGCACGATGTTCAGCTCCTCAAAATACTGCGCGGGCGTACGGACGTGGCTGCGGGCCAGCAAATACTCGCCGTAATAGGTTGTGATTCCCTCGGCGATAAAGCAGGTACGGAAGTAGTTCTCGCGGCTGTAGTCGTAGGGCTGCATCTCGGCGGGCCGGATGCTCTTGATATTCCAGGTGTGAAACAGCTCGTGGCAGCTCACGCCCAGCAATTCCTTGTACAGGCCCTCGCTCATAATCAGCTCGGCCGGCCCCAGCGTAATCACCGTGGAGTTGTTGTGCTCCACGCCGTGGTAGTGCTTGTAGGGCAGAAACTGGTTAAGAAAGTGGTAATCCGCCACCGGAAAGCCCCCAAACATCGTCAGCTGCTCCTCCGAAAATGCCTTGAAATCGGCCAGCAGCTTCGGCCAGTTCACCAGCGCCTCGCCCTGCACCCAGACGTGGAAGGGCAGCCCGCCCGCCTCGTATTCCTGGTGCGTGAGCGTGGGGCTGGCAATGAGCGGCGAGTCGGCCAGCTGGTCGAAATCCTTCGCGGAAAGCACATTCGGCGCGGTTTGCTTCAAGCCGCAAGCCACCTGCCAGCCCTCGGGCAGCCCCAGTGTTAATTCACATTCCTCCAGTTGCCGTCCCTCGGCATACATCAGCGCCTGCACGGGGTTCAGGTACAGCTGCGACTCATCAAGCCAAGAACCGCCGGCATCCATCTGATGGGCGTAGAAGTTGTAGCGCACCCGCACGGTGCGGCCGGCGGCGTTGGGCACCTCCCACCGGTCCTTCGTGAGCTTGCGATAGAGGAGGGGCAGGCCGGTGGCAGCATCCTCAACCACCACGCGTTGAACCTTCTGGGCGAAGTTTTGTAGCTCGTAGCGGCCGGGGCGCCAGGCGGGCAACTGGAGCTCTAGCGGAGCGGTTGCATCGGCGGCTACATCCAGCGTGAGTTGGATTTGCAGGTAAAACGTGAGGGGATTTTCGTAGGAAACGTGGTAGTGAATCATCGCCAAAACAGGGTTAAACGGGACTAAAGCTACTGCCCGCTAACGGTCCCCGCGTAAAAGTGGCTGAGGGCCTTGCCTTTTCCAGACAAAGCCCGTACCTTTGCCGGCCCAACTTGAAACTACACATAAGATGAAACGCACCTATCAACCTTCGAAGCGCAAGCGCGTTAACAAGCACGGCTTCCGTCTCCGCATGGAATCCGCTAATGGCCGCAACGTGCTGGCCCGTCGTCGTGCCAAAGGCCGCAAGCGCCTCACCGTATCCGACGAAGGCAAGCACAAGCGCTAGTATTCGTAGCCGTTAGCGAAGCGCGTTGAGCGACTGGCTGGCAGATTGCCGCATTGCTGAGACAGCGTTACTTCTGTCGCTGCAATGCGGCTTCGCTATTTTAGGCGTTTCCAAAATAGGGCTTTGCTGCTGAAACAGTGGCCCAACAGGTAAGCAACGTGAACGAGTCTACCGCTACCAGCGCCCCACTGGCAGCCCGAAAATATACTTTCCCCAAAGAGGAACACCTGTGCCGCAAGAAGCTCATTGAAGAGCTTTTCAGCAAGCAGAGTTCCTCTTTTGGCGTTTACCCGTTGCGCATCGTCTGGATAAAAGCGGCCGCGCCCACCACGGCCCCGCCGCAGGTGCTCATCAGCGTGAGCAAGCGCACCTTCAAGCGGGCCGTCGACCGTAACCGGCTCAAGCGGCTCATCCGCGAGGCGTATCGGCTCAATAAATATCGGCTTACGGAGCAACCAAACGGGCATGAAATCGCTCTGCTGGGTATTATCTTCACGGGGAAGGAAAAAAGTCCGCTGACGTTGGTGGAAAAAAAATTAATTTCCGCTTTCCATCGTTTGCTGGGCACGAGTCCTGAAGCAGCATCTGCTTCGCCACCGACCCCGTAGATTCGTGTCGACCCGCTATCCGTATTCCGTATGACTATCCGCAAAAAGCTACTCGCCGCGCTGGCCCTGAGCACGCTGGGTTTGGTATCGTTCCGCGCCGCTTCCGACAACGAGCGGTACTTCGAAATTGCCAAGAACCTGGACATTTTCGCCACGCTCTTCAAGGAAGTCAATACCTATTACGTTGACGAAGTCACACCCGCCAAGCTAGTGAAAACGGGCATCGACGCCATGCTGCGCTCGCTCGACCCCTACACCAACTACATCCCGGAGGACGACATCGAGGACTTCCGCACCATGACCACCGGGCAGTACGGCGGCATCGGGGCCTCGGTGGTGAAGCGCAACGGCAAAACCGTGGTGCAAAGCGCTTACGAAGGCTATCCGGCTCAAAAAGCCGGTCTGCTGCCGGGTGATGAAATACTCGACATCAACGGCGTGGTGGTCGACAAAAAGACTAATTCTGACATTAGCAAGCTCCTCAAGGGCCAAGCCAATTCCATGGTGAAGCTCATGGTGACGCGCTATGGTCAGGACAAGCCCATCCAAATCGATATCACCCGCGATAAAATTCAGGTCGACAATGTGCCCTATACCGGCATGATTTCCGGCGACGTGGGCTACTTCCAACTCGGCAGTTTCACGGTGGATGCGGGCAAGGAAGTGCGCGCCGCCGTTACCAAGCTCAAGGAGCAGGGCGCGAAGAAAATCGTGTTCGATATCCGCGACAATCCCGGCGGATTGCTCAATGAAGCAGTGAATATCTCCAACCTCTTCATCGACAAAGGCCTTGATGTAGTGAGCACCAAGGGCAAGGTGACGGAGTGGAACAAAACTTATAAGGCCCTCGATGTGCCGCTTGACACCCAGATTCCGGTGGCCATCATCACGAGCAGCCGCTCGGCCTCGGCCTCCGAAATCGTGTCGGGCGTGCTGCAGGACTACGACCGCGCCGTGGTGGTGGGCGAGCGCACCTTCGGCAAAGGCCTTGTGCAGGCCACTCGGCCGCTGAGCTACAACTCGCAGCTGAAAGTGACCACTGCCAAATATTACATCCCGAGCGGCCGTTGCATCCAGGAAATCGACTACGCGCACCGTAGCGAAGATGGCACGCTGGGCAAATTCCCCGATTCGCTGCGCACGGCCTTCAAAACCACTGCCGGCCGCACCGTGTACGACGGCGGCGGCGTGGCCCCCGATGTGGAGGTGAACGACCGTGAAATCGCGGACATCACCCGCATCCTGCTCCAGAAAAGCTACCTCTTCGACTACGCCACCCGCTACCGCGCCGAGCACACCACCATCGTGCCTGCCCGCCAGTTCAAGCTCTCGGATGTGGATTACCAGAAATTCGTAGGCTATCTGCAAGGCAAGAACATCAGCTACAGCACCGACGCCGAAAAAGCCCTCACTGACCTCAGCAAGAAGGTGAAAGAGGAAAAGCACTACGACGACGTGAAGCTGGAACTCGAAGCCATCCGCAAGAAGGTGACCGTGAACAAGGCCAACGACCTGCAACGCTTCAAGCCCGAAATCAAGGAGCTACTGGAGCAGGAAATCGTGTCGCGCTACTACTTCGAGAAGGGCCGCACCGAAGCCGGCTTCGACGACGACCCCAACATCATCGCCGCCGTGGCCGTCCTGAACGACCCAAACCGCTACGCCGCCCTGCTGAAACCCACGGGCCAGGCCGCCAGCGCCCGTAAGTCGGCCGGGACGAAGTAATTTTGAACTGCGTTAAGTAAAAAAGCAGGCGCTGAGAAGTGCCTGCTTTTTTGTTAATTAATAATCGAATGGAACACTCGATACTAAAGGCGAAAGCTTGGCAGGTATTTCTAGTACTACTGGCCAGTTACTTCATTTCTTGGTTTGTTAAGGAAACTGACGTAAGCGAACTGTTGAAACTGGTTGGCTTCAGCATCTTTTGCATCTGGCTTGCGCTTATCGGCAATACAATGAACCAACTCGATAAAACGCAGGAAAAACCTGGTGTGGGTTGGTTTATTCTCAACGTCGTGGTGACAATGTCTGCACCACTCGCTAGCAAGGTTTTGTCAGACCCGGACTTTGTTGTTACGCCAACAAGCTTCAATGCAAAAGGGAGTTGGGTAATACCTGCACTTTACGTCGTTGTTGCTTATGTTCAAATTCACTGGTTTGTAGCATCATCGATTGTCGCAAGAGAGCAAGGCCAAAAGCCTGAATTCAGCCAAGTATTAGGTACAGCTATTCTACTTTTTCTTTGGCCTATTGGAGTTTGGTTTATTCAGCCACGACTCAACCGTATTTTCAACACTATTCAAGCTGATACCCTTGATTATCCTCTCGCTTGAAACCTCATCCCCAGTCTGCTCGGTCGCTCTGCATCGCGTGGCCGATGGCTCCCTGGTCGGCCAATCCGAGCTGCGGCTTGATAAGTCGCACTCCACCCACCTGACCGTGCTCATTGAGCAACTGCTCGCAAACACCGGCCACCAGCTGGCCGACCTCACCGCCGTGGCCGTGAGCGACGGGCCCGGTTCTTATACCGGCCTACGCATTGGGGCCGCCGCTGCCAAGGGCCTGTGCTTCGCGCTGGATATTCCGCTGGTGGCCGTGAGCACGCTGCGGGCGCTGGCGGCGCAGGTGGCCGCCGGCACTGCCCGGCCCGAAAAATATCTATTTTGCCCCATGCTGGATGCCCGGCGGCAGGAAGTGTACGCCGCACTTTATACCCACGATGGCCGGGAGGTGCTCGCGCCCACACCGCTCATCCTCGACGCTGATACGCTGTCCGAACAATTGGCCCACCATTCCGTGTTATTCTTTGGCAACGGCGCGGCGAAGTTTCAGGCGGTGCTGGGGGAGTCGGTGCAGGCTGGTTTCTTGGCGGGCATCGAACCGTCGGCGGTAGCGGTGGGGGCGTTGGCCGTCGCTGCATTTCACCGGCAGGAATTTCAGGACGTGGCGTATTACGAGCCGTTTTATCTGAAAGAAGTGTACACTACTACGCCGAAAGCGAAGTAGCGCGGACTTTTAGTCCGTGAGTCAGTACCGAAAGCACCTTCATCAATCCTTACCCATCGCGGACTAAAAGTCCGCGCTACTATATGGAACCCCTCTTCGTCAACCGCGTCGCCAACTCCGGCCTCGTCACCCTCAACCTGGAAGAACTGCTGCACCCCGGCGAGCGGGTGGTCTACGACATCAAGGACAACCTCTTCCACGGCCTCATGCTGCGCGAAAAGGACTTCCGCGAGTTCGTGAAAACCAACGACTGGACGCAGTACGACGGCAAAAACGTCGCCATCATCTGCTCGGCCGATGCCATTGTGCCCACCTGGGCCTACATGCTGCTCGCCACCAAGCTCCAGAACCACGCCCACCGCTACGTGTTCGGCAACCTCGACGCGCTGGAGCAGTCGCTGTTCGAAGAAGCCATTGCCGCCATTGATGCCGAAG
The DNA here is from genome assembly GCA_028288445.1 of Hymenobacter sp. Taxonomy (GTDB): domain Bacteria; phylum Bacteroidota; class Bacteroidia; order Cytophagales; family Hymenobacteraceae; genus Hymenobacter. The sequence goes on along the minus strand of JAQBNT010000020.1, from coordinate 4,202 downwards.
AGTACCGCGACGCCAAAGTGGTGGTGAAAGGCTGCGGCAACGTGCCCGTGCCCACCTTCGCCTACGTGGCCATCATGCAAAAACTCCTTCCCGTGACCAGCAGCGTGATGTATGGCGAGCCTTGCAGCACCGTGCCGCTCTACAAAAAGCCGAAAGCCGCCAGCGTGGTGGAATAAGGCGTTTCGAACACCGTTCCCGGCCTTACGAACAGTCTTCCCGACCTCGGGAAAGGTGTTCGTAAGGCCGGGAACGGTGTTTGAAAGGGCGGGAAGACCGTTCGAAAGGTCGGGAACGGTGTTCGAAGGAGCGGGAAGACCGTTCGTAAGGCCGGGAACGGTGTTCGAGGGGGCGGGGAGAGGGTTTGAAAGGCCGGGCCTGGTGTTTGAAGTAGCGGGCAAGCTGTTTGAACAGGGTAGCGGGCTGTACTTTTGGGTTTCCGCCAACTTTACTGTATGCCCACCTCCTCTCCGGTCAGTCCGTACAAAATAACTTTCCTCACGGGCGCGGCCATCGTCATTGCCAACATGGTGGGCACGGGCGTTTTCACCAGCCTCGGGTTTCAGGTGATGGGCATTGAGAGCGGCTTTGCGCTGCTGATGCTGTGGCTGGTGGGCGGCCTCATTGCCCTCTGCGGGGCCGTGAGCTATGCCGAGCTGGCGGCGGCCATGCCCCGCTCGGGGGGCGAATACCATTACCTGAGCCAGATTTATCACCCGGCGCTGGGTTTCCTTTCGGGATGGGTATCGGCCACGGTGGGCTTCGCAGCTCCCACCGCTTTGGCTGCGCTGGCGCTGGGGCAATACGCTAAAAGCGTGTGGCCGGGATTGCAGCCGCAGTGGCTTTCGGTGGCGGTGGTACTGGCCCTGACGGTGGTGCACGGCAGTAGTACCCGCGTTGGCAGCCGTCTGCAAATCATCATTACCGCCCTCAAAGTGGGCGTATTGGTCGTGTTCATCGGTGCGGGCATGGTGGTAGGGGAGGGGCAGCCCATCAGCTTCCTGCCCGATGCGGCCGGCTGGCAAGCCCTGCTCAGCCCCGCCTTCGCCGTGAGCCTGGTGTATGTGAGCTACGCCTACTCCGGCTGGAATGCCGCCGTGTACGTCACCGGCGAAATCGAAAACCCGAAGCGCAACCTCTCGCGCATTCTGCTGGCCGGCACCGCCGTCGTGCTCCTATTATATGTAGGGTTGAATTATGTGTTCCTCCGCTCCACGTCGATAGCAGGGTTGAAGGGCCAGGTCGAAGTCGGTTTTGTGGCGGCTACCTCGCTGTTTGGTCCGCTTGGCGGCCGGCTGATGGGCGGCGTTATCGCCGGGCTGCTCGTGTCCACCATCAGCTCGATGATTTTCGCCGGCCCCCGTATTGTCCAGACGATGGGGGAGGACATCACCGCCCTGCGCTTTCTGGCCCCCAAAAGCCGCGCCGGCATTCCGGTACGGGCACTTTTGCTGCAAACCATCATCACGCTGGCCTTTATTCTGAAGCCCAGTTTCCAAGGCGTGTTGGTCTACGCCGGTTTTGTCTTGAACCTGTTCACCTTTCTCACGGTGCTGGGATTATTCGTGCTCCGCTTCCGCCAGCCCGATTTGCCGCGCCCTTACAAAGCCTGGGGCTACCCAATTACTCCGCTCATTTTCCTGGCCCTAAGCGGCTGGACCTTGTTCTTTATTCTGCGTGATAAGCCGTGGGAGTCGCTATACGGCTTGGCCACGTTAGCCGTCGGCGCGCTGGTCTACTTCCTCACCACGCGTCTGGCCATTTCTCCCGCCGCTCCCGAGGCTAAAGCACGGCTGTAACTTGCAGCCTCATTGGGGCGTCCAACATCCCACCGTTTCACCACTCTTATTATATAATGTCCCTCCGCACCGCCGCGCTTCGGCTCCTGCCCGCCGCCTTGCTCTTGCTTTCCGCTTGCTCCGAGTCGAACAAAAAAAACGAAACTGCCGCTTCCGCTAAAGAAGAAACCATGGCCACCACGGCCGATGCCATTGATTCCACCAAATCAGCGTCGCCAGTTGCCGCCGATACCAAAGCCCCCCAAGCACGTCCCAACCGCATTACCGCCCCCGATACCGCCTACGCCCAGGACGTAGCCTTGTTCCTCGGTGGCCTCCAACCCAGCCAGCACAGCAACCTCACCGCCCTGGCCGCCACGCCCGCCTGGCAGGCCTTCGCCAAAGACCAGGACAAAAGCTGGGATAAATACCGCGCCACCCACACCACCCGCATGACCCAGTGGGCCAACACCGAACTCGATTCGGTCCACGCCAGCAGCCCCACCATCTTCTACCCCTTCAGCGGCCCCGATTTCCTGAACGTCGTCACGATGTTCCCCACCAGCCAAACCTACGTCCTGATGGGCCTCGAACCCGTCGGCAGCATTCCCGCCCGCGCCTCCCTCGAAAACCCCAAGCTGCTCCCCGCCGTCAAAGCCTCGCTCTGGTCGGTACTCAACTTCAGCTTCTTCCGCACCAATGACATGGCCGTGGACCTGAAATCCGTCGAACTAGACGGTGCCCTGCCGTTGATGATGCTCTTCGCCGCCCGCACTGGCAACCAAATCACCGCCATCCGCCCCGTCCAGCTCGATGCCGCCGGTAAACTTCTCGATGCTCCAACCGACACCACCCTAATCCCCGACCCCAAATCCATTCCCGGCGTCGAAATGAAGCTCCGCGGCCCCGACGGCCAGTCCAAAACCGTCTACTACTTCTCCGCCGACCTCAGCGACTGGAAGCTCAACGCCAAAAAAGCCCCCCTCGAATTTGTGCGCCACCTCGGCCCCCTCACCACTTATGTGAAGTCGGCCACCTACCTCATGCACAAAAGCTACTTCAACCAGGTCCGCCGCACCGTCCTCCGCCGCAGCCGCTACATTCTGCAAGACGATTCCGGCATCGCCATGAAGTACTTCCAGAAAGGCGCCTGGCAGTTCAATTACTACGGCACCTACCGCCGCCCCATCAACCTCTTCGCCAAGCAATACCAGCCCGAGCTCACCGCCGCCTACCGCGACACCCTCCACAAACCCAAAGCCCTCCCATTCGGCACCGGCTACAACTGGCGTCAAACTGACTCCAATCTCCTCCTCGCCAAACGCCTGGTCCCCTTGGCTGACTAACCCAACCCAAAAACTGCCCCACAGGGCCGTGGTGGCAACATCACGGCCCTTTCTATTTCGATATCCTATGAAAACGCCCCGCCAATACCGACTCTCCCTATACTATATAATAGGAGCAGTATTTCTATTGACAATAACGACCCTAGTAACTCTAGCCTCTGAAGGAGCCCGTCTGGCTTCCCCTCTCCTGGTGAGAGGGGGCCGGGGGGGGAGGTTAACGCTAGGAGACTCCCCACTACTAGACTCCATATTAAAAGCCTCTCCATTATTAAAGCGCGTCGCACTTAACCCCCAATACGAACTCCAAATTATCTACACCCAAATCGACCGCGACGTCCAGAACCGCCCCTCATTCACCTCCCACACCTACCACCTCAACTCCCGCCAATACTTCAACCCAGCAAGCCTTGTCAAGCTTCCAGTAGTAGCGCTCTCTCTCGAAAAGCTAAATGACCTCCACCAACCCGGGGTCACCCGCCGCACTATCATGGCCACCGGCACCGCCTACCGCTGCCAAACCCCTGTTCCCTTCGCCCCCCCCGCCGATTCCGACCGCACCGCCACCGTCGGCAACTACATCAAACGCATGCTCCTGGTAAGCGACAACCTCGCCTACAACCGCCTCTACGAATTCCTCGGCCAGCGGCCCCTCAACCAGCGTCTCCAAGAACTCGGCTACCCCAACGCCCGCATCACCCGCCGCTTCGCCCTCTGCGACACCGCCGCCAACCGCCACACCAACCCCATCAGCTTCCACACCCCCACCGGCGACACCCTCTATAAGCAGCCCGCCCAAACCAACCCCACCCCCTACACCAGTCCTCTCGGCCCCGTCCTCAAAGGCCGCGCCCACCAAGCCGGCGGCCGCATCATCTCCGAACCCTACGATTTCACCACCGCCAACCACCTCCCGCTCTCGGACATCACCGCTCTCCTCCAAGCCATCCTGTTCCCCGAATCCGTCCCCGCCTCCCAGCGCCTCCGCCTCACGCCCCCCGATTACGCCTTCCTCCGCCGCTACCTCCACGCCACCCCCCACGAGTCCGGCTACCATTCATACGCCCCCGCCCGCTACTTCGAC
>JAQBNT010000019.1 GCA_028288445.1 Hymenobacter sp. | reverse complement strand
GCTCCTGACGCTGGAGTCGCTTATCGGCCGGCCCCGGCTCGATGCCTTTATTAAGGAGTACTTCGCTCGCTTCAGCTTTCAGGCGATGGACACTGCCACCTTCCTGCACTACCTCCGCGCCGAGCTGCTGGACCAGGAGCCCGGCCTCGAAGCCCGCCTGAACCTGGCCGCCTGGGTCGACGGCCCCGGCCTCCCACCCAACGCGCCGACCCCAACTTCACAGCGGTTCGCCAAGGTCGACCAGACACTAGCCCAACTGGAAGCAGGCACCGCACCAACCGACCTTCGCCCGCTCACCACCCAATGGAGCAGCCACGAGTGGGTGCATTTTTTGCACCGCCTCTCCCCGACCCTGACGGCGGAGCAGCTGGCGGCGCTGGACGCGGCCTTCTACCTCACCGCTTCCGGCAATGCTGAAATTCTCGCCGCCTGGTTTCCGCACACGCTACGGGCAGGCTATGCGCCAGCCGACGAAGCCGTGAAAAATTTTCTGCTTCACGTAGGCCGTCGCAAATTTGTGGTACCGCTCTACCAGGCTCTGCTGGCTACGGCCGACGGCCCGGCTCGCGCCCATTCTATCTATACCGAAGCCCGCCCCAACTACCACTCCGTGACTACCGGCACGCTCGATGCCCTACTTGCCAACCGGGCCGAGCGTCATTAATCCCCATCCGGCCCGAACTTTGCCTCGGGCTTTGGCCCGGCCACCCATCTGGCCATTTTGTTTTTGCATCAACCCGTAATCTCCGCCATCCGTTGAAAACCATCATTCCGCTCGGCAAGCTCATCGCCGTGGGCGGCAACGAGGACAAGGGCACGTACCCCAACCCCCGGACCCGCCGCAAGTATTACCTCAACTTTTTCGAGTTGGGCATCCTAAAGCGCATCGTGCTCGAAACCGGCAAAACCGACCCGCGCATCGAAGTCGTCACCACCGCCTCCATGATTCCGGCGGAAGTTGGCCCGATTTATACCGGCTCCTTCGCCATGCTCAACTGCCTGAACGTGGGCATTATGGACATCCGCACGCCCGAAGATGCCCGCCAGCCCGAGTACCTGGAGCGCCTGTTGGCCGCCGATGTGGTCATGTTTTCGGGCGGCAACCAGTCGCGCCTGCGCGAGATGTTCGGCGAAACCGACTTCCTCGACCGCATGATACAGCGCTATTATGCCGAGCCGAATTTTGTAATTGCCGGCACCAGCGCCGGGGCCATGGCCATGTCGCAGCTCATGATTCGCGGCGGTTCGGTGCCCGATGCGCTGCTGAAAGGAGCCGTGAAAATGGGCACTGGCCTGGGCCTGCTGCCCGCCGCCATCGTCGACTCGCACTTTGTGAAGCGCGGCCGGTTCGGCCGGCTCATCGAATCGGTGGCGCTGCACCCCAAGCTCATCGGCATTGGGCTGGGCGAAGACACCGGCGTGCTCATCACCGAAGGGAACCTGGTCGAAACCATTGGTTCTAACCTGGTTATCATCTTAGACGGCCACAATATTCAGCACAACAACGCTGCCGCCGCCAAAAAAGGCACGGTGCTTTCCATCGAGAACGTGACCATGCACGTGCTGGCCAAAGGCAACGTGTACGACATGCGCGAGCGAAAATTCTACCCCAGCAAGGATGTGCTGGCACCCGTCACTGCCAAAAACATGGCCAGTGATGCGTTGCCCGTTGAATAAGGCATTCCTGTATTTCGTCCGGCAAAGCCCGCTCATTGCATAAATGAGTGGGCTTTTTCATGCCATCGCAGCATATTTACCGTACGCTGCTTAGTGTACTTAGTGTAAGCAGCACTCCGCCGCGCTGGCGCAATGGCCTGCTTTCGCCGCTTACTTTCACCCAACTTCAGCCCTATGAATTACCGCAAGCTTGGCAAAACCGGATTTGACGTCTCTGAAATTAGCCTCGGTACCTGGCAGGTGGGCGGCAAATGGGGCGACCCATTCAGCCCCGCCAACGCCGACAAAATCCTGAACGCCGCCGTCGATGCTGGCATCAACTTCATCGACACCGCCGACGTGTACGGCAACGGCGAAAGCGAAAAAGCCGTGGGCCGGCTGGTGAGCTCCCGCTCCGAACGCATTTTCGTGGCCACGAAATGCGGCCGCCGCCTCCAGCCCCACACCGCTGAGGCCTATCAGCCCGCCGTACTCCGCCAGTTTGTGGAGGACAGCCTGCGCAATATGCAGATGGAAACCATCGACTTGATTCAACTGCACTGCCCGCCCACGGAAGTATACTACCGCCCCGAGATTTTCGGTGAGTTCGACCGTCTGCGCGAAGAAGGCAAAATCCAGCACCTCGGCGTGAGCATTGAGAAAGTGGAAGAAGGCCTAAAAGCCATCGAATTCCCCAACGTGACCACGGTGCAGCTGATTTTCAACATGTTCCGCCAGCGCCCGCAGGAACTGCTGTTCAAGGAAGCGGCCCGCCGCGACGTTGGCCTGATTGTGCGGGTGCCGCTGGCCAGCGGCCTGCTCACCGGCAAATTCTCCCCGCAAACCCACTTCTCCGCCGACGACCACCGCAATTTCAACCGCCACGGCGAAGCCTTCGATAAAGGCGAAACCTTCTCCGGCGTGGATTACGAAACCGGCCTGGCCGCCGTGGAAGAATTGAAACGTGTTTTCGGGCCGCAGACGCCCCTCGCCGCCCAAGCTCTGCGCTGGGTTCTGATGTTCGACGAAGTGAGCTGCGTTATTCCCGGCGCTTCCCGCCCCGAGCAGATTCTCTCGAACCTGCAAGCCGCCGAGCTTCCCGCCCTATCAGCGGAGCAGATGCAGGCCGTACGGGAGATTTATGATGCGCGAATTCAGCCGCTAGTGCACTACAACTGGTAATCGCAGCTACGATATAAGCAAAAAGCCCGTCATGCTGAGCGCAGCCGAAGCATCTCTACCGCAGTAATGAACCTTTCGATTGGGTCAGTTGCACGGTAGAGATGCTTCGGCTACGCTCAGCATGACGGGCTGGCTTTTACCCAACAGCTGAAAGCTATTCCTTATAGATAGCCACCATTGCCTCGCCCCCCTCGACCCGGCTGGCGCGGTACATTCCATCCGAATTAAACGGAAGCGTAATATTTCCCGCGGCGTCCACCGCAATCAAACCGCCCTCGCCACCTACGGGCGCGAGTTTGTCCTGCACCACGATACGGGCCGCCTCTTCCAGCGACAGGCCTTTGTACTCCATCAGGCAGGCGATGTCGTAAGCCGCCACGGCCCGGATAAAGTATTCGCCGTTGCCGGTGCAGCTGATGGCGCAACGCTTATCGGCCCAAGTGCCGGCCCCGATAAGCGGCGTATCGCCGATGCGGGAGTAACGCTTGTTGGTCATGCCGCCGGTGCTGGTGGCGGCGGCCAAGTGGCCGTGCTGGTCGCAGGCCACGGCCCCCACGGTGCCTTTTTTCCAGTTCGGGTCAGGCGCGTCGGTGAATTTCTCAGGTTCTTCGAGTGGGGCCGTGGTGGGCAGGGCCTGGCTGTGGTCGAGGCGCATGCGGCCTTCGCGCAGGGCTTCCTGCAGTTGGTTGTAGCGGTGCTGGGTGAAGAAATACTCCACCGGCTGCATTGGAAGCTCGTATTCGCGGGCCAACTGGTCGGCACCGGGGTAGCCCAACAATACATGTTCGGTTTTTTCCATCACCAGGCGGGCGGCCCGGATGGGGTTCTGCACCTGCCGCACGCCGGTCACGGCCCCGGCCAGTTTGTTGTGGCCGCTCATGAGGGCAGCGTCCATTTCGTGGTGGCCCTCGTGGGTGAACACGGCCCCGCGCCCAGCGTTAAACAGCGGGCAGTCTTCGAGGCTGCGCACGGCGGCTTCCACGGCATCGAGGGCGGCAGCCCCATCGCGCAGCATATCGTAGCCGGTGCTGAGGGCCGTTGCGAGGGCAGCACGGTAGAGCTGTTCATCGGCGGGAGAAAGCGAAGCGCGGGCAATGGTGCCGGCACCGCCGTGGATGGCGAGGGCGTACATATATATAAGGAGTAAAAAAAGTTAGGAGAAAAGCGCCCGCAAAGGTAGCCGGAGGGAACGGCGGCGGGGCCGCTTGCGTTTTTTTTCGTAGGTTTGATGTTCAAGTCTACACATACAAAAACACCCCATTTTTATGGCATACGACGTAACCGGCCGGCTGCACGAAATATTTGACGAACAGCAGGTAAGCGAAAAGTTTCGCAAGCGCGAGTTCGTGTTGGAAGTCCAGGACGGCCAGTATCCGCAACACATTAAATTTCAACTGACCCAGGATAAAGTTAGCCTTGTCGAATCTTTCAAGATGGGCGACGAAGTGAAAGTAACTTTTGACCTGCGTGGTCGTGGCTTCAACAAAAATGGCCAAATGTTGTACTTCACCAATCTGGAAGCCTGGAAAATTGAGCCTGGTGCTGCTGCCAACTACGGTGGTGGCGGTGGCCAGCAGCAAGCGGCTCCCCGCCCCGCTGCTCAAAACCAGAACCCTACGTTGCGCGCTCAGCCGTCGGCCGCGCCCATCGCCAGCGACGACGACAACGACCTGCCCTTCTAAGGCATTCGTTTTATAGAAGAACCGATGCCCCAGATTTGAAATCTGGGGCATCGGTTCTTTCAGCCCAACAACCTAAAAATGCCGCCTCCGTTCGCCGGAAGCGGCATTTTTTATGCTCGAATTGCGTATAATATTCCATGGACTTACACGAGCTGATAGCGCGGGGCGAAGGTGAGGCGCTGGAATTCAAGCAAAAAACCACGCACCCGCACCGCATTTCCCGCACCCTGGTTTCGCTGGCCAACACGCGGGGCGGGCAGGTACTGGTGGGTGTCGACGATGCGGGCCGCATCCTGGGGGTGCGCGATGCCGAAGAAGAATTATTCGTGCTGCGCGATGCTGCCGCGCACTACATTGCCCCGCCCCTGGCCGACCTGCGCTTCCACGAAGTGGAGGAAGATGGCCGCACCGTCCTCATCGTGACGGTGCCCGAAAGTGCCCGCAAGCCCCACCGCGCCCAGGTGGCACCCAACGACTGGCGCAGCTACGTGCGCGTGCGCGATGCCAGCGTACAAACCAGCGGCCTCACCGAGAAGCTGTTGGAACGCCAGCAGCCCGAGTCTCAATTTGAGCAACTCCCACTCACCAAACAGGAACTGGCCGTTATCGATTACTTGAAAACCCACCCCCGCATCACCCTGGCCCAGTTCATGAAGCTGGTGAATTTTGGCAAGCGCCGCGCCTACCAAACCCTGATAAAGCTGGTGCTGCACGGCTACATCCGCCACCACGACAAGGAAAAAGAACCTTATTACACCGTCTGAATCACGGATTGGGTGCGCCGAACTCCGTTTCGACCGGATTTCGCGGATGGTAATATTATGGGCCTTTAAAACAGAACAGCCGGCTCAATGAGCTGGCTGTTCTGTTTTAGTTTCGGAAAAATCCCTGCGCGAACAATGGAAAGCCCCATTTACAAAATCCGCGAAATCCGCGTGAAACGGAGTTCGGCACAGCCAATCCGTGGTCTACTCCTGCTTGCGGGCGCGGGCTACTTTCTTCTCGTCTTTCTCCGCCTTTTTTTCTTTGGTGGTTTTAACGGGTTCTTTCTTTTTTTCTTTGCGGGCATCCTGCGCTTTGGCCATGATTGAAAAGAAGTTTAGGTGAGGGAATGGGTTGCGGTGTTTTCAACGCACGGCCAGGCCGGCGTGTTGTATTTGGGCGAAGGTAGAAATTTTACCGAAAATCCCCTACAAAATGGGCAAATACCGCTCGCGGATGATGTTCAGATGGTGCCGCTCGTGGCCGGGCACGATGTAGAGCAGCGCCCGCACCGTGGCGGGGCCGCCGTTGGCCGTGCCCCGCCGGTCCAGTTGCTCCTCGGTGAAGGTATCGAACAAGGCCACGGTGGCGGCGCGGGTAGCATTGTATTCGGCCAGCAGACTGGCAATGGACCGGGCGTTGGCCCCGCTGTATGTCACATAGTCGTCCTGCTCGAAGCCGGGCAGGTCCTGGCTGTCATTACGGGCAAAGCGCATGGCGCGGTAGGCGAATACGCGTTCAGAATCAATCTGATGCAGCAGCATCTCCTTCAAGCTCCACTTGCCGGGAGCGTACGCTTTTTCAGCCCGCTCTTCACTCAAATCTGCAAAAACGGCGTGAATTTCGGCGGGTTGGGAGCGCAGCACTTCGCGCGGGTCGGCATCGGCCGGCACTAAGTTAATATAGCCGGCAGCGTACGGCAGAAAGTCACCATCGGCAGGGCGGGTCAGGGACATGGGGACGGGAATTGAATGAGTAGCAAGGACTAACGCGCCTGGCAGAGGTTGCCCAGCGAAATTTTCGGTCGTCGGCAGTACCAGCGGGACGGCGGCTGGCGCGACCGGCGGAGCCGAAGGCAGCAAAATGGCGGGGGCCAGGTGCGGGTCGAGCTGCAGGCGCACCACCGGTAGCGGTTCGGGCAGTACAACCGGCCCTTCTGCCGGCCCAAATGCCCAAATCAGGAAATCGGGCATCACCCGGCCCCAAGTATCGGGGTGATGGTGGCCACCTTCTGCCTGCACGTAGCGCAAAGCTTTTTGCACATCTAAACCACAGGCAATCAATTCATCAATCAAATCTAAGCAGTCTTCTACCGAGTCGATGACGCCGTTTTCGTTGCGGTCGCCGCGCTCGTCGAGCGTGCCCACCTGCAACCAGAATCGATGACTGGGATGCAGATTTCCGGCCCGCACCAGGCCGTGCATGATGCGGTCGGCGGGCGTATAGCCAGCCCCCACGGCCCGCTGCCGCCACCAGAACGAGCCCGAAAACACGCCGACCCGCGCAAATGCCTCCGGGTGATGCCACACCAAATCGAACGCCGACAGGCCCCCGAGCGAAAAGCCCGCCATCACCGCCTCAGCCGGATTAGCCGAAACCTGGTAATTCGCTTGCGCAAATGGCAATAATTCCTCTAGCACGAACTGCGCATAAGCGCCGGCCAGACTGCCGCGGCCGTTGAAATCGGGGTGGCCAGCGGTGCCGTACTCCTGCACCCGCAACTCGTTGGCGTGTACGCCCACTGCCACGAAGGGCCGCATCGCCCCCTGGGCATACAGCGCATCAAGCGTGGTTTGCAGGTGCAGCCGCTCAAAATCCTGCCCATCATTAAGATATAGCACCGGGTAGGGGGCGGCCGAAGCCAGGCCCGCCGGGGGCAGCAGAATGCTCAGTTCCACCTCGCGCGCCAAAAAGCTGGACGGTAGCACTTCCCGGCAAAGTCGGGTGCCAACGGATGTCAATAAGGGGCTGGTGGGGTCTGCAAGCATCAAACAAAGTAACGCCGCCCGGTTGGAATGCGCTTCGTAATCAAATTAAAACCGGATAAATGCAGCCGGTCCATGATTTCTTTACTAGTTTGCCGCACCGCTCCCCAAATATTTCTC
>JAQBNT010000011.1 GCA_028288445.1 Hymenobacter sp. | reverse complement strand
CCGGTAACCAACGTGGCTGCTACTAAGAAAACAGGCAGCGGAACCAGCATCCCCGGTACCACGAAAAAAGTGTTGTGCATCTGGATGTCCAGCGTTGGCTGAAAGAGGTTCTCAAAACCCAGCAGCCAACCCGTAAAAGCAAAGGAGAACCCCCAATGAACCAGCAACCATGCTGTCTCAACGGCGATTCTCCTTCCCAAACCCCGACGCGGGTGGACCACCTAGAAACTCTGCACGATGTTATTGCGCAGCGTCTTGGGCGACCAATACCCGCTGGCGATGATGCGGCGGATGGTGAACATGGGGTCCTGCTGGTCGCGCTTTTCGGCCAGCGAGAAGGCGGCCACGAAGCCGCGCTTTTTCAGCTCGGGGAAGGCCTGGGTGTTCCAGAGGCCGAAGGGGTAGGCGAAGTAGTTGATTTTCTTGCCCGTGATTTCCTCCAGCGTTTTGGTGGGCTTGTCGATTTGGGTTTCCCAGTCCTTGCCCTGGTATTTCTTCACGTTGTGGTGGTCCCAGGTGTGCGAGCCGATGATGTTGCCTTCGTCGGAAAGCTGCTTCACCATGGCCTTGGTCATGTAGTGGGGGCGGCCCAGGCTCACGGTCATCACGAAGTACATGGCCTTGTAGCCGTACTGCTCCAGCGTGGGGCGGGCCACGGTGAACTGGTCGAGGTCGGTGTCGTCAAACGTGAGCATGATGGGCTTGCTCGGCAGCTTGGCCCCGGTGGTCATGTAGGCGTAGAGCTGGTCGGGCGAAATGGTGTGGTAGCCCGAGTCGGCCAGCATTTTAATCTGGGCCTTAAAGGCGGCGATGGGCACGATGTAGTCCTTGGCACCCTTCGAGTCGCGGGCCGTCCAGTCCCGAATCTGGTGGTAGCAGAGGATGGGCACCTGCGGCCGGGCCAGGATGGCGGCCGCGTCGCCGGCCTTGCCGGCCGGGATGGTGGTGGGGTCGGGGGCGGGCGTGGCGTTGGCCTCGTCGGTGGCCGTGGCGCGGGTGCCGGAGGTTTCGGCGGCGGCGGGGTCGGTGGCGGGCGGGGCGGCCTCTACCGTGGCATTGCTGTTGGCGGCTTCGCCGGTGGTGGCGGTTTTAGAGTCGCAGGCGGCCACGGCGAGGGCTGCCAGCAGGAGGGAAGCTGAAGAAAATTTCATGGTAACACGCACGAAGCCGGGCTTCGCAACTTGGGGGAATAAGGGGGATGAATTCAAGGAGGGTAAGAACGTTATAGACTCCTCGTTGTCATCCTGAGCGCAGCGAAGGACCTTATCACGGCTGAGCAGTTTCGATTACTGCAAACCGTTCAGGATTGATAAGGTCCTTCGCTGCGCTCAGGATGACAGACGGAAGCTCGGCATGACGTTCTAATGGGCAGGACCGCCGAATAGCGGGCCTACCTGCTACTTTTGCAGCCCACAAAACTAACTCCCAAACTCCCGGTATGAACAAATCTGGCTCCCGTCTTCCCGCGTTTCATGGCACGGGCGTGGCCCTGGTCACCCCCTTCACCCCGGAGCAGGCCGTGGACTACGCCGGCTGGCGCCGCCTGCTCGATTTCTGCATCGAGGGCGGCGTGGAATACCTCGTGGTGAACGGCACCACCGGCGAGTCGCCCACCACCACGGCCGCCGAGAAAACCGAGCTGCTGCGCACCGCCGTGGAGCACGTAGCCGGCCGCGTGCCGCTGGTCTACGGCATTGGCAGCAACGACACGGCCGCCGCCGAAGACGCCCTGCGCACCACCGACCTGCGCGGCGTGGCCGCCATCCTCTCGGCCAGCCCGGCCTACAACAAGCCCAGCCAGGCCGGCATCATTGCCCACTACACGCGCCTGGCCGACGCCAGCCCGCTGCCCCTCATCCTCTACAACGTGCCCGGCCGCACGGCCTCCAACCTCACCGCCGAAACCACGCTGCGCCTCGCCCAGCACCCCAACATCATCGGCATCAAGGAAGCCAGCGGCCTCATGGAGCAGTGCCTGGCCATCGCGGCCCGCAAGCCGAAGGACTTCCTGCTGCTTTCGGGCGATGACATGCTCACGCCTGCCCTCATTGCCTGCGGCGGCGAAGGCACCATTTCGGTGCTGGCCAATGCCTTCCCCAAGCGCTTTGCCGACCTCACCCGCGCCGCGCTGTCCGGCGATTTCGCCGCCGCCCGCGAGGGCCTGTTTCACCTGCTGCCCCTCAACCCGCTCATGTATGAGGAAAGCAACCCCGTGGGCGTGAAAGCCGTGCTTCAGTCCCTGGGCGTGTGCGGCGCGGCCGTGCGCCTGCCCCTGCTGGAAGCCTCCGAGGGCCTGAAAGACCGCATCCGCAAGGCGCTGTAGGGCCGGCCGGGGCCCTTGGGGCCCCGGCACGGGCGTGCAACGATACAACGGAGTTCAGAAACAGGACAGTACCGACGTGCAACGATACACAGGGGTTCAAAAATAGGACAGCGAGTGCGTGCAACGATACAAAGTGGTCCAAAATCAGGACAGCGACTTGGTACAACGATACACAGCGGTTCAAAATCAGGACAGCGCGTAGCTCCTGCTATACACGGAGATTCAAAATCAGAACAGCGCGTAGTACCTGCTATACACCGGGGTTTAAAATCAGAACAGCGCGTAGTTCCTGCTATACACAGAGCTGCTTAAACGATACACCGCAGCGTGCACACGATACAACGGGAGTAGTTACGATACAACGCCGCGACTAACGGCTGCTTCCTGAACTGCTGGTCCGGCCGGGGCTTCGGTGGCGCGGCGCTCGCCGGCTACTATCAGGAAGCCGTAGCCGAACACGAACAGGTTCAGGCCCAGCTGCAAATCCAGCGGCGCATCGACCAGCATGCTGGTGGCCTGCATCAGCAGAAAGAGCCCGATGGCCGGCTGCCGCCGCGCCCAGGGCCGGGTGAGGGGCCAGCCCATCAGGGCCAGCAGCAGGGCCAGGCCCAGCACGCCGCCGCCCACCATGGCTTGCAGGAACTGGTTGTGCACCTCGATGCGGTTTTCGGGGCGCAGGCCGAAGCCCCGCCAATCGTACTGCCGCATCATGGCGGCGCGGGCATCGGCCGGGGCCACGCCCACCAGCCAGTGCTGGGCAATGACCTGGCCGGCCGTTTCGATGGCCACCAGCCGCCGCGACAGGGACGTGTCGTTGATGTCGTTGCCGTCGCGCGACTGGTACAGGTCCCAGAGGGTGGCATCGACGCGCCGCTGCACCGAATGCAGGCCCTGGTAGGCGGCCCAGGGGCCCAGCACCAGCAGCGCCAGCAGGCCCAGGCCCAGCAGCAGGTTGCGGCGCAGCAGCAGGCGGCCCACCACCGCCAGCAGGGCCACGTAAAACACGAGCAGGCCGGTGCGGTAGGCCAGGATGTGCAGGGTGAGGGCGGCCGCTGCCGCCGCCGCCAGCAAGGCCGCGCGCAGCAGGGGGCGGCCCAGCGCCTGCCGCCGCAGCAGGAGGCCCCCAAAGGCGGCCAGCGCCAGCATCACCCCAAACGTGATGTGAAAAATGTGGGTAAATACCGGCATGTTCCGCCCGAAGAGGATGTCCTCGTCGGCGGCGTTGGGGTTTTGCCAGTATTGCACCAGCGTGGCCAGCCCCACGGCCGCCACGCCCAGCACAAACACGCTGCCCACGGCCAGGCGCTGCCCCCGCGTGAGGGGCACGGCCAGCGTGAAGGCCAGCGGCACCGCCAGCCAGGTGAGGTCGCGGAACAGCTCGTGCCGCCACACCAGCAGCTCCGTGGTATAAAAACCGCTAATCAACAGAAACACGACGACTGCCGCCGCCCGCATGGCCGCCCCGTTGCGAAAATAGCCCGGCACAGCGCGCCGCAGCTGCGGGTTGGCCAGCGCCGCCACCACGCCCACAATGGGCGCAATGGCAATCAGCGCCCGCGAAGCCAGCAGGCCCGCAATGCCCGCCAGGCAAGCCAGCAGCAGCAGATACTGCGAGAGCCGGCCGGATAAATAATGCTGCACGAAAGAGATAAGGAGGAGAAAACAGGGATTGTGCGAAGGACCAATTACCAGCCGCTGGCCAGCACATCGGCTACGTGCAGGCACTTCAACGGCAGCTTCTCCTTTTTAATATACGATTCGAGGTGCATGAGGCAGCTCACGTCGGTGCTCACGATGAAATCGGCCCCGGTGTCGAGGGCGTGCTCCACTTTCTGCTGGGCCATGGCCACCGAAATGGCTTCAAACTTGACCGCGAACGTGCCGCCGAAGCCGCAGCAGGTGGTGGTTTCGGCCATTTCGAGGCGCTCCAGGCCGGCCACGGCGTCCAGCAGCTGGCGCGGCTGCGCCCGCAGGCCGCACTCGCGCAGGCCCGAGCAGGAGTCGTGGTAAGTGTATTTGCCGGCCAGCCGCGCCCCCGGCACCGCCGTGATGCCCAGCACGTCGACCAGAAATTCGGTCAGCTCGTACACGCGGCCCTGCACGCCCTGGCAGGCGGCCTGCTCGGGCCGGCCCGCGTACAAATCGGTGTAGCTGTTGCGCACCATGCCCACGCAGGAGGCCGAGGGGCTCACGATGTAGCGCTGGGCATCGGTGGCGGGGGCGGCAAAATCGGTGAGGAACTTGTCGGCCACGGCGCGGCTCTGGTCCACGTAGCCGGCGTTGTAGGCCGGCTGGCCGCAGCAGGTTTGGTTGGGGTTGTAATTGACGGTTACGCCCACGCGCTCCAGCACGCGCACCATGTGCATGGCCGTGGCCGGGTACAGCTGGTCGACGAAGCAGGGGATAAAAATATCGACGGTGGTCGGCATCAGCACGAAGTTTTAATGAAACCCAAAGACCTGGCCCGCCGCCGCCCGGGCCTGCCCGAACGCCGCTGGGTTGAGTCCCGAATCTACTCCCTTTTCGGCCAGAAAAGCCAATAAATTCTCGGTGGCCATGTTGCCCGTCAGCTCATCGGCCGCCATCGGGCAGCCCCCGATGCCGCCAATGGCCCCATCAAAACGGCGGCAGCCGGCCTGGTAGGCGGCGGCTACTTTCTCGTGCCAGGAAGTAGGCGTGGTGTGCAGGTGCGCCCCAAACTCAATGGCCGGGAACGCCGGAATCAGCGCCGAAAACAGCGGCTCGATAGTAGCCGCCGTGGAGGCCCCGATGGTATCGGACAGCGCCACGATGCGGATGCCCAGCGCCGCCAGCTTAGCGGTGAAATCGGTCACGATTTCCGGGTTCCAGGCATCGCCGTAAGGGTTGCCGAAGCCCATGGAGAGGTAAGTAACCAGCGTTTTGCCGTGCTGCTCGCAGCGCTCGTGCATGGCGGCTACCTCGGCCAGGGCTTCGGCCGGGCTTTGGTTGGTGTTGCGCCGCTGGAAGGTTTCGGACACCGAGAGGGGGAAACCCAGGTAGCTGATTTCGGGGTGCTGCAGGGCCGCTTCGGCCCCGCGCAGGTTGGCCACGATGGCCAGCAGCTTGGTGCGGGTGGCGCTCAGGTCGAGGCCGGCCAGCACTTCGGCCGTGTCGCGCAGCTGCGGAATGGCCTTGGGCGACACGAAGGAGCCAAAGTCGAGCGTATCAAACCCCACTTGCAGCAGCGTGTTGAGGTAGGCGGTTTTGGTGGCGGTGGGGATGAAGTCGGGCAGGCCCTGC
The DNA here is from genome assembly GCA_028288445.1 of Hymenobacter sp. GTDB lineage: Bacteria > Bacteroidota > Bacteroidia > Cytophagales > Hymenobacteraceae > Hymenobacter. The sequence continues at coordinate 15,378 of JAQBNT010000011.1, read as the reverse complement.
ATGGCGTCGCGCGGGCATTCAATAAGCTTCATGGGCAGCAGGAGTGAGGGGGCGGGCTTGGGAGGCCCCAAAGGTAGCAGCCCGCGCCGCCGTGCGCTACCGCAGCTTCCTCAGCACCCGGCTTTGCAGCAACTTGCCGCTGCTATCGTAATAATCGGTTTTGATGAGGCCGACGGCCGGGTCGTAATAATCGACCTGTCTGCCGCTGCTTTTCACCTTCAGGCCGGGCCGGGGCGTGGCAGATTGCTCGTACGGGCTTGCCACCGCGTAACAGCTGAACGTGCCGGCCGGCACCGTCACCGGGATTAGGTCCGTATCCGGCCGGCGCTGCTTCGACGAGGAAACCAGCCTAGGCATGGTCCCGGCCGGGGTGGTGGCTTTGCCCTTGGCATCAAGCACTTGGTATTCAAAATGCCACCCTTCGGACAGGTCCAAAGGAGCGGCCGCGCCGGCAAATGGGCCACTCGGCTCAAACGCCAGGTCGGAGATGTCGGCGATGCGGGGAACGCGCGGGACTTCTTTGGAAAGCTGGGCCTGAACGGGCGCCGAAATCAGCAGGAAAAAGGCCGCTACGGGAAGGGTGCGGATAATGGGAAAACGCATTGGTCGGGAAATAATAATAGCAGTAGGAAGTGCTGTACGCAGGATTCCCGCGCGGCGGATGAAGCAGCAACTCTGGCCTGCGCATTGCGTTAGCAGGGGCAACGGTCGTACTTTGCGGCCGGCCGGCCCGTTTTTGCGGGCGTTTCGGTTCGTCGGTTCCCATCATCTCTTCGTTGTTTTTATGCCTGATTCCTCCTCTCCCAACTGGGCCGATATGGCCGCCTCACTGCTCAGCAAGCTCTCGGGCGGCGTCGAGCTCAGCTGCGCCTTCGACCAGATGGAGCTGCAAGTGCCCAACCCGCAAAATCCCAACGCCCCCGCCGCCACCTGGAAGCTGAACGGCTCGCTGCGCATCCGCACGCGGGGCGAGCAGTCGGGTGCCACGGCCGCCCCCCAATTGCCCACCAGCACCACCCCCAACCCCGGTGCCTAGCACGCTCGAAATCGAAGCCCAGCTGGTCATTAACTGGAATGGCCATGCCTTGCAGCTGGCCGCCGCCGGTACCTACCTCATCCTGAACATCCCCAGCCAGCAGGTGCTCGACGAGCTCACGGCCGGCCCGCCCAAGCCGCCGGGTACCCCCAAAGCCCCCAAAGCCAGCGGCCCCGACCCGCTCCAGCAAATCAATGACCTGGCCCGGCAGCTGGGCTGGGTGCTCGACCTGCGCGTGGGCGGCAAAACCTACGTCACGTTTGGCGTGCAGCGCACCCCCAAAATCACGCTCAATGCCGTGCTGGGTAAGATTGGGTCATTTTTCAAATAGCGCAACTTTCGGGCAAATCCGGGCGGCTGTGCAACTAATTATCACCCGGTTAGTTTTGGTAGTATCTCCTTTGGTGCTACCCCATGAACTCTGAATTCGAACGAAATAAGCAGGTTGGAGCCCGACGAAACCCGTCGTCGTTTGGCCGCATTGAGCGCCTGCCGCCGTTGCTGGTGGCGGGCTACCTGGCCATGGTCGCCATCGCCATCATGTTTTTGATGTTGGTGGCGGCCTACGTGACCACTCGCCTGCGTAGCGGGGTGCCCACCGGGCTGCACGCGTTGCCCCGCTTCTTTTCGCTCAGCACCATTGTGCTGCTGCTGAGCAGCTACACCATGGGCCAGGCCCGGCGCCTCTACGCCCAGGACGACCTGGGCAGCCTAGCCCGCTGCCTGGGAGCCACGCTGCTGCTGGGCTGCGTATTTGCCGGCCTGCAAGTGCTGGGCTGGCGCGATTTGATGACGCAGGGCGTGCTTTTCCAAGGCAGCACCAGCACCAGCAGCGGCCAGTTCATCTACCTGATATCAGCCCTGCACGTCGCCCATTTGCTGGGCGGAATGCTGTTTTTGCTGGCGCTGCTGTTGCGCGTGACCCACGCCGACCGCGATGCCGTGCGCTCGCTCGTGTTCATCCGTAACCCCTATTACCGGCGACAATTACAGCTACTGGGCACCTACTGGCACTTCATCGATGTGCTGTGGGTGGCGCTGTTTGCTGTCTTTCTTTTCATGTATTAAAATGCAAATCATCGGGCATCGACTGTTGATTTCCAACGCAAAGGGCCGCTCCAGATGGAGCGGCCCTTTGCGTTGGAAACGGGTCGGTATTGAATTCGTCGTTTATGGCTTCACCTCCAGCCAACCTTTAAAAGAGCGGCCATCGGTGTAGGTCACCAAGTAATAGTACAGACCGCCGCTGCCCTGTCCGGGCCAGCGAAAATCCCGGTCGTGCGATTCGAACAGCTGCTGTCCCCAGCGCGAGAAGATGCGGACGCTGGCAAACTGCTCGTCGCAGAAATTGAGCGGCAGCTCCGGCAGGCGGAACTCGTCATTTATCCGGTCGCCGTTCGGGGTGATGATGTTGTAGAGCTTCAGCTCCGGCGAGTCGGGCCGGATGACTTCGAAGCGCACGGTTTGCCGTTGGGCGGCGGGCCGGCAGGTGGCGTCCACGAGTTGGAAGGTAACCTCCAGCGGGCGGTGCAGCACCACGGCATCGCAGCTCACGTCCCAGCGGAAGGTGCCGGCCGCCACGCCCACGCCGTTCTGGGCCGTGAAACGCATGCCGGCTTCGGCCAGCGAAAAATTCTCGCTGGTGGCCGTCAAAGTCAGGCCGTCGCGGTCAGCATCAACCCCGGCCAGCGCGGTGGTGAAGGTGGCCCCCAGCGGCAGGCGCACCACGGGCAGCACCCCAGGGCCCGCCGGCAGCGGGAACAGCGGGCTGGCCGTGAGCACCGGCGGAGTATTGGCGTAGCGGACGATAATCGGCACCGAAATCGTCGTCGCCTGCCGCGCCTCACAGGGTGTATTGGCCGCCGCAAACTGAAACACCAGCAGCGAATCCGGCCCCACGGCCCGGCAATCCACGCGCCAGCTGAAGCGGCCCAGCTGCTGGTTGCCGGCGGCGGTTTGCGTCAGGGTGGCTCCCAGGCTGCCGGGGGAAAATCCCTGTCCGGTCATTTCCAGTTGAATGGGGTCGTTGTCGGGGTCTGCGCCCGTCAGATTGAAGGTCACCAGGTCACCCACCCGAACGTGTAAGGGCAGGGACGGCCCGGCCGTGGTGGTGAGCGTGGGCGGCGAATTGGGCGGGGGCACCGACGTGAAGGCCACCCGCACGGTATCGCGCTTGGGCAGGCTGCACCCGTCGTCGCCCACCACCACATCCAGCAGGAAAACCTTGCCGTGGGTATTGATGCAGTCGGGAAAGCAGAGGGTGGCCGTGAGCGTATCGGGCTGGCCGGGGCTGCGCACCGCGCCGCTGGTGGCCGTGGTGAAGGCCGGCAGCAGGCCCGAAAAATTGACCGGGCTGAGCGACAGCGTGAGGCGGGAGTTCGGGTCGGGGTCGGTGAAGCGCAGGCGCACGCAGTGGTTGCCGCCCGGCACCAGGCGCAGGGTATCGCGGCCCGGCCGGTAGGGCGCGTTGCTGGCGGTGGCCGGCAGCAGCACCATGCTGGGCTTGGTGTTGGTGGGGCAGTTGAGGACCATCAGTTGGAAGTCGCGGCGCGACTCGCCTATTTTTTCGCCCTTGCGGTATTCCGAGCAGCTCACGCCAAACACGAACAGGCCCAAATCGCTGGGCCGCACCGTGAGCCGCCCCGTGAACCGGTTGATTTGCAGCGTGGGCGTGCCCGGAATCTGGTTGAGCGTGCCCAGGGGCGGCAGCGCGGGCTGGCCGGGCAAGGCCGGGGCCGGCTGCTGCCAGGTGATGGTGGCATAGGGACCCGGCGCGGCCGAGGCCGGCTTGGGCTGGTTGGAGCTGGAATGCCCGTTGAGCGGGGTCACCAGCTCGTACACCAGCGAGTCTTTGTCGGCATCCTGGCCGCCGAAATCGTAGTAAAACAGTTCGTCGCGGCAGGCATAGTCGGCTAGGGGCGGGAAGATGCGCGGCGTGGAATCGTAGAAAGGCTGGCCGCGCCGCACCACCGACGGAAACTCGAGGTAGAAGGTCTGGGCCGCCCCGCCGGGGTCCATAATGTTGCTGATAGAGTTGTTGCGGCAGCAGCGCTCCACGGCCGCGTAGTAGCCCTGCGGGCCGTTGTACGTGCCGGCCGGGAGGGTAATCAGCTTGCTATACACCAGCTTGCGGGTGCTGAGCGTGGGCTTGGCGCAGGCCGGGTTGGTGTAGCTCACGAAGGTGTTGCTGGTGAGGGGCAGCAGCACGTTCATCATCCGGTTGTTGGTGGCTTTGTCGAAAATGCTGGCTGTCAGGTCGGCATCGAGGGCACTGGGGCTGCCGTAGTAGGCATCAAAATAAAGGTTGAGCAGGAGGGTGTAAGAATCGCCGGAATTGTGGACCAACTCCATCTCACCCCCGACTATATGCGTAGCTTTTGCCGGCCCTGCCAACCCCAGCCAGCCCATTATAAATAGCAGAAAACCAAATGGAAAGGGCTGGAGCAGGCGGGAGCGGTAGAGCATGCCAAAAGGAAAAAAGCAAATTAAATCCTGATAAAGCCGAAATATACGCCCGCCTAAGCCAACATATAATTCCCCCGGCCGCTGGTAGTTGAATGGCGCAGCCGTTGGTGCGGTCCAAGCCTTTTTGACCTTAGCCAACGTACCTTCGGATACTGAATTCCCAACCGGCGCAAACCGGATTCAATTCCCTCAATCTTCCACATTTTTTCCTTATGCGTCGTCACTTCTACGCGTTAGTTACCAGTGCCTTGCTGAGCGCCCCAGCGCCGCTGCTGGCGCAATCTTCACCCGCCGCGCCCCGCCAGATTGAGGCCGGGCCGGATGCCGGCTTGGTCTGTGCGGCGGGCCGCATCGCCAACGCCCAGCGCACGGCCACATCCTCGGTGGCGCACCGCGCCAAAATGAACCGCTACGACGTCAAGTATTACAAGCTCGACCTGGCCCTGGAGAATACGTCGCTAAACGTGGCCGGCTCGGTGCTGATGCGGGTGCGGGTGGGTAATCAAGCGCTTGATTCGCTGGCTTTTGAGCTATACCAGGCCCCGGCGGGCTCGCCCGCCGGCACGGCTACTCTGCTCATCGACTCGGTGGTGGTGAACGGAAAACGCTCGCCCGGTATCCGGCGGGTGGGGCAGGACGTGAACGCGAAGCTGGCCCAGGTGGCCCCCGCTAACGCCCTGGCCGATGCCCGCATCTACTACCACGGCACCGCCCCGAGCGGTAACTCGGCCGCCATCGGCAACGGCCTGAGCAACCGCAACCAGGGCCAGATTGGCTACACCAACATCATCCCGTATAACATTACCTACAGCCTGTCGGAGCCGTTTTCGGCCCACGAGTGGTTTCCGTGCAAGCAGGTGCTGACCGATAAGGCCGACTCCAGCGACGTGTGGGTGACCACCACGCTGCCCAACAAAGTGGGTTCCAACGGCGTGCTTGTGCGCACCGTGAGCTTACCCAATAACAAGGTACGCTACGAGTGGAAATCGCGCCATGCTATTGATTACTACCTGATATCGGTGGCGGTAGCGCCCTACGTGGAGTACGTGAACTATGCCCACCCCACGGGCGGCCCCACGGTGCCCATCGTCAACTACCTGTACAACCAGGATGCGCTGACCTATTACCAAAGCGAGATTGACCGGACGCCGGGCTTCATCGAAAACTACTCCAACCTGGTTGGCCTCTACCCATTTGCCAACGAAAAATATGGCCACAGCATGGCCCCGCTGGGCCTGGGCGGCGGCATGGAGCACCAGACCATGACCACGCAGGACGGCTTTTTCTTCAACCTCACGGCCCACGAGCTGTTCCACCAATGGTTCGGCGACAACGTGACTTGTGCTTCCTGGGAAGACATCTGGCTGAACGAAGGCTTCGCTTCCTATGGTGAATACCTTTCGTACCAAACCTTTACCACGCCCGCCACCGCTCGCTCCTGGATGGACAATACGCACGGCACGGCCCTGCAGAACTCCGGCAGCGTGTATGTGGCCGACACCACCAACGTCAACCGCATTTTCAGCACGGCCCTGACTTATAAGAAGGGCGCGGCCGTCATCCACATGCTGCGCTATCTGCTGAACGATGACGTGAAGTTTTTCCGCGCCCTGCGCACGTACCAGACCACCTACCGCGCTTCTACGGCGCACACCGCCGACTTGCAGCGCATCTTCGAGGCCGAAGCCGGCTTCTCGCTCACCTACTTCTTTCAGCAGTGGTTTCGGGGCAATGGCTACCCCACCTTCAACGGCCGGTGGAACCAGGTGGGCAGCGCCTGCGTGCTGCGCGTAACCGAAACGGCCTCGGTGCCCGCCGTCACGCCCTTCTTCGACACCCAGGTTGACTACCGCCTCACCTTCACCAACGGCACCACGCAAACCGTGCGTCTGCGCCAGTCGCAAGCCATCCAGTCGTTTCAGTTCGCCGTGAATGGCACAGTTTCCAGCATCGCCGTCGACCCCGACCAGTGGATTCTGGACCTGCCCGCCCCTGCGCCCACACGCGACAACAGCCTTGCGCTGGCCACCCGCGCCACCGCCGGCGTGGCCCCGCTCACCCTGTTCCCCGTGCCCTGCCACGACCAGCTGCAGCTCGCCGCCGTGCCCGCCGCCACCGCCCGCGCCGAAGTGGTAGATGCCACCGGCCGCGTGGTGTTGCGCCAGGCTCTGCGCACCGCTCAGCCCCAACTCGATACTCACGCCCTGGCCCCGGGCCTGTACTACCTGCGCCTGCTCGGCTCCGATGGCGACATGCTGGGCCGGGGGCAGTTTGTGCGGGAATAACTATCTGCTTTCGCCAAAAAAAGCCGCTCCTGGACTGGGGCGGCCTTTTTTGTGTTTAATAGAACGGCTCCGAGCCGTTAAAACTGGCTGTGGTAGTCGGCTATCAATGCCTGGGTGGCCGGCGTGGGCGGCGGGGCATCGAGCAGGTGCTGGAGCAGCTCATCGAACGAGCTGGCGGGCGTGAAGCCCGGTTGCAGCACCGCGTTGCTGGTGAGGCGGATGAACATGGGCTGCCCGTTTACTGCCACCAAATCAATGGTAACCAGGCCGAAGCGCTGGTTGCAGTTGCCCGTTTCGGGGCAGTCGGTAGGGTTAGGCTTGAAGAGCTGCTTGAGAACAGTTTCGCGCAGGTGCTGCTTGCGCTGGGTGCATTGGTCGGCGCAGGCGCGGTGGTAGCCCAGCCCGAGCAGGCGCTCGCCCAGGTGCTCGTAGAAGTGCCGGAAATTGCCCGGGCCGATGGTGGGGTCGAAGAAAAACATGGCCCCCTGGCGGCCCGCCTCGTGCATTATTTGCACTTGCAGGCCCCGGCTGCCGCCGGCCCCGCCTTTGCGCAGATGGTAGGCTTTATAGTAGGGTTCCAGCCAGTTCAGAAACACGCGCTGCTCGACCCAGCGGGCGTGTCGCCGGGCCTGCGCCGCCGTGAGGGACACGGCGTGCCAAGCCGCCGGGGCGGCCGCTTTGGAGCGGAACAATTGCTGGATAAAATCGAACAAAACAGGGGGCGTTAGTGGAGTCGAAACACCGGCTCGGGCAAATAGTTTAGGCGCTACGGGCGGTATGAACCTTCAAATATGCCCAAATAAGCCCGGTTCGCTGCCGCATTGCCGATACCGTGCCACAAAAAACGGCCGGCTCTCTGGGGAGAAAGCCGGCCGGAGCACTAGCGAAGCAGGCAGGCCGCCGGGGTTATTTCACCCGCGTCCAGGTCTGCGATTTGCCGATGAGCGAGAAGCCGATGTAGCCTTTTACTTCCATCGTGTTCTGGCTCTCCATTTTCATGTAGCAGGAGTAGGTTTTGCCGCTTTCGGGGTCGTATATTTTGCCATCGTCCCACTTGTTGTCGCTGTCGTACTTGAAGCCCTGCATGAACACCAGGCCCAGGCGGGGGCGGCTGCGCAGCTTGGCGTCGGGGTTTTGCGAGTCGGTTTTGGGTTTGCCCGTGGCGGGGTCGTTGGGAACGGTCAGGCTCACGATTTTGCCGCACAGCTTGTCGCCGCACTTGTAGATTTCAAAGGTGGCTTTCTTCTCGGCGTTGGTCCAGATGCCCAGCGGCGACATGGTTTGGGCGGAGGCCATGCCAGCGAGGCCCAGCACGAGGGCAACCAGTAAGAGCAAGGTTTTTTTCATTTCTGAAGATTGGATGAGGTGGGTTTGAGGGGAAAAGGTAAGCAAAAATTTCAGACACCAAGCCGGCCGGTCATCTATGGCCGATATGGCAAGTTTACGGCCAAGTTTGCGCGCCGGGCCACTTGGAAGAAAATCGGTGGTCGGCCTTGAAAATAATACCGCTGTTAATCAGCTGTAAAGCCGCTTTTGGGGCAGTATTGCCCCAAAAAAGCTCGGCATATTTTGAACCTTAGCCCCGGCTATTAACTTTACCGCTCAGTAGTGAGTGCTACGACCCCATTTGAGCGGCCCTAATGTGCTGGGCTGCGAAATTGAGGCTATGTCGAACGTAAAGAAAGGAGGTACAAAATGTCAAGTAGTCCCAAACAAATCCTGCCAAGCCTGTCGAATGTCGTACGCTTCACCGCAGTACGCGCCTAACAACAGCTTCGTGGGGTAGCTCCTAAGGCTGCCCACATTCGGCCAGGTCTTATCTGAAAGACGCCGGAACTGCACCCCAGTTTCGCCGCTTGGTAAGATTTGAAGGATTAGATGCCCGGTTTGCCCAGCCGCCCTTTACTGGGACGGCAAAGGCAGGCCGGGCATCGCTGCGTTTAAGCGGTTTTGAAGGGCTTACTTCCTGGCTTTGGTGGCACGATGCTTCTTGACAGTTGCGTGAGTTGGCTTGGCCGGCACCTTGCGCTTGGCGGTAGCGGTCGCCTTCTTTTTAGCCGTTACGGAAGCTTTCGCTGATACTTTTTTAGCCGTTGCTTTAATGGGCACTTTATTGCCTGTAGCCTTCTTAGCGGTGACCGAAGCGGTTGGGTATTTCTTAGTAGCCAGCCGCTGCGGGAGCGCGGGCATCGGCGCGGCTACTTCTGCCACCACCCGACGGGCGGGCAGCGCGGCCACGGGCGGCGTGCTGGCTGGGGCCGGCAACAGCTTCGGCCGCGCCGTGGCCACGAGGCCCGTGCCCGGCCCCAGCACCCGCCGCACCTGCATGAAGCGCCGCTCGTAATCGGAATTCTCTACCTGGCTCACTTTCACAAACGGCTCGCGGCGCGAGGAGGAGGCATGCACGAAGCGCAGCGGCAGTTCGCCCCGAGGTGATATTACGATGCCGGCGTGGCCCGGCGTGGTGCTGGTAGTGGCCGTGCCCGTGAACACGACGATGTCGCCGGGCTGGGCCTCGGAGCGGGCCACGGGCCGGCCCACGTCAATGAGCAAGGCCGTGGAATGCGGCACCGGCACCCCGAAATGGGCAAACGTGTACATGATGAACCCCGAGCAGTCGAACCCGGTGAGCGGCGAGGTGCCGGCATACACGTAGGGCGTGCCGCGTTGGGCCAGTCCGAAGGCCACCACGCTGTCGGCGCGGGGCGGGAGGGTGGTGCTGGCAGCGGTGCGCAGAGAGGCCGGCTGGGCGCGTAGCGCGGAGTCGTCGGGGCTGGTTGTCGTGGCAATTTGGGCAGGCTTGTGCTTGCCCAGGCGCGGCAGAATGCCTGCCATCGCCAGCAGCAGCCCTACAAAAATCATCCAGATATATCGCATACAAAATTCCGGCAAAAGGGGCGAGGCCGCCGGATAAGCGCCACGCTAGCTCCTAACGGCAGGGCTGCCCGCTAGGTTGGAGGCAACCCGTGGGGCTTACTTTGTGCCCTTGCTTCCAATCTAGACATTTTTCGAATGCTGATAAATTCAAACGTACTACTTCGCGCCGCTGCTCTGGCGGGACTGCTGATGGCAGCTGAGGGTGCCAACGCCCGCCCGACCGCCGTTGTGCCCACGCTGCGCTACACGCTGGCCATGCCGCTGCCGCAGTCCCATTACTTCGAGGTGAAGATGGAACTGGGTGGCTTTGCGGCCGACTATACCGACGTGAAAATGCCCGTGTGGGCCCCCGGCTCGTACCTGGTGCGCGAGTATGCCAAGAACGTGGAGGGCTTCCAGGCCCAGACCAGCGGCGGACAGGCCCTGGCGGTGGAGAAAATCAACAAGAACACCTGGCGGGTGCGCCACCCCAAGCAAGCCAGCTTCCGGGTGAGCTACCGGGTATATGCGTTTGAGCTAAGCGTGCGCACGTCGTTTATCGACGCCGACCACGGCTACCTGAACGGCAGCAGCGTGTTCATGTACCCGGCTGATAATAAGATGCTGGGCAGCACGCTCACTGTGCAGCCTGCCGCCGGCTGGGAGAAAGTGAGCACCGCTTTGCGCCCTGGCTCCGGTAAGTTCACTTACAAGGCCGCGAGCTACGACGAGCTGGCGGATTCCCCGATTGAAATCGGCAACCAGAAAGTGCTGGAATTCACCGCCAACGGTACCCCGCACCAGGTGGCCATGTACGGTACCTACACCGCCGACGACACCAAGCTGGTGGCCGACATGAAGCGCGTGTGCGAAGAAGCGCACCGCGTACTGGGCCAGAATCCGCTCGACCATTACGTGTTCATCGTGCACAACTTGGAGCGCGGCGGCGGCGGCCTGGAGCACCTGTATTCAACCACCCTGGAGGTGAGCCGCACCACCTACGGCACCGATGCCGGCCTGAAATCCTTCCTGGGCCTGGTGGCACACGAGTATTTCCACCTCTGGAACGTGAAGCGCATCCGGCCGGTGGCGTTGGGGCCGTTCAACTACGACCAGGAAAACTACACCCACATGCTCTGGGTGAGCGAGGGCATGACCGAGTACTACTCCAAGCAGATTCTGGCGCGCAGCGGTGTGCTCAGCCGCGAGGAGTATCTGGGCAAGCTGGGTAACACCATTACGGAAGTCGAAAACACGCCCGGCAACCGCATTCAGTCGGCCGCCGAATCCAGCTTCGATGCCTGGATTAAGTCTTACCGGCCGAATGAAAACTCCAACAACACCCAAATCAGCTACTACCCCAAAGGCGACCTGATTGGTACGTGGCTCGACCTGAACATCGTGCAGGCCACCAATGGCGCGAAGCACCTCGACGACGTGTTCCGCCTGCTCTACGACACGTATTACGTAAAAGCCAAGCGTGGTTTCACCGACCAGGAATACCAGGATGCCGTGACCACCGTGGCCGGCCGCCGCTTCGATGAGTTCTTCCAGAATAACGTATACAACACCAAGCCCATCGACTTCGCCACCGCCCTCGGCTACGCCGGCCTCACGCTGACCAGCGCGCCGCTGAGCACCGATGGTACGCTCGGAGCCAACTTCTCGAACCGCACCGGCAAGCTGCTCGTAGCCAGCGTGGTGCGCGATGGCGCCGCCTGGAACACCGGCCTCAGTGCCACCGACGAAGTGTTGCTCATCAACGGGGCCGCGCCCAGCGACGAGACGGTGAAAGCCCTCATCAGTAGCCCCGTGGGTACTGAAGTGAAGCTGCAGGTGCGCCGCGATGGCCTCACCCGCGACATTACGTTGAAGGCCCTGCCCAACCCAGACCGTAAGTTCACGGTGCAGCCCGTGGCCAGCCCCACAGCCGCCCAGCAGAAAGTGCTGGCCAAGTGGCTAGGGAAATAAGTAGCCGACACTTTGACGCAATAAAAAAGCCCTGTGCATTGCACAGGGCTTTTTTATTGCGTCAAAGTGTCGGCTACTTAATGCGCTTCAGGGCCACTTCGCGCACCGGCGCGATTACCATTGGCACCTTTTCCACCTTCACTGAAGACGTGTCCAAACCAAAGTACTGGTCCTCAGAGGCGATGAACTGGCGGATGTAGAAGTAGGCCTGCATCACCAGTTTCTCCACGGTGGGGAAGTCGTTCTCGATGCTGAGGAATTTCTCCAGCACCACGAAGCGGAAATCGCCGGTGACGTGCTGCTTACTCAAGGACTCGTAGCGCGAGGTGATGTCCACTTCCTTATTGCGCACCAGGTCCTCAATCACCTTGCGGAAGTAGAGGTTGATGCGCTGCTGCACCCGGAAACCGAGGCGGAAATTGATGCGAAACACGTCATCCTTAGCTACTTCGGTCACTTTGTACTCCATCGTGTACGGCTCGTCGGTGGTGTCGACGTGGATGAACCAGTAGATATCCGCGCGCTTGGGCCGCTTCTGGAAGATGGAGTAGATGATTTTCTGCTCAATCTCGGTGCTGCGCTCGGCCGAGGTTAGAAATACGAGGTGGGTTGAGTATTTCGGGATGGATTCGTCGTCGCTGAGCTGCTTGAGGGCGTCCACGTAAGGCTCCAGCCGCACGAATTCCGTGAGGCGACGCTTGATGTAGAACGCCTTGAGCCACACGTACATCACGGCCATGAGCGTGCCGCCGATAGCCAGCGACACCCAGCCACCATGCGGAAACTTAATCATGTTGGCAATCAGGAATGAGCCTTCGATGACGCCGTACACCACCGCGAACAGGATGATGAGTGGCAGAGCCACCTTCTTCATCTTTAGCCACATGGTGAGCAGGATGGTTGTCATCAACATGGTCAGGGTGATGGCGAGGCCGTATGCCGCTTCCATGTTTTCCGACTTTTTGAAGTACCACACCACTCCGATGCAGCCCAATAGTAACAGCCGGTTCATGCTGGGCACGAAGAGTTGGCCCTTTACATCGGTGGGGTAGTTGAGCTTCACCTTGGGCCACATGTTCAGGCGGATAGCCTCGGCCACCAGCGTAAACGAGCCCGTGATGAGTGCCTGCGAAGCAATAATAGCCGCGATGGTAGCGATACCAATCCCGATGAGCAGGAACCACGAAGGCATCAACTCATAAAAGGGGTTGCGGCCGTTGAGCTTCTCGCCCAAATGGCCCAGCAGCCATGCGCCCTGCCCCAAATAGTTGAGCAGCAGCGTGGTTTTTACAAAAGTCCAGCTGATGCGGATGTTGCCTTTGCCGCAGTGGCCCAGGTCCGAATACAGGGCCTCGGCCCCGGTGGTGCACAGGAACACCGAGCCCAGCAGCCAGAAGCCACCCGGGTAACGCACCAGCAAATCGTAGGCGTAATAGGGGTTGAAGGCCTTGAGGATGATGGGGTTCTGGATAATCCAGCTGATGCCCAGTACGCCCAGCATCGTAAACCACAGGAACATAATTGGCCCGAAGGCTTTGCCTACAATCTGAGTGCCAAAGCTTTGCAGCAGAAACAGGCCCGCGATGATGCCAATGACGATGAACACAATAATGTCCTGCGTCAGGGCCGGATAGACAGCTTTCAGCCCTTCAATGGCTGAGGACACCGAAATGGGCGGCGTAATCACGCCATCGGCCAGCAGGGCCGAACCGCCGATGATGGCCACGGCCGAGAGCCAGGCCCCGCGCCGCCGCACCAAGGCGTAGAGCGAGAAAATGCCGCCTTCGCCGTTGTTGTCCGCATTCAGCGTGAGCAGCACGTACTTGACGGTGGTTTGCAGGGTGAGCGTCCAAATCACGCAGGAAATGCCGCCGAGCACCAGGTGGGCATCAATCATGTCCGGCACCTTGGCTCCTTTCAGGATGGACGACATCACGTAGAGCGGCGAGGTCCCGATGTCGCCATAAATAATGCCGAGGGCAATGAGCAGTCCCGCTCCGGATATAGCGGTATGCGAATGTTTAGAGTCCATGCGGTAAGTTGAAAGCGATAATCGGCAGGTTTTGGGTGCTACGGGTGAATTACGGGGCGCGAAGGTAGCAGCCCTAGTGCCGGAATGTGCTTACGGTTTCCTGCCGGAAAAGTCGTATTAGCTGATATCTAACGGATTATTATTTGCAGCGACCTCATTATCAGCGGCGGCTTGCGCATCGGCAGCGGCTTGGCGGATGGCTTCGTCGGCGGCGGCGAGGAGGGCGGCGGCCTGGCGGGCATCGTAGTCGTGTACACGGAAGATGCGGCGGTTCAGCTCGGCGCTGAGGCGCTGCCAGGGCGCGGTTTCGCCGGGCAGGGCGAAGTTGACTACTTCGCGGCCCAGGCGGTGCAGGCGTAGGCGGTTGGTGCCGCGGTGCCCGTAGGCCAGCAGCAGGGCTGTGGCTACCATGCCCAGCATGGCCGGGCCGGTGCGCAACTGGTTTTGCAGGAAGGCAATCATGACAAAGGCCAGGCCCAGGCCACCCAGCAAATACCACAGTATCCACTTCACAGGCGTGATTTCGGCCCGCTCCAGCTCACGGAGCGAGAATTCCCGACCCCGCACCGTCACGCTGGTATCGGTGATGACTACGCGGCCGTCGTCGGACCGGACTTCGGGCAGCGGCGGCAGTTCCGGCAGCGACTCGGGGGGCAAAGCGGGCTGGTAGTGAGGCGCCGAGGGCGTGGGCACGGCTTCCGCGCCGGGCGTAGGCAGCAAAGAGGCCCCGGAAGGTTGTTCCGGGGCCACGTTGGGCTGGTCAGCGGGAGGCTGAGCTTCGAAGGGATTCATGGTCTTGGAAACAGCCGGAATGGTGCTGGTGGGGCGACTCCAGGTGGGGGCCGCCGTGCGGGTAGCGGCGGGGATTGACCCCGCCGCTACGCTCGCTCAGTTGTTCACTTTCAGCAGCTCCACGTCGAAAATCAACGCGGTGTCGCCGGGAATGTCGCGGCCCGCGCCACGCTTGCCGTAGGCCAGGTCGGAGGGGATGTAGAGGCGGTACTTCGAACCTTCGTTCATCAACTGCAGGGCTTCGGTCCAGCCGGCAATCACGCCGTTGACGGGGAAGGTAGCAGGCTGGCCGCGCTGGTAGCTGCTGTCGAACACCGTGCCGTTAATCAGGGTGCCGTGGTAGTGCGTGGTTACCGACGATTTCAGGGTGGGCTTGGCACCTGTGCCCTGCGTGATTACCTCGTACTGGAGGCCGCTGGGCAGGGTGGTGATGCCGGCTTTACTGGCGTTTTGGGCGAGGAAGGCTTCGCCTTCGGCTTTGTTGTTCTTCATGGATTCGGGGTCTTGGGAATTATCGTCTTCGTCGGCACCGCCCATTTGCTCCTGCAGTTGCTGCATAGCGGCCTGCATCTGCTCTTGGGTGAGGCGGCTAGGGAGGCCCTGCAGGCCTTCTTTCAGCGCGCCGGCCAGGGTGTCAACGTCCAGTTCGAGGCCCTGCTGGGCAAAGTTGCGGGCCAGGTCGCGGCCAATGATGTAGCTCACCTGAGCTTGGTGGGAATCGAGGTTCATGACAGGAAAATGGGGATTGCAGCAGTGGCTGGTCCTTGCCAACGCGGCCACTGCCAGTGAAAGAATGTGTGCACGGGTTACGCCGTTGCGAGGCCAAAGTTCCAAAAGCCGGGCCGAACCGGCGGCATCGGTCGCAATGGCCGAATGCCCCACAAAAAAGCCCGGCGCTCAGGCCGGGCTTTTTCAGGAATAAGTGGCGCAAGCGGCCCCGT
>JAQBNT010000253.1 GCA_028288445.1 Hymenobacter sp. | reverse complement strand
CAGGCGGGTTTCGACTTCTTCCATATAGGGGCGTACCTGGGCTTCACTCAGGCCCATGATGCGCAGGGCAATGGGCTTCACCAGCCGGATATCCGACTTGATGCTGTCGGCCACGCCGGGGTATTGCACCTTCACGGCCAACGCTTTTCCATCCTTGCGCGCAAAATGCACCTGCCCGATGCTGGCCGCCTGCCGCGCCTCCGGCTCAAACTCATCAAACAACTGAAATGGCGACTTCTCGAATGCATCCCGAAACGCCTTCACTACCAGCGGGCCGGAGAGGGGCGGGGTTGAATACTGGGCCTGGGCAAACTGCTTGGCGTAGGCCGTGGGCAGCATATTTTTCTCCATGGCCAGCATCTGGGCCACTTTCAGCACAGAGCCTTTCATCTCGCTCAGCGTGCCGTAGAGCTCGGCGGCGTTGGCAGCGTGCAGGTCCTCCGTGGTAGACTCCGCGCCTACGGCCTTTTTGGCGTAGTGCTTTATGTAGTTGGTGCCGACGTTAAAGCCGGTTTTGGCAAAGCGGGCAGCGCGGGCCACCTTAGTGGTCGGCAGGGAGGTTTGGGGTTCGTCCATTGTTAAGTTACTTCCGTACCAAAAACCGCACGAAATCCACGGCCGAGTCAATCGTATTACGGCCCACGAGGTCGAAGCTCAGCGTCACGGCCTTTTCCACGGCGGCATCGGTGCGCTCAAAATTTACGGTGTCGTCCTTGGCAAAGTAGCCGAGCACGAACAATGCCTGCTGCCAGAAAAAGCGCGGGTAGCCGTCCTGCACCAGCGGGCGGTTGGCGATTTCGCCGCTCACGCGGCCGTCGCGCAGCAAGTCGCCCACAAAGTATTCAAAGTCCTGCCGGAAGTCGTCGAGCACGCGGGGCGACAGCGCCGGGATGCGGTGCAGCGAGCGGCGCAGGCTCATCAGGGCGTAGGAGCGGTTGCTTTTGAGGATTTCGAGCAGCGTGTAGTAGAAGGCCAGCAGCTTTTCGCGGCTGCCGTAGCCTTCCCACACGGGCTCGGCGGCGGCGGTTTCGCGCGCCTGCCGGCCAAAATCGGCCCAGATTTCGCGGTCAATGGCCTCAAAATTGGGGTAGCTCTGGTAAAATTCCGACTCGGCCAGGCCCAACTGCTGCGTGAGCTTGAACACCGATTGCGGCGGGTGGCCTTCGTTGAGCACGAAGTCGAGATAGGCTTGTTTGATGCGGTCCTTTTCCATGGAAGTGTAACCGCTTCGGGGGCGCTACGGTTCGGCTGACAGACGGCTAAAAACCAACAGCTTTTCGGCAATTAGCCGGTCACGATGCGCGCCGCCCGAATGGCCTCCACGGCCCGCTCGCGCCCAAACTTGTGCTCTACAATGGGCGCAGGGTATTTCGAAGTACCGACTTCAGGCACCCAGCGTTTAATATATTTCATCTCCGGGTCGACCT
The DNA here is from genome assembly GCA_028288445.1 of Hymenobacter sp. GTDB lineage: Bacteria > Bacteroidota > Bacteroidia > Cytophagales > Hymenobacteraceae > Hymenobacter. The sequence goes on along the minus strand of JAQBNT010000253.1, from coordinate 13,078 downwards.
GCGCCTGCTGGCTTTCGGGGCTATACACCCGGAACCACGGGGCCGAAATGGCGCCAGTGCCGGCCATCCACTGCCAGTTGCCTACATTGTTGGCCATGTCGTAGTCGAGGAGCTTGTCGGCGAAATACCGCTCGCCCCAGCGCCAGTCGATGAACAGGTGCTTCACCAGAAAGCCGGCCACGGTCATCCGCACGCGGTTGGGCATATAGCCGGTTTCGTTGAGCTCGCGCATGCCGGCATCCACCAGCGGGTAGCCGGTGCGGCCCTCGCACCAAGCCCGGAATTCGTCCTCGTTGTTGCGGTAGTCAATGTGCCGCATCTTGGGGTCGTAGCTCTCGGTGGCGGTGTTGGGGAAATGCCAGAGCAGCATCATAAAGAAGTCGCGCCAGATAATCTCAGCCAATAGCTTTGGGTTCAGTTCTTTCGCTTGGCGCATCACCTCGCGTACGCTCAGCGTGCCGAAACGCAGGTTCAGCGACTCGCGGGTGCTGCCGTGGGCATTGGCGGGCGTGTCGCGGGTCTTGTGGTAGTTGCGCACGATGTTCTCGGCCGGCAGCTTCACCGGCGGAAAATACTGCTCCTTCCGCTCAAAGCCCATGCTTTCCAGCGTGGGCCGCGGGCCGGCTTTGTCTTTGGAAACGTGGTGCAGGTTAGCCTTCCGGAAGGCTTTCTTGGAGTCGTACGGCTCTAATAATTTATCGGTCAGCTTGGCTGTGTAGGCTTTTAGGTAAGCACCAAAAACCTTGGGCACCGTGCCCGATTTAGTCATAATTTCTTCCTTAGCGAAGATGACTTGGTCCTTGTAAGCGTGAAATCCTACGCCGTGCTTCTTCAGCATCGCGGCCACGGCCGTGTCGCGCTTGGTGGCGTAGGGCTCGTAGTCCTCGTTGGTGTGCACGGCGGCCACGTCGAAGTCTTTCACCAACTGCTCCAGCACTGCTAGCGGCTGCCCGTAGCGGGCCACGAAAGTGCCGCCGGCCGCTTCGGTTTCCTGGGCCAGCTTTTCTACTTCATCATAAATGAAGGTGAGCCGGGCATCGGCCTTCTCGGGCAGGTGGTCGAGGATTTCCTTGTCGTAAATGAACAGCGGCAGCACCGGCAGGCCGCTGGCCAGCGCCGCCGCCAAGCCCACATTGTCGTGAATACGCAGGTCGCGCCGGTACCAGAAGATGCAGATTTCCATGGCTATAACTTACTTCAATTTCCCCATGCCGCCGTCCACGGCCAGCACCTGTCCGGTCACGAACGAGCTGTGGTTCGACAGCAGAAACGACGCCGTGTAGGCCAAATCCTCGGGCTGGCCGATGCGCTGCAAGGGGTGGCGCTTGCCGCCGGCCTCCACCTTCTCGGGCGAGTTTAATAATGCAGCGGCCAGCGGCGTGTTGGTGAGCGAGGGCGCGATGCAGTTCACCCGCACGCCGCTGGCGGCATATTCGGCGGCCAGGGCGCGGGTGAGGCCTTCCACGGCCGCTTTGGCAGTGGCAATGCTGGCGTGGAAACTCATGCCCGTATCGGCCGCCACGGTGCTGAAAAGCACGATGGAAGCCGTGCCTTCGGCTTTTTTCAGCCGTTTGATGGTGGCCTGGATGACGCGCACGGCCCCCAGCACGTTCAGGTCGAAATCGGCCTGAAAATCCTCCACGGGAATGCGCTCAAAGGGGCGCAGCTTGATGCTGCCGGGGCAGTACACCACGCCGTGCAGCACCTCGGGCAAGCCATCGAAGGCCGGGCCCACGGCCTGCGTGGCATCGTAGTCGAAGTGCGTGGTGTTCAGGGCCTGAAGTTCCGGCGAACGGTGGCGCGAAGCCGTGAACAGCTTGGCCCCGAGGCCGCTGAGCAGCGTGGCCGTAGCCAGGCCAATGCCTGAAGAAGCACCGATAATCAGAATGTTTTTGTCGGAAAATTGCATGTGGGCGGGCTGGACGAAACGAGTGCCAAGCTAACCCTCGGTCAGGCAGAAGGTTTGCCCGCTTTTTACCAAACGACCTTCCTAGCGGCAAGCGGGCCTTTGTATCGGGCATTTTTCTCAATAAAAACAGGCCGGAAAGCGGCAACTGGCAGCCTTTCGCCTACATTCGCCGTATCGCGCCTATCACCCACTGCTTCTATGAACATAACTAAACTCCTGGTCGCCAACCGTGGCGAAATTGCCATTCGCGTGATGCGCGCCGTCACCGAGCTCAACATTCCCACGGTGGCCGTGTACACCTACGAGGACCGGTACTCGCAGCACCGCTACAAGGCCGACGAAGCCTACCAGATTGGCCGCGACGACGAGCCGCTGAAGCCGTATCTGGATATCGAAGGCATCATCCGCGTAGCCAAGGAAAACGGGGCCAACGCCATCCACCCCGGCTACGGCTTTCTCTCCGAAAATGCCACGCTTTCGCGCCGCTGCGCCGAGGAAGGCATCATTTTCGTCGGCCCGCGCCCCGAGGTGATGGAAGCCCTCGGCGACAAAGTGCGCGCCAAGGAAGTGGCCCTGCAATGCCAGGTGCCCCAAATCGAGAGCAGTGAAGCGGATTTGGTCGACTTCGAAACCGCCAAATCTGAGGCTCAGCGCATCGGCTACCCCGTAATGCTGAAGGCGGCTAGTGGCGGCGGCGGGCGCGGCATGCGCATCATTCGCGACGATGAGCAGATGGAAAAGGGCTTTTTTGAGGCCCGGAACGAGGCGCTGAATGCCTTCGGCGACGACACGGTGTTCCTGGAGAAGTTTGTGGAACGGCCCAAGCACATTGAAGTTCAGCTAGTGGGCGACCACCACGGCAATCTGGTGCACCTCTACGAGCGCGACTGCTCGGTGCAGCGCCGGTTCCAGAAAGTGGTGGAAGTAGCGCCCGCCATGAACCTGCCCGACCACCAGCGCCACCTCCTGTACGAGTACGCCCTGCGCATTGGCCGGGCCGTGGGCTACGACAACGTGGGTACCGTGGAATTCCTGGTGAACCCCGAGCAGGACCGGATTTACTTCATCGAAGTGAACCCGCGCATCCAGGTAGAACACACCGTAACCGAGATGATTACGGGCGTGGATTTGATTAAAACCCAGATTTACATCGCCGCCAACTACAAGCTTAGCGACCCCGAAATCGGCCTTGGTGGCGATGTGGTGCCGCTGCGCGCCGGCTTCGCGGTGCAGTGCCGCGTGACGACGGAAAACCCCGCCAACGACTTCAAGCCCGACTACGGGACCATTGTGGCTTACCGCTCGGCCGGCGGCTTCGGTATTCGGCTCGATGAGGGCTCGGTGTACCAGGGCGCGGTGGTATCGCCGTTTTTCGATTCGCTGCTGGTCAAAATCTCGGCCCACGCGCCCACGCTGCACGGCGCGGCCCAGAAAATGCTGCGGGCCTTGGATGAATTCCGCATACGCGGGGTGAAAACCAATATTCCGTTCCTGAAAAATATCGTCGGCAACGAGGAGTTTCAGACCGGCCACGCCACCGTCGATTTCATCAAGGACCACCCCGAATTGTTCCAGTTCGAAACCCGTCAGGACCGCGCCACGCGCCTGCTCGGCTTCATCGGCGAGACGGTGGTGAACGGCAACCCCGACGTGCGCAACCTGCTTGACCCGCGCGCCAACCCGCGCCGCCCGCACATCCCGCACTTCGAATACACCGCACCTGCGCCCGGCACGAAGCAGAAGCTGGACGAGCTAGGCCCCGAAAAATTTGCGGAGTGGCTGCGCAACGAGCCGCTCATTCACTACACCGATACCACCCTGCGCGATGCCCACCAGAGCCTGCTGGCCACCCGCATGCGCACCTGGGACATGCTGAAAGTGGCCCGCGCCTATGCCCAACAGCACCCGCAGACGTTTTCGCTCGAAGTCTGGGGCGGCGCGACCTTCGACGTGGCCCTGCGCTTCCTGCACGAAGACCCCTGGGAGCGCCTTGCCAAGCTGCGCGAAGCCATCCCGAATATCTTGTTGCAAATGCTCATTCGTGGGGCTAATGGCGTGGGCTACAAGGCCTATCCCGATAACCTGACCGAGCGGTTTGTGCAGCAGGCGGCCGAAACGGGCGTGGACGTGTTCCGCATTTTCGACTCGCTGAACTGGATGAAAGGGCTGGAATCCTGCATCGGCTTCGTGCGCAATAAAACTAACCGCCTGGCCGAGGCCAGCATCTGCTACACCGGGGACATCATGGACCCGAACCGCACCAAATACACCCTCGACTACTACCTCAAGCTGGCCAAACAGCTCGAAGATGCTGGCGCGCACATCCTCTGCATCAAGGACATGGCCGGCCTGCTCAAGCCCTACGCCGCCACCGAATTGATTCAGGGACTGCGCGACACGGTGAAAATCCCCATTCACCTGCACACCCACGATACCTCCTCGCTGCAGCCCGCTACGTATGCCAAAGCCGTGGAAGCCGGCGTCAACGTCATCGACGTGGCCATTGGCTCGCTCTCCGGCCTCACCTCGCAGCCCAACTTCAATTCGGTGGTGGAGATGTTCCGGGGCACGCCGCGCCACCGCGAGTTCAATCAGCATTCCCTTAACGAATTCAGTAATTACTGGGAGGCCGTGCGGGAAATGTATTACCCGTTTGAGTCGGGTCTGAAAGCGGGCACTTCCGAAGTCTTCCAGCACGAGATTCCCGGCGGGCAGTATTCCAACCTGCGCCCGCAGGCGGCCTCGCTGGGTTTGCTCGACAAGTTCGAGGAAGTGAAGCAGCGCTTTGCCGACGTGAACATGATGTTCGGCGATATCGTGAAGGTGACGCCCAGTTCGAAAGTGGTGGGCGACATGGCCTTGTTCATGGTCAGCAACAGTCTCACGCCGCAGGACGTGATGGAAAAAGGCGAAAGCCTGAACTTCCCGGAGTCGGTGCGCGAGCTGTTTCGCGGCGATATCGGCCAGCCCGAAGGCGGCTGGCCCGCCGAGCTGCAAAAGCTCATTCTCAAAAACGAAACCCCTTTCACTGACCGGCCCAACGAGCACCTCGCACCCATCGACTTTGATAAGGAATGGCCCGCGTTTCAGGAGAAATTCCCGGGCGCGAAGTTCACTGATATGCTCTCGTCGCTTCTCTACCCCAAGGTGTTTGAGGAATACTGGGCCTTCCGGCAGAAGTTTGGCAACGTGAGCAAGGTGCCCACTTCGACGTTCTTCTACGGCCTGAAATCGGGCGAGGAAACCATTATCGAAATTGCGCGGGGCAAGTCGGTTATCGTGCGCCTGGAGTCGGTGGGCGACATCAATGAGGAGGGCTGCCGCACCATTTTCTTTACCCTCAACGGCCAGACCCGCAACCTGCAGGTGCGCGACCAGTCGGTGGCCGTCACCAAAATCAGCAACGCCAAAGTCGACAAGGCCAACCCGCGCCAGATGGGTGCCCCGCTCCAAGGCATGCTGAGCAAGGTGCTGGTGAAGCCCGGCCAGGCCGCGCCCAAAAACACCCCGCTCTTCGTCATCGAAGCCATGAAAATGGAAACCACCATCACCGCCCCGCAGGACCTGACCGTGGCCGACGTGGTACTGCCCGAAGGCACCCGCGTGAGTGCCGATGATTTGGTTTTGACCCTGAGCTAAGCGAATTATGAAAAAGTTAATCCTCCTCGGTGCCTTACTGGCTACCCTGCCCGTAGCTGCCCAGAAAGCAGCCAAGAAACCAGCCCCCAAAGCCACTACCGTATCGGCCGCAACGGTCACGCGAGTCATCCAGACCTTGGCCGCCGACGACATGCAGGGCCGGGGTACCGGCCAGCCCGGCGGGCTGAAAGCGGCTCAGTTCCTGGCCGCCGAGTTCAAGCGCATCGGTCTGAAACCGCTGCCGGGCCAAACCAATTTCGAACAAATCCTCACCGTGTACCAGGGCCTGACCAGTCCAGTGGCGGCCGTCATCAACGACCAAACTCTGGCCCCGGCGCAGGCGGTGGCCATTTCCGGCCAGCCCACGCTGCGCTGGACCAGCGAGGATGCCCAGCCCCCGGCCGTGGTGGTCATCGGCCCCGAGCCCGCCGAGCGCGGCAAAATGTTCTCCTATCTGCGCCCCGCCGCCAACACGCTGGTATTCGTGGATACGGCCCAGACCAAAATCTTCCGCCAGCTGGCGGGCTATGTGGCGAAGGGCACCACCAGCGCCGAGCCACCGAAACCCTTCTCAACGGTATTTGTGCTGGGGCCTAAACCCGCAGCGCTCGCCTACCGCATTAGCGCCAGCAGCGTGGTGCAGCCGGTGGAGCTGCGCAACATAGTGGGCCAGCTGCCCGCCCACGACCCCAGGCGCGCTAAGGAAAACGTGGTGTTCTCGGGCCACTACGACCACCTCGGCTACCTCAAGCCCGTGGCCGGCGACTCCATCGCCAACGGGGCCGATGATGATGCCAGCGGAACTACCGCTGTAGTAGCCCTGGCCGAATATTTCAAGAAGAAAAACGACAATGCCCGCCCGCTCATATTCGTGGCTTTCGCGGCGGAGGAAGTAGGCGGCTTCGGCTCCCAGTTTTTCTCGAAGCAGCTCGACCCGCAGCAGGTCGCGGCCATGTTTAATATTGAAATGATTGGCAAAGAGGCCAAATTCGGCCCTAACACCGCCTTCATCACCGGCTACGAGCGGTCCGATTTCGGCAAGCTGCTGCAAGCCAACCTGGCCGGCAGCAAGTTCCGATTCGAGCCCGACCCGTACCCCGAGCAAAACCTGTTCTACCGCTCCGACAATGCCACGCTGGCCCGTCTGGGCGTGCCCGCCCACACCATTAGCACCGACCAGATTCCCATGGATGGCCTCTATCATTCCGTCGATGACGAAGTCGAAAGCCTGAGCCTGGCCAACATGACGGCCGTCATCCAAGCCATTGCGCAGAGTGCCAGTGGCATTGTGGCGGGCAAGCAAACGCCCACCCGCATTCCGCCGCTTACCGACGATAATTGAAAATAGAAAGCTGAATGGCTGAGCGGTTGAATTGATTACGAACCAATCAATTCAACCGCTCAGCCATTCACCCATTCAGCAATACAGCTACTTCAAATACACCGCTTCCAGCCGTGCCACCGGCGTACTGGTCGCATTGAATAGCAGCAGCGTGTCGCCGCTAATGCGGTAGGTGCTCGACTGGCCTAGGGCTTTGGTGAATTCGTTCTCAATGGCAATGGCCGCGCAGGCCATGCGCGTGCTCATCAGCGGGCTGAACTTCAGCTCACCAGGTTTTTCGCTGAAAAAGGTGCCCCGGAAGCGGTTGCAGCTGCCGTTTCCCTCGGCCGTACCATCGGCGCGGAGCAGCAGGAAAGGCTCTTGGGTGTCGGCCGGCACGGCCACGAGCTGGCCAGCCAGTTGGCGCGGTACCCAGCGGGTTTCGCGTAGCTGCGCCTCGGGCACCACGCGAGCGGGTGGGCGAGAAGCAGAAGTTTCCTGGGGTGGGCGGGTCTGGCAGCCCACGGCCACCAGGGTCAGCAGAAAAAAGGAGAGGCGCATAGCAAACAAGTTAAGGAGCTGATTTTACGCAAAAAAGCCTGCGTTACTACGCAGGCTTTTTGCTGAACGTTGTTTTGCGTGGTTCGTGCCAGCCAATCCTACTTGCCCACTTTAAACGTGAGCCCGGCCCCCACCGTGGAAGTACCGGCCGCCAGGCCGCTCACCGCTTGCCCGGCTGTAATGTCTAGGCGCATGGCCGGAATGGGCCGAAAATACACCCCCGCCGTGGTACCGGCAGTCATAGTCTGGCGGCCGTAGCCGTAGGCTTCCACGAAAAAACCGGCCTTCTCGCTCAGCGGGCCATTCAGGGCCAGGGTGCCCAGGAACTGGCCTTTTTCAATGTCTTTGGTGGTGAGGCCGCGCTGGCTGAAGCCGAAGTTGGCTTCCAGCCCGAACCGCTCGCCAATTTGCTCGCTCACCAGCAGGCGCCCACCGGGGCCCCAGCCGGGGCCGCGCAGGCCCGGGCTACCTGTGCCCGGCACCGCCGACTCTACCAGAATGGCAACCTGCGTGCGGGTGTCGTAGTTGGGCGAAATCATGAATTTCGCGCCCACTACCACCGGCGCCCAGCCGCTGGAATCAACGCGGCCGGCTTCGGTGATGCGCGAGGGGCCGTTGTGGAAGTAGGGCTGGCTCACGCGCAGCTCCATGCTGTTGAAGAAGCCGATGCGGAGCGTGGCGGCGCTCATACTTTGGGCCAGGCCTGCGCCGCCGAACTGGCGCTGGAAGCCCGTTTCGAGCTGCAGGCGGCCGGGGCGAAGCACCTGGGCGGTGATGGTTTGGCCGGGACGGTCGGCGCGAATGTTTCGCACGAACGGAGCATCCACGTTGGGGTTGTTGTCGTCCGGCGTGTTCTGGGCCAGGGTGAGGCCGGGGCTGCCCAGCAGGGCGGCGGCGGCCAGCAGAGTGGTCTTGCGCATGGCCTAAAGACCGCCGGCGGTACGGAATGATTCAACTTAGGTTGCGCTTTGCAGAAATTTCATCTGATAGTACCATGTGCTTGTTTAATAATGCCACCATCCGGCCGGATGGCGTACTTTTGCGTACAATCCGCTATTCTATGAAAACAACCGCTACTCTTGCCTTTATGGGGCTTCTGCTGCTGACTGCCGGGCGCTTGCTCGCGCAGCAGACTTTCCCGATTTATACGGGCACCGTGCCCGATTCGCAGCCCAGCGCGGTGCAGGAAACCAGCGTCACGCTGGCCAACGGCGGCGTGCGGATTTCCAACGTGGTGCAGCCCAACCTCACGGCCTTCCTGCCGGCGGCGGGCACGGCCAACGGCACGGCCGTCATCATCTGCCCCGGCGGTGGCTACACCCGGCTGTCCATCGACAGCGAGGGCTACGACGTGGCCAAGCGCCTGAACGAGTTCGGCGTCACGGCTTTTGTGCTGAAATACCGCCTGCCCAACGACGAAAGCCAGGTCGACAAATCCATTGCCCCGCTGCTCGATGCCCAGCAGGCGCTGCGCCTCGTGCGCCAGCAGGCGGCCAAGTACAGCATCAACCCCGAGCGCATCGGCCTGATGGGATTTTCGGCGGGCGGGCACCTGGCGGCGTGGGCGGGCACCCAGTTTGCCAAGCCGGTGGGCGATAATGTGGGGCCTACATCGGTGCGGCCCGCGTTTCTGGTGCTCATGTACCCGGTCATCAGTTTCAGCGACACGCTCAAGCACACGGGCTCGCGCGATAACCTGCTGGGCAAAGCGCCCACGGCGGAGCAAATCCGGCAGTATTCCAACGAGCTGCAGGTGACGGCCCAGACGCCGCCCACCTTCCTCGTGCACGCCCAAGACGACAAAACGGTGCCCGTCAACAACAGCATCGTGTTCTACCAGGCCTGCCTGCGCCACGGCGTGCCGGCCGAAATGCACCTCTACCCCAAGGGCGGCCACGGCTTCGGGCTCAACAATAAAACCACCAAAGACCTCTGGACGGACCGCCTGCGCAACTGGCTCGACGCCAATGGCTGGCTCTCAAAATAATGCGCAATCTAGTGGCCGTGGGCCTGCTGGCGTTGCTGGCGGGCTGCGAGCAGAAGCTTCATTCTACCAAGTCGGATGCGCGGGCCATGCCCAGCGTGGCGGTTGCGCCTGCGCCCCTGCCCGAGCCGCCTGCCCGCCCGCCCGTGGCCAAGCCCAAGCCACCGCCCGACATCCCCGGCTGGGCCCCGCCCGCCGCGGCCGATACCCTGGTCATGCTCAATGGCCAGCCCTACCACCTGCTGCTGGCCGCCGAAACCGATTCGACCCGCCGCCTCACGGCCACCTACGAGGAAACGCCCGGCCGCTTCAAGCGCGTGCGCGGCTTCGAGGGGTACTACACCGTGACGCTGCGCGAGCAATCCGGCCGCCAGATTTTCAGCCGCAAGCTGCGCAAGGCCGCGTTTTTCAAGAAAGCCGGGGCCGATATCGTGACCGAGAGCGAGGCCTACCTGCCGCAGTTTCTGGGCTACAGCCGGGCGCTGGGCGCGCTGGTGTTCACCCTCGATTTTATGGTGCCCGACAGCGACGTGGGCGGCCAGGTGGTGCTCCTGCTGGACCTGGCCGGCAACGTGCTGCGCCTGAGCGAGGGCCGCGGCCCCGGCGGTGGCCCCGAGGCCGAGCCCGCACTCTCGCCCAGTGGCGCGGCCCTGCTCACGGCGTCGGAGCTGCTGCGGCCCGGCCGCCCGCCTATGCGCTTCGAGCGGCCCGATGCTGAGCTGGTGGGCGCTTCCTTCCTCAGCGACAGCACCGTGCTGGTGGTGTACGCGCCCGGCAAGGCGCACCCCATCCGCTTTGCCGATGGCATGGAGGGCTACGGCCGCACGCCCACCGTGCAGCAGCTGCGCACGCCCAACGCCTTCGTGCGCAACATTCGGACCGGGCGGGTGCTGCGCCGCTTTCGCTACTATGGCTTCTACGAGGAAATGGGCTACACCATTCCCAGTTTCCAGCTGCGGGCCACCGCCACCCAGTACCTGCTCGACGATAAGCGCGGCCTCTACCTGCTGCCGCTGGGCGGCACGGGCGTGCCCGTGGAGATGCGCTTCGCCGCCATGCCGCGCTTCACGCCGCCCAAGCGCCTGGCCGAGGTGCGCTTCGAAATCAACAGCGCCGAAACCACCTTCGCGTTCTACGTGGACACCAGTAGCGTGCAGCCGCGTATCCGCTACCAGCGGCTGGAGTAGGGGCGTAGCGCGAACTTTTAGTTCGCGTCCCCGCGCCATCAACGCCGTTTGGGTATCGTTCGGGGACGCGAACTAAAAGTCCGCGCTACAATCCGGTCAGCACCCGTTCAATCTCTCCAAACAGCGGCCGGCGTCCCGCTTGCAAATCCACGCAACGCCGGTGCAAGTCCCAGAGCGCGGCTACCGCCGCTGGCGCTTTGTCGGCCTCGTCACAGTGCGTCAGCAACTCTTCCAGCAGGCAGCCGAAGGCCCGTACTTCCAGCCGCTGCAAGGCTTGGGCCGTGGCGGCGTCCTCGGGATTGAAGAAACTGGCCGCGCCGAAGTCGCCCAGCAGGGCGTTGCCTTCGCGGGTAGTCAGGATGTTGTGGGCGTACAAATCGCCGTGCAGGATGCCCTTCGTGTGCAGGTGGGCGGCGGCGGCGGCAATGCCGGAAGCAATAGCCAGGGCGGTTTCGAGACTGAATGCGGTGCCGGGCTTATACACGTCGCGGGTGCAGGTGGCCAGGCTGGGCGGCCCGGCCAGGTTGCCGAAAGCGTCGTCAATCAGCTCCAGTACCAGGCCTTCGGTTCCGGCGGGATGGGCGCTTACTTTGCCTTCTACTGCAATCAGGTTGGGGTGGGCCCCGGCTTCGATGCAGGCCAGCATTTCGCAGTGGGGCAGGCCGTCGCTGGTCACCGCGCCTTTGAAGAGCTTCACGGCTACCTCAACATCTTCCACGTTGGGCTGCTCCCGGCGGGCGCGGTAAATGATGCCGGAGGCCCCTTCGCCCAGCTTTTCTTCCACCGTCAGGGTGGCCCAGGCGATGGGGCCGATGCGCTGCTGCGCCTCCACGCGGCCCTCGGTGGCCGCGCCGAAGGGGTTGCCGGCGTAGGCCAGCCACGAGAGGCGCGGCAGGGCCAGCAGCCACGCCGGCAGCTCCGTGAGGCGGTTGGCGGCGATGCGCAGCAGCTCCAGGTTGGTGCAATTTGCTAGCGTTGCGGGCAATTCGCGCAGCCGGTTGCCGGCCAGCATGAGCTTTTGCAGCTGCTGGCAGCGGCCGATTTCGGGCGGCAATGCTTCCAGCTGGTTATCGGTGAGGATGAGCCAGCGCAGGGCGGGCGTGAGGGCCGCCGCCGGCAGCGTGCGGATTTGGTTGGCCTTGAAGCCCACCATACTTAGGTTGGGGCACTGGCCCAGCACGGCGGGCACTTCGGTGAACTGATTATCGGAGCAAAACAGCACCTGCAGCTTGTGCAGCCGGCCCAGGTCATCGGGCAAGGCGGAGAGGGCGTTGCCGGTCAGGTTGAGGACTTCGAGCGTATCGGCCAGGGCGAAGATTTCGCGGGGAAATTTGGTGAGGCCTTCGGCTAAATCTAAGCGCGTGAGGCCGTGGAGGTGGCCGGCGCGCAGTTGGGCAAGGGTGTGCATGGGGGCAAAGGTCGGCAGGGGAGGCGCTTGCGTATGGCACGGCGGTAGATGCGCCGCCGTGCTGCCGGCCGGGTGCTTATTTCAGTGCGGAAAAGGGGGGAGTTGTTTGGGAAATAATAATATAGTAAATTGTATATGTTATGGTGTGTAATTGATGCCTTGGGTACGGCTGTGGGGGCGGGGTGCTGGCGGGGAAGAGGGGGAAGGAATGAAACAGGACGCTGAAATTGCTTTTTCACCCGCTGCGGATGCGGCCCTGAGCACCCACGCCCACCCACCCCGTGCGGGCCCCTGCAGGACCGTTGAGCGGCCGCCCGGGAGCACTACGAGCCCGCTATGTCCGCACGCTTATTTCCCAGAGCGGGGGCATCGCGCATCAGCCCGAGGCCCGTTGCTGGTTTGGTTTAACTCATCACTTCCCTGATTTACTATGAATACCCAACCGAACACCGGCCGCATGCCGGGCAATACTGCCCAGCCGGCCATGAACCCCAACGCCAACGGCACCATCAATGAAACCGAATTTCGGCAATCGGTTATTCCGCGGGCGGCGTTGTCGTTGGCGGCCTGCCAGATTGCGATAACGAAATGCGCCAATGCCAACGCCAAAGAATTCGCCGGGTTTGAGCTGACCGAAGCCACCGCCGTGGTGCAGGTGCTCAAGGAAATGGGCACGCCCGAGCCGATGATGGACGCCAACGCCCAAGCCACGCTCGACAAGTTCCGGACCATGCCCGCCGGCCCCGCGTTCGACAAGTTCTTTATGCAGGCCGAATACGACAACCACGAGTTTCTGCGCGACCTGACGGACAATTACCTCCGGGCCCCGCTCAGCAAACCCAGCCCCGCCGAAACCGAAACCCACCACATTGCCACGGTGGCCCTGGCCAATTTCAAAGAGCACGTGGCCATGACCAAGCGCATTCTGAAGGAACTGGCCTAGCCACGACGGGGAATCAGCAAGAATTAGCAAGCCCGTCCTGCCAAAAATAAGAACGTCATGCTGAGCGCAGTCGAAGCATCTCTGCCGCATTAGTAAATGAATTACTTACGCGGGAGAGATGCTTCG
>JAQBNT010000242.1 GCA_028288445.1 Hymenobacter sp. | reverse complement strand
AGAAAGTCGAGGATTAGAAGCCCAGGCGCACGCCGGCAATGAAGGTGCGGCTGCTGGGGAAGGCATTGTAATCGGTGTTCAAGCTCAGGTTGTCGCCACCGAAGGAGTTCACTTCCGGGTCGTAGCCGGTGTATTTGGTGAGCGTGACCAGGTTTTGCGCCGTCACGTACACGCTGGCCGAATTGATAGCTTTGCTGAACGTAGGCAGCGTATAGCCCAGCGTCACGGTCTTGAGGCGCACGAAGCTGCCGTCCTCCACCACGTCGCTCACGATGCCGGTGCTGCGGCGCAACGTGCTGCCCGCGCGCGGAATGTTGGTGTCGGTGTTGGTGGGCGTCCAGCGGTTGGTCACGGTGGCCAGCTTGTTGGTGGTCGTGATGCCCGATTCCAGCTCGTAACGGTTCAGGTTCAGCACATTCGAGCCCTGCACGCCCTGGATGAACACGCTCAGGTTGAAGCCGCCCACCTTGAAGCCGTTGGTAACGCCGTAGATGAACTTGGGCTGGGCCCGACCGATAATTACCCGGTCGTCGGCCGTGATGACCTTGTCGCCGTTCTGGTCCACGTAGCGCGGGTCGCCGGGGCGTACCACAGTTTTGGTGCCGCTGGCTGCGATTTCATCCGTGCTCTGCCAAATCCCGTCGAACTGGTAACCCAAGAAAGTGCCGATGGGCTCCCCTACGCGCAGCAGGCTGGTCTGGCCCAGCCCCGAGCCCACAAACAGGCTGGAGCTGGAGTTGCCCACGTACCGCTCGTACTCGCCGTTCAAATCCAGCACCTTGTTGCGGTTGGCCGAGATGTTGAGGTTGGTGGTCCACGAAAACCGCTTGGAATCGAAATTGGTCGTGGTCAGGGCAAACTCGACGCCTTTGTTTTCCACGCTGCCGGCATTTTGCAGGATGTTGGTGTAGCCCGTCGCCCGCGGCGTCGACACCTGTAGCAGCAAGTCGCTGGTTTTCTTGTAGTAGGCATCGGCCGTCACCACCACGCGGTTTTGCAGAAATGCTAGGTCAATGCCCACGTTGGCAGCCGCCGTTGATTCCCAGCGCAGGTTGGGGTTGCCCACGTTCAGCGGCACCAGGCCCACCAGGCGGGTGCTGCCCGAGGCGTAGGCGCCCACGTCGTAGCGCACCAGCGACTGGTAATTGGGGATTTCCTGGTTGCCGGTGATGCCGTAGCCCACCCGCAGCTTCAGGTCGCTGATGAAGGTGAGGCCCTGCATGAATTTCTCGTCAATCAGCCGGTAGGCAAACGCGGCCGAGGGAAAGTAGCCCCACTTGTTGTTGGCCCCGAAGCGCGACGAACCGTCGGCCCGCAGCGTAGCCGTGAACAGAAACCGCTCGAACAAGCGGTAGTTCACCCGCCCAAAGTAGGAAGCCAGCCGGTTGGACGGCCGCGACGAGCCGGGCGGCAGCACCACGGCCGCCAAAGCCAGGTTGTCGGAGCCGAGCGTGTTGGTAAAGAAGTTAGTGTCCTGCACGTTAAAACCGTCGCCGAAGAACTCCTGCTCCGTGAGGCCGACCACTACGTTCAGGAAGTTATTCTCGTTCAGCTTCTTGTCGTAGGTCAGCGTGTTCTCGTTCAGCCAGCTGTAGCGGTAGGTGGTGCTGCGCGTGGCCGAACCGTTGGTGAGGCGGCCCTGGAAGATATCCGACGGCCGGTAGCCGTTCACTTGGTTGTTGTTGTAATCGAAGCCGCCGGTAAAGCGGGCCGTCAGGCCGGGGATGATTTCGTAGTTGGCCGCCACGTTGAACAGCCCGCGGGCGGTGGTGCGCTGGTCTTTCACCTGCTCGGCGTAGGCCACCGGGTTGCCCACGTCCTCCACGTAGGGCAGCGGCCCGTTAGAGTAGGTGTAGGCTCCGAACGCGTCGCGCACCGGCACGATGGGGCTGATGCGTAGGGCATCGAGCAGCACGCCGCCGTTGCTGCCGCCCGAGGAGTTCACAAACGCCCGGTTCTCAAACGTGCCCGCCACCTGGCTCGAAAAGTTGAAGCTGAGCTTGCTGCTGATTTTCTTGTCCAGGTTCAGCCGCACCGTGGCCCGCTTGAAGCCGGAGTTCAGGATGATGCCTTCCTGGTCGAAGTAGTTGAAGCTAAGGTTGTAGCGGGTCTCCTCGGTGCCGCCGTTGAAACCCAGCTGGTAGTTGCTCATGCGGGCGGGGCGGAACAGTTCGTCCTGCCAGTCAGTGCCCTTGCCCAGCGAGTCAATCTGGCCTTGGCGGTAGGGTGCGGGCAGCGTGGCCCCGGGCCCGCCGGGCGTCACGTCGTTGAGGTACTGCGCAAACTGCTTGGCGTCCATCAAATCGAGCTTGTGGCGCACCACCTGCACGCCGGTGTAGCCCTCCAGGCTGATGGTACCCTTGCCGACTTTGCCTTTTTTGGTGGTGATGAGGATGACGCCGTTGGCCCCACGCGAGCCGTAAATGGCCGTGGCCGAAGCATCTTTCAGCACCTCAATGCTCTCGATGTCGCTGGGGTTGATGGAGTTGAGGTCTCCGGCGCCGGGAAAGCCGTCCACCACAAACAGCGGCTCATTACCGGTGTTGATGGAGTTGGTGCCGCGAATGCGGATGGACACGTTGCCGCCCGGCTCCGAGTTGGTTTGCGTCACCTGCACGCCGCTCACGCGGCCCTGCAAAATCTGGTCGGCGCGGGCAATGGGTGTTTCGGCCACCTGCTCGGCCGAGATAGAAGCCACCGAGCCCGTGATATCGCGCTTGCGCTGGGTGCCGTAGCCCACCACCACCACCTCGTTGAGGCCCTGACTCTGCTCCTTGAGCTGCACGTTGATGGCCGTCGAGGAGCCAATAGCAGATTCCACCGATTCAAATCCGACGAACGAAAACACGAGCGTGCCGCCATTGGCGGGCACGCTCAGCTCAAACCCGCCATCCGGGTTGGTGGTGCTGCCCGTGGTGGTGCCTTTCAGCAGCACCGACACGCCGGGCAGGGGCGTTTTGTCGCCCGCATTCAACACTCGCCCGGTTATCTGCCGGGTTTGGGCCTGCGCTGCAAACGTTCCCAGGAACGCCAGCAGTAGTAAAATGAGTCGATGTTTTTGCATAGTAGGTGGGATTACTTGAGTGAGTGAGGGCTCATTTATTCAGTAAATAAAGAATACTCAAAGCCGCAGACGGCTCCAAAAAAACGTTTTTTTACGGAATCGTTTACGTAAAATATCGGCACAAAACACTTTTTATCAATGCCTTATATACAATCAATTGTGATAATTGCCCCAAAACCGAGGTGACTGCTGTAGCGAGTGCCCGATGCCACGGCCGTTGCCCCGAGTCTGTCGGTTCAAAACACCGCCTGAACAGCCGCCGACCTGGGTGGCGCTATCCGTATATTTGGGTGAGTTGGGCCGACTGCTTCATAGCCGGGCCGCTCGTCGAACGCCCGTGGTGATTAGCCGGACTTTTTTTCAAACCCTGGGGTGGCTGCTGCCGGCGCTGGCGCTGCTGGGCGGCTGCGGTAATGCCCGCACGGCCGCGCCCCGCCCCTACCGCATAGGCTTTTCGCAGTGCAGCACGCACGGCATCTGGCGGCAGGCCGTGCTGGCCGGCATGAAGCGCGAACTCAGCTTCCACCCCGAAGTGCAGCTGCGCATGCTGGATGCCCAGGACAACAGCCAGCGGCAAAGCCAGCAAATCCGCGAGCTGCTGCGCGGCGGCATCGACTTGCTGATTGTGTCGCCCTACGAGCCCGGCCCGGTGACGCCGGCCGTGGAAGCGGCATTTCAAAGCGGGGTGCCGGTGCTGCTGCTCGACCGCCGCATCACCTCGCCGCAATTCACGGCCTACGTGGGCGGCAACAACGTGGAAGTGGGCCAGACGGCTGCCCACTACGCCGCGCAGCTGCTGCACGAACGGGGCGCAGTCATTGAGTTGCTGGGCGCGCTACGGTCAGCGGCCACGGTGGGGCGGCACCAGGGCTTCACCCAGGGCCTGGCGGCTTACCCGAACCTGCGCATAGCCGCGCAGGTGAACGGCGACTGGAACGTTACGACCCTGAAAGCGCCTTTGCAGGCAGCCTTGCGGGCGCATCCGGAGGCTTCGCTCATCTTTGCCCACAACGATAACATGGGCCGCAGCGCCGCCGAGGTGCTGCGGGAACTGGGCCTGACCCGCAAGGTGCGCATCATTGGCGTCGACGGTCTGGCGCTGGATTTGGTGCAGCGGCGGGTGCTGCAGGCCTCGCTGCTGTACTCTCCGGCCGGTGAGGACGCCATTCGCACGGCCCTGAGAATCCTCAATCATCAGCCTTTCAAGCGAGAGAACCACTTGAGCACGGTGGTCATCGACTCGACCAACGTGGGCATGATGATGCAGCAGCGCGAAAAGATTCTCACGCAGCAGCAGGACATTGAGCAGCAACATGGGCTGCTGCAAAGCCTGCGTGGTACCTACGCCAGCCAGCGCACCGTGCTCTACGGCCTGTTGGCCACGTTGCTGGGAGCCCTGCTGCTGGGCGCAGTCGCCTGGCGGTCAGCTCGCCGCAACCGGCTCATCAACCGGCAGTTGGCGCTGCTCAACGGCCAATTGAGCGGGCAGAACGAGGAAATCAGCGCCCAGCGCAACCAGATTCAGGACCTGGCCGAGCAGGCCCGCGCCGACACCGAAGCCAAGCTGCGGTTCTTCACCAACTTCTCGCACGAGTTGCGCACGCCGCTCACCCTCATCATGGGACCGGTAGAAGAGCTGCTCAGCCGCTCCAACCTGTTGGGACCGGAGCGGCAGGACTTGGCCCTGGTGCGCCGCAACACCCAGCGCCTGCTGCAACTGGTGAGCCAGCTGCTGGATTTTCGAAAAATTGAAGTTGGTAAAATGGCGGTGCGTGCCACCGAAAGCGACGTGGTGGCTTTCGTGCGCGAATTGGTGGAAGCGTTTGAAAAGCCGGCCCAGTTGCGGGGGGTGCGCCTGCGATTTCTGACCGCCGAACCAGTCTTAATGGCTTGGTTTGATGCGAATCTACTGGATAAGGTTTTTCTCAACCTACTGTCCAATGCGTTGAAATTCACCCCTGAGCATGGCCAGATTACCGTGAGCGTCCAAAGCGCCGACCACGGCCGCGCCCTGTGCGTGAGCGTGGCCGACACGGGGCCCGGCATCAGTGCGCAGGACCGGGCACACGTTTTTGAATGGTTTTACCAAGGCGCGCAGGGCACTTCGGCCAAGGGTTCGGGCATGGGGCTGGCGCTGGCGCACGGGCTGGTGCGCCTGCACCAAGGGCAGTTGGCCTTCAGCAGCCAGCCGGGCCAGGGCAGCACCTTCACCGTGACGCTGCCCCGGGAATTGCCAGAGGAGCTACGCGCCAACGGCCCGGCCAGCCGGCCGGCCATTGCGCTGGATGAGCAGGAGCTGTTGCCGGCCGAGGTGGGCGTGGAAGAGCCGCTAGCCGGGGCCGAAACCGGCAGCGAAACCCTGGTGCTGGTGATTGAGGATAATCAGGAGGTGAACGACTTTCTAACCCGCAAGCTGAGCGGCGATTTCCGGGTTCAGAGCGCCACCGATGGCCACACGGGCTTTCGGCTGGCCACCGAGCTGATTCCCGACCTGATTGTGTGCGACGTGATGATGCCCGGCCTCAGCGGCCTGGAAGTCGTGGCCCAGCTGCGCGCCGACTGGCGCACCTCGCACATTCCCCTGGTGCTGCTCACAGCCCGCGGCGCCCCGGAGCAGCAGCTCGAAGGCGTGCAGGCCGGGGCCGACCTCTACCTCACCAAGCCCTTCAACCCCACCTTCCTGCTCGAAAGCGTGCGCACCCTGCTGGCCAACCGCGCCCGCCAGCGCGAGCATTTCCGCCGCGAGCTGAGCGTGGACACAGCCACGGTACTGACCAATCCCGACCAGAAGTTTCTGGCCGACCTCACCGCTGCGGTCGAGGCCAACCTGACCCAAACCAACCTGAGTGTGGAGGACGTGGCGCAGCTGCTGGGCATCTCGCGCATGCAACTCTACCGCAAGGTGAAGGCCGTGCTGGGCACCGGCGTCACGGACTTCATCCAGGGTGTGCGCCTCACCAAAGCCCGGGAACTGCTGCTCGATGAACGGCGCACCATTGCCGACGTGGCCTACGAACTGGGCTTCTCCTCCCCTTCCTACTTTTCCACCAGCTTCCGGGCGCGCTACCAGCTGTCGCCTTCCGACTTCCGCGCTTTGCGCGTAGCGTCGCCGTCCTGATACAAACTCAAAAC
The DNA here is from genome assembly GCA_028288445.1 of Hymenobacter sp. Taxonomy (GTDB): domain Bacteria; phylum Bacteroidota; class Bacteroidia; order Cytophagales; family Hymenobacteraceae; genus Hymenobacter. The sequence continues at coordinate 129,812 of JAQBNT010000242.1, read as the reverse complement.
CGATGTCCCAAAAGCAAAACCGAACCCGTCTCAGGTTCGGGTTTTTTGTACGCAAAACATTGTCTAAAAGAATATTATATAAAAACAGGTTTGTGAACATGATTTGCAAGAAATGAGCAAGAGCTGAGGCCGGAGAACGGGGACTTTTGTGTGAGGCCGCGGCCGCAGGTGGCCGCCAGGAATGGTCAGCTCCGTCCGTTCCGACCGCTCTTCTCTTCCCTATCCCACCCAGCACCATGAGCTTTGTCAACCTGAAACAGCTGGCTGGTGAGCTCGGCTTGTCGTCGTCCACCGTGTCGCGGGCCATGCGCGACAGCTACGAAATCAGCACGGCCACCCGCGAGCGGGTGAAGGCCGTGGCCCAACAGCTCAACTACCAGCCCAACCCCTACGCCGGCAGCCTGCGCAACAACGTGACCAAAACCATCGGCGTGATTCTGCCGCAGCTCGACAACCACTTCTTTTCCCTGGCCATCAACGGCATCGAGGAAGTGGCGCAGCAAAACGGCTACCACGTCCTCATCTACCTTACCCACGACAGCGGTGAGCAGGAAAAAGCCGTGTCCAAATACCTCACCAGCGGCCGCGTCGACGGCATTTTGTTGGCTCTGGCCAGTGGCACGCGCAGCGTCGGGCACCTCGAAAAACTTAAGCTCATGGGCGTGCCCATCGTGCAGTTCGACCGCGTGAGCGACGCGCTGCAAACGGCCACCGTCACCACCGACGACTACACCAGCAGCTACCAGGCCACCGAGCACCTCATCAAGGCGGGCTGCCGCACCATTGCGCACTTGATGGTGTCGGAGAGCCTCTCCATTGGCAGCCGCCGCCTGCACGGGTACCAGGCTGCCCTGCACGACCACCAGATTCCCTACGATACGGGTCTGGTGCTGAACGGTCGGGGCACCAATGAAGATAACCTGGGCCACATCACCCAGCTGCTACAGCAGCGACCGGACATCGACGGCATTTTTGCCTCCGTCGAGCGCCTGGCCCTGAGCAGCTACCAGGCCTGCCAGCGCATGGGCCTCAGCATCCCGGACGCCATCAAAATCATCGGATTTTCTAACATGGAAACCGCCTCGCTGCTGGCCCCCAGCCTCACCACCATCACCCAGCCCGCCTACGCCATCGGCAAAGAGGCCGCGCGCATTCTGTTTCAGGCTATTATCAAGCACAAGCCGGTACTGCCTACCCAAAGCCTGGAATTAAAATCGGAACTGATTGCCCGGGCCTCAACGGCTCGGAAGGGTTGACAGGAATGTGAGCCGAGAACGGTGGTGAGTTGAGCAAAGACCAAAGAGTCGGGCCTATTGTGCCACATGGCGACCCGATGACTTTGCGTGAGGCGGCTTAAAAGCCCTTGGCGGAGCAGCGCATTGCCGGTCCTGTGTACGCGCTCTTCGTCGCGTCCCACTGTTCCCTCACCCCGGCGCGCCAGGGCAATGCCCTAGCGTTGTGTTTACTCGATGGCCAGGGCATCGGGCGCTAAATAAGGCCGTGTAATTACGGGTCGGCAACCAATGAACCACAAACAAGTCGTTTTGCCAAGGAGCTACAGTAGTATTCGTTAGTTTTACGGGGGCCTTGGGTTGCGAGCTCTGCTTCTGATTGTGCAGCCCACCAGGGCAAGCAGCGGCAGAAGCAGAGCCCGCACCATCTGGCCTGTTACTTTCGTTTTGACGATGTATTCATACAGGCAAAATTGATTTATTTGATTCCTAATATTTGTCCGCGCTTGGTGGCTTGGATGCTTCTTTTCCTGCTGCTGGCCGGGTGCGCTCAACCGGCCAAGCCGCGGCGCTACCTCATTGGGTTTGCCCAGTGCAGCGTGCGCGGGCCGTGGCGCAAGGCCATGCTGGCCGGCATGGAGCGCGAGTTGAGCTTCCACCCCGAAGTGGAGCTGCGCATGCTCAATTCGAACGACAACAGCTCCCTGCAGCAGCAGCAAATACGCGACCTGGTCCGGAGCGGTATCGACCTGCTCATTGTTTCGCCCTACGAGTCGGAGCCCGTGACACCCGCCGTGGAGGAAGCCTACCGGCGCGGCATCCCGGTGGTGCTGCTGGACCGCCGCACGGCCTCCCAGGCCTACACCGCTTTCGTAGGAGCCGACAACGTGGAGGTGGGCCAGACGGCGGCCCGTTACGCGGCGCGCCTGCTGCGGGGCCGGGGCAAGGTGCTGGAAATCCTGGGCACCCCGGGCTCTTCGGCCACGTCGGGCCGGCACGAGGGCTTTGCCCAGGCCCTGCGCGACTACCCGGGCCTGAAAGTGGTGAGCCAGGTAACCGGCGATTGGACTGAAAAAATCCTGAAGGCCGGCTTGGGTGACTCCCTGAAGGCCCACCCCGAAGTGTCGCTGATTTTTGCCCATAACGACGGCATGGCCCGCGGCGCCTACCTCATCTGCCAGCAGCTGAAGCGGGCCGGCAAAGTCCGCATTATTGGCGTCGATGGCCTGGCCAGCCCAGGCGAAGGCATTGAGCTGGTGCAGCGCCGCTTGTTGCAAGCGTCCATTCTCTACTCGCCGGGCGGGGAGGATGCCATTCGCACGGCCCTGAAAATCCTGCACCAACAGCCTTTCACTAAGGAAAATATTCTGGGCACGATGGTCATCGATTCGACCAATGTGCTAACCATGCGGCAGCAAACCGATAAAATGGTGAGCCAGCAGCAGGACATTGAGCGGCAGCAGGGCTTTCTGCAGCACCTGCAAGCCACCTATGCCAGCCAACAGCACGCGCTGTACGGGGCACTGGCCTCGCTGCTGGGAGCGCTGGCGCTGGGGGCTTTCGCGTGGCGCTCGGCCCGCAAAAACCGCCTGATAAACCGGCAGCTGGCCTTGCAAAATGCAGAAAACGACAAGATTAACCGGGAGCTGACCGTCAAAAACGAGAAAATCAGCTCGCAGCGCAACCAACTGGAAGTGATGGCCGAGCGCGCCCGCACCGATACCGAGGCCAAGCTGCGCTTTTTCACCAACTTCTCGCACGAGCTGCGCACGCCGCTTACCCTCATTCTGGGGCCGGTGGAGGAGTTGCTGGGTAACAGCGCCGGTTTTAGCAGCCCGCAGCGGCACGATTTGGGCCTGGTGCGCCGCAACACCCAGCGCCTGTTGCAGCTGGTGAACCAACTGCTGGATTTCCGCAAAATCGAAGTAGGCAAAATGGCGGTGCATGCCACTGAGGGTAACCTCGTGACCTTTGTGCGCGAAATTGTGGATGCTTTTGAGAAGCCCGCCCACCAGCGCGGGGTACACCTGCGTTTCTTGGCGGCCGAGCCGGTGCTGCTGGCCTGGTTCGACGGCAACATCCTGGACAAGGTCTTTTTCAACCTGCTGTCCAACGCGCTGAAATTCACCCCCGACCACGGCCAGATTACCGTAAGCCTGCAAAGTGCCGACGACGGGCGCGCCCTGCAAGTGAGCGTGAGCGATACCGGCCGCGGCATCAGCGAGCAGGACCGGGCCCACATTTTCGAGTGGTTTTACCAGGGCGACCAGGGCGCGGTGGCCAAGGGCTCGGGCATGGGGTTGGCCCTGGCCCAGGGGCTGGTGCGCCTGCACCAGGGCCAGCTCACGTTCAGCAGCCAGGCCGGCCGGGGCAGCACCTTCACCGTGACCCTCCCCCGCGAGCTACCGGAAAGCCTGCGCGCCGACGAGCTGTCCCGGCCCGTGGTGTTTGCGCTGGACGAGCCCGAGCCGCTGGCGGCCGAGATGGGCGTGGAAGAGTCCCTCGCCCCGGCGGAGGCCGGCAGCGAAACCCTGATACTGGTGATTGAGGACAACACCGAAGTAAATGACTACCTGATGCGTAAGCTCGGCGGCAGCTACCGGGTGCAAAGCGCCACCGATGGCCACACGGGCTTTCGGCTGGCCACCGAGCTCATTCCCGACCTGGTCGTGTGCGACGTGATGATGCCCGGCCTCAGCGGTTTGGAAGTCGTGGCCCGCCTGCGCGCCGACTGGCGCACCTCGCACATTCCCGTCGTCCTGCTCACGGCCCGCGGTGCCGCGGAGCAGCAGCTCGAAGGCGTGCAGGCCGGGGCCGACCTCTACCTCACCAAGCCCTTCAACCCCACCTTCCTGCTCGAAAGCGTGCGCACCCTGCTGGCCAACCGCGCCCGCCAGCGCGAGCATGTCCGCCGCCAACTAAGCGTCGACACGGCTACGATACAGACGAACCCAGACCAGAAATTCCTGGCCGACCTCACCGCTACGGTCGAGGCCAATCTTACCAAAACCGACCTGAGCGTGGAGGACGTGGCCCGCAGCTTGGGCGTGTCGCGCATGCAGCTCTACCGCAAAGTGAAGGCCGTGCTGGGCACCGGCGTCACCGACTTTATTCAGGGCGTGCGCCTCACCAAGGCCCGCGACCTGCTGCTCGACGACACCCTTACCATTGCCGAGGTTGCCTACGAGCTGGGCTTCTCGTCGCCGTCGTATTTCACGGCCAGCTTCCGCACCCGCTACCAGCTCACCCCCTCCAAGTTCCGGGCGCTGCACACCTCCTCGACGCACTGATAGATTGTCTCGAATCGTGTGCTAAAAGTGACACTCGCCTCGTGCGGGTGTCACTTTTTTTATTAATCAACCTGCTGATTAACATCAGTTTTACTTGAATGTATTCTGATGAACAGATTTTGGTACAAATGAGATAGTGATGCCAGGGCTGGGCCAGGACCTTTGTTGGAATCATCTGCCTAAATGACCATTCCAGCCCCAATCGTTTGCATTGCTAAAGCTAGCGGCACCGGGCTTCCGGTCGGCAGCCAAACGTCTTTTTCCGCAGTTACTGGCGAGCGAGCGGAGAGTGGCCCGGCCCCAATACCCTCGAACTGCTAACGGTACCCGGGCAGGCAAAGCCAAGCCGGGGCCGCCGATTTTTAGTTGCTGCATCCCAATTCTCATTTCCCACCCAACTCACCAACCCATGCCAACTCCTTTACCATTTTTACCGGGCCCCGGGCCCTTTAGGAAGGCGCTGCTCACTTCCGCGCTGAGCGGCACATTACTCACGGGCCTGGGGGCCGCGCCCGCCGTGCAGGCTGCCAGTTTTAGGACCGTGCTCCCGGCCCGTGCCGTGCGCGACACTCCCGTGACGGGGCGCGTAACGAATGCGGCCGGCGAAGGCCTGCCCGGCGTTACGGTGCTCGTGAAGGGCACCACCAACGGTACGGCGACTGATGTCAACGGCAACTTTTCGCTGAGTGCCCCGGAAGGCAGCACGTTGGTATTCACCTCCGTTGGCTTCGTCCGGCAGGAGGTGCCGGTGGGCACTACCACCACGTTCAGCATCCAGCTGAAAGACGATACGCAGGCGCTGAAAGAAGTCGTGGTGGTGGGCTACGGCACCCAAACCCGCCAGGAGTTGACTACGTCGGTAGCGTCAGTAAGCGGCGCGGCGCTGGCACGCCAGCCGGTGGCGGGCTTCGACCAAGCGCTGCAGGGCCAGGCGCCCGGCGTGCAGGTAACGGCCCCATCGGGTGCACCCGGCGCGGGCATCAACGTGCGGATACGGGGCAACGCCTCAGTAAGCCTGAACGGCTCGCCGCTGTATGTGATTGACGGCGTGCCGGTACTGCCCGATTACGAAGGCAGCCAGGAGCTAAAGGTGGGCAACCAGCGCCTGAACCCGCTCAACACCATCAACCCCAGCGACATTGAGAGCATTGACGTGCTGAAGGACGGCGCGGGCGCGGCCATTTATGGCGTACGCGCCGCCAACGGCGTGGTGGTGGTTACGACCAAGAAGGGCAAAGTGGGCCAGGCGCAGGTGGGCCTGAGCGTGTACTACGGCCGCCAGAAGCTGCGCAAAAAGCTGGACGTGCTCAACTCGGCGCAGTTTGCGAAGGAGTATAACGAGGTGCTGGCCAATGCCGGCCAGGCCCCCGGCTTCGCCGACCTCAACAACCTGCCGCCTTATAACACCGACTGGCAGGATGAAGTGTACCGCCCGGCCGACATCCAGAGCTACCAGCTCAATGTGAGCGGCGGCACGGAAAAAACCCGCTACTACCTGGCCGGAGGCTACTTCAAGCAGGACGGCATCAACATCAATTCGGGCTTCGACCGCTACAATTTCAAGCTGAACCTGGACCAACACATCAGCAACCGGTTCCGGCTGGGCACGAACCTGAACATGAGCCGCAGCTTCACCAACGGCAGCGTGCGTTCGGAGCTGGGCGCGGGCAGTTCGGGCACGGTGATAGCCGCCCTGACCCAGATTCCGACCATTCCGGTGCTGAATGCGCTGGGCATGTACAGCGTGAATACCTTCGCCTCGAACTTCGACAACCCGATTGGTAACCTGCAGGAAAGCAGCAACAAGGCCGTGGTGTACCAGACCATCGGCAACATCTTCGGCGAGCTGGACATCCTCAAGAACCTGACGCTGCGCTCCTCGGCGGCCCTCGACCTGCGCTACCAGACCGAGAATACGTTCATCAGCCGCAACTACCCGCCGTTGGCCCTGCCCGGCGTGGACCCCTCGCTGCGCGGCTCGGCCCGCACGGCTACCAACCAGCAGACCATCTGGCTGCTGGAAAACACGCTGACCTACAACCCCACCCTCGGCGACAAGCACCACCTCACGGTGCTGGCCGGCCAGTCGATGCAGGCGTCCGACCGCTTCACTTCGGGCGCGGGCACCAAGAGCTTCGCCTCCAACGCCGTGCCCTACCTCAGCGGCGGGTCCATCGCAGACGGTATTCCGGGCAGCTACGCCGACCAATGGGCGCTGTTCAGCCTGTTCAGCCGTGCCATTTACAACTACGATGAGCGCTACCTGGCCACGGTGAGCTTCCGGGCCGATGCCAGCAGCAAGTTCAGCGCGGCCAACCGCTTTGGCTACTTTCCGGCCGTGGCGCTGGGCTGGCGCGTGTCGAAAGAATCGTTCTTCCCGCAAACCAAGGCTATTTCGGATTTGAAGCTGCGCGCCAGCTTCGGGGCCAACGGCAACTCGGAGTTTTACACCTACCAGCGCTACTCGCGCTACGGCCTGGGCTACAATTACCAGGGCACGGGCGGCACCATCGTGGGCGGGATTTCGCAAAGCGACATCGGCAACGAGGTGAAGTGGGAAACCACGTACCAGTACAACGGGGGCATCGATTTGGGCATGTTCAACAACCGCCTCACCTTCACCTTCGACATCTACGACAAGCAAACCAAGGACTTGCTCAACAGCGTGCCCATCCCGCAGAGCTCGGGCGCGCAGAACCTGACCATCCTCCAAAACATTGGCACGATTCAGAACCGGGGCATCGAGCTGGGCCTGGTGACGAACAACGTGGACGGCCAGAACGGCGCTTTCGCCTGGACCACCAACTTCAACATCTCGGGCAACCGCAACAAGGTGCTGGACCTGGGCACGCAGGCCAACGACGCTGGCGTGCAGGTGCCGCGCACCATCCTCCAGGGCAACACCATCCTGCAGCCCGGCACGCCGCTCGGCGTGTTCTACGGTTACGTGGCCGATGGCATCATTCAAACCGCCGACCAGCTGGCGGCCCTGAACAAAGGCTCTTCCACGGGCATCTACCAGAACACCAAAACGGCTCCCGGCGACATCAAATTCAAGGACCTGAACGGCGACGGCGTCATCAACGCCAGCGACCGCACCATCATCGGCAACCCCAACCCCAGGGTGTTTGCGGGTGTCACCAACTCCTTCGCTTACAAAGGGCTTGAGCTGAGCGTGTTCTTCCAGGGCAGCTTCGGCAACGACATCTACAACCAAACCCGCACCGTGACCGAAGGCCAGACCGACCCGCTGAACCAAAGCACCCGCGTGCTGAACCACTGGACGCCTACCAACACCGATACCGACATTCCGCGCCCCGTGCGCAGCGACCCGAACGGCAACAACCGCCTCTCGACCCGCTTCATCGAGGACGGCTCCTACGTGCGCCTCAAGAACCTGACGCTGGCCTACAACGTGCCCGCCAGCTTCTCCAAACACGCGGCCATCAAGACCTTGCGCCTGTACGTGACGGGCCAGAACCTAGTGACCTGGACGAATTACCTCGGCTACGACCCGGAGGTCAGCGCCGACCCCTTCTCCTCCACCAGCCTGGGCCGCGACTTCGGGGTATACCCCACTTCGCGCATCTATACCGTAGGGCTCAACGCCAATTTCTAAGCCGCTTCCCCTCCCTGGAATTCCCATGAAAAAGTTATTTATCCTCCCTATTTGCGCGCTTACGCTGCTGGCCGGCTGCGATTTCCTCCAGAAGGAGCCGCTCACCAGCATCACGCCCAGCAACTTCTTTACCTCGCCCGACGATGCCGAATCCAGCCTCACGGCGGCGTACGATGCCCTGCAACCCTCCGGGGCCTACGGCCAGGACCTGCTGACGATGGGCGAGATGCCGAGCGACAACGTCACCAGCCTCAGCAACGACGTGATTGCGCTACGCAACATTGCCTGGACCTCTGGCACCGGGCAGGTTGGCAATGTGTTTCGGCAGGCCTACCTGGGCATCAACCGGGCCAACATCGTGCTTAAGTACGTGCCTACCGTCACGATGGACACCGCCCGGCGCAGCCAGATTCTGGGCGAGGCCCGCTTCGTGCGCGGCTTGTGTTACTTCAACTTGGTGCGCGCCTACGGCGGCGTACCCATGCACCTTGCGCCGGCCGAATCGGCTTCGCCAGCGGAGTTGAACCTGCCCCGTGCTTCTGCCGAAGAAGTGTACGCACAAGTGGTGAATGACCTGAGCCAGGCGGCCGTGCAGATGGCCAACGTGAACCCCAACCGCGCCACCAAAAAATCGGCCAACGCCCTGCTAACCCGCGTGCAGCTCACGCAACGCAACTGGGCCGCGGCCCAAGCGGCGGCCAACAAGGTCATTGCCAACAACATCGTACTTCCCCCTTTCCGGTCACTTTTCCCCGCCGAGAACAAAGGAGCCGAGTCCCTCTTCGAAGTGCAGTTTGCCGGCACGCTCGACTCGGGCAACGGCGTGCCCGACCTGGTGCTGCCGTTTCCGCTGGCCACGTACTCTTTTTCGAAGTACAACCTGCCTTCGGATGAGCTGATTGCCTATGCCGACACGGTGAATGACCAGCGCTGGGCCTTTGTCGGCAACGTGCTGACCTCGGGCGGCGGCTTTATCGGGCGCAACCACGTCAGCTACATCGACTGCCGCAAAAACCGCCTCCCCGGCACCAACGCCATCAGCGACCGGGGCCCCTTCGTGTACAAGTCGACCAGCATCGGCGGCAACTTCAACTCCGTGGACAACACCTACGTGCTGCGCTACGCCGAAGTGCTGCTGGCCTACGCCGAAGCCGGCAACGAGCTCACCGGCCCCAGCCCCGACGTGCTGGCCAAGCTGAACCTGGTGCGCCAGCGCGCCGGCCTCTCTGCCCTCACCACGGCCTCGCCGCAGGCCGCCAGCAAGCAGGCCCTGCGCAACGAAATAGACCGCCAGCGCCGCTTGGAGCTGGCTTTCGAAGGCGAGCGGTGGTGGGATTTGGTGCGCTACGCCCGCCACACGGCCGCCGATGCCGCGGCCACCCACACCGTGACCGCGCTGGACATCATTGCGCAACGGCGCACCGGCGTCCGCGATGCCAACTACCTGCTCTTCCCCATTCCGCAGGCCGAAATCAACACCAACCCCCAGGCCAAGCAAAACCCGGGGTTCTAGCCTAGCTGTCGTTTCGGGACGGAGGCGGATAAGTGGTGGGAACAATCTTTCCTGCTTCCGGCCCCGGAGCGACACGCTATCGGGCAATTAATTATCCTTTTGAATCCGATGCGGCTGGCAGGCCTCGCGAGCGCCTGCCAGCCGCGTTTTCTATTTGTGAAGCGTATGAACCCGGTTTCGATATTCCGCTGGAGCACATTCCGCTGGAGCACGGCGGCCCTGCTCACGCTCACGCTGCTGCCCGGCCACGGCCAGACGCGCAAAGGCGCACCCAAAAACCCAACCAAAACGACTGCCTCCGTAACCTGCTGGCTGACCACCGCCGACCAGACCCAAGCCCTGCAGCTGCAGCCAGGCAAGCAGTCCTTCGGTACTGCCGCCACAACCGGCACTGTTATAGAAATAGACGATAGCCAGCGCTTCCAGACCATGGATGGCTTCGGCTACTGCCTCACCGGCGGCAGCGCCGAATTGCTGCAGGCCATGAGCCCGGCCAAGCGTGCGGCACTGCTGCGCGAGTTATTCGGGACGGATGACAAGGGAATTGGCGTGAGCTACTTACGCCTGAGCATTGGGGCTTCGGACCTTGATGCCCAGGTTTTCAGCTACGACGACCTGCCCGCTGGCCAGACCGACCCCACACTGGCCAAATTCAGCCTCGCCCCCGACGAAAAGCACCTCCTTCCGGTGCTAAAGGAGATTCTGGCCATCAACCCGAGCATCAAGCTACTGGGCTCGCCCTGGAGCCCGCCCACCTGGATGAAAACCAACGGCGAAACCAAGGGCGGCAGCCTCAAGCCGGAGTTTTACCCGGCCTACGCCCAGTATTTCGTGAAATACATTCAAGGCATGAAAGCCGCCGGCATTCGCCTCGATGCCATTACGGTGCAAAACGAGCCGCTGCACCCCGGCAACAACCCCAGCCTGCTGATGCTGGCCGAGCAACAGGCCGAATTCATTGGCAAGCACCTGGGCCCGGCCTTCAAAGCGGCCAAGCTCGACACCAAAATCATCTGCTACGACCACAACGCCGACAAGCCCGAATACCCGCTCACGGTGCTGAATGACGCCACGGCCAACCCTTACGTGAACGGCTCGGCCTTTCACCTCTACGCCGGCCCCATTGAGGCGCTGAGCAAAGTGCACGATGCATTTCCGCAGAAGCACGTCTACTTCACGGAAGAGTGGGTGGGTTCGCGGAGCAAGTTTGCCGACAACCTGGGCTGGCACGTCAAAAATCTGTTTGTGGGTGCGCCCCGCAACTGGGCCCGCAACGTGCTGGAATGGAACCTGGCCGCCGACCCGCATCAGAACCCGCACACGCCCGGCGGCTGCAACCAGTGCCTCGGGGCCATTACGCTGGCCGGCGACACCGTGACGCGCAACGTGGCCTACTACACGGTGGCCCACAGCAGCAAGTTTGTGCGCCCCGGCTCGGTGCGAATTGCTTCCAGCACGGCGGCCGGGCTGCCCAACGTGGCCTACCGCACCCCCACCGGCCGCCACGTTTTGCTGGTGCAAAACGACCAGGCCACACCCCAAACCTTCAGCCTGCGCTACCAGGGCCGCACCGTGCCGGCCACGCTGCCGGCCGGCGCGGTGGCCACCTACGTGTGGTAGCGAGCCGGCTTTTTCTAAAACCCACCCCTCTCCATGACCTTTCCTACTGCGGCCACTCTGTTTTTGGCGCTCCTGCTGCTGGGCGGCTGCAAGAAAGACGCCGAGCCGGCGGCCTCGAACACGCCTACTACGCCGAACACGCCCACTACTCCCACTACGCCGAACACGCCCACGGCTCCGTCGCAGGTAGCCGTGTGGCTGACGATGCCCGATAAGACGGCGCTGTTTTCCCGGCCCAAAGTCAGCCTGGTTTTTGGCCCGAATACCAACACCGACCCCACCATTGCGGTGGATACCACCCAGACTTTCCAGACCATGGACGGCTTCGGCTATACCCTCACCGGGGGCAGTGCCTACGTGCTGAGCCAGATGACGGCCAGCAGCCGGGCGGCGCTCATCCGGGAATTGTTTGCGACGGACAGCACGTACCTGGGCGTGAGTTATTTGCGCGTCAGCATCGGTGCTTCGGACCTGAGCAGCCAGGTATATACTTACGACGATGCCAGCTTGCCCGACCCTAGCCTGGCTAGCTTCAGTCTGGCTCCGGACCAGGCCTATTTCATTCCGGTGCTGCGCGAGATTCTGGCGGTGAACCCGGCCATCAAAATCCTCGGCTCGCCCTGGACGGCCCCGTCGTGGATGAAATCGAACAACAGCTCCGTGGGCGGCAGCCTGCTGCCGCAGTACTACGATGCCTACGCCCGCTACTTTGTGAAATACATCCAGCAAATGGCCGCCCAGGGTATCCCTGTTGATGCCGTGACACTGCAAAACGAGCCCCTCTACGGTGGCAACAATCCCAGCATGCTGATGACGGGTGCCCAGCAGGCCACCTTCATCAAGAACAACGTAGGCCCCGCTTTCCAGGCGGCGGGACTAACGACCAAAATCATTGCCTACGACCACAACCCCGACCAGGCCGGCCTGAACTTCGTGAATACCGTCCTGAGCGACCCCGCCGCCAGCGCCTATGTCGATGGCTCGGCATTTCACCTCTACGGCGGCTCCATTAGTGCGCTGGGCGGCATCCACGACCAGTTTCCCAGCAAACACGTGTACTTCACCGAGCAGTGGACCCAATCGCCCGGCACCACGTCCTTCGGCAGTGACTTGAGCTACCACGTAAACAACCTCGAAATCGGGGCGGTGCGCAACTGGAGCCGCAACGTGCTGGAATGGAACCTGGCCAGCGACCCGAGCTTTGGTCCATCCACGCCCGGGGGCTGCACCCAATGCCTGGGCGCAGTTACGATTTCGGGTAACACCGTGACGCGCAACGTGGCCTACTACACGGTGGCCCACAGCAGCAAATTTGTGCGCCCCGGCTCGGTGCGCGTGGCCACCAACGTGCCCCCCAACCTGCCCAACGTGGCCTATAAAACCCCCAACGGCAAGCGCGTGCTGGTAGTGTTGAACACTGGTTCCGCGCTGCAAAACTTCAACATTCAGTATAAGGGCAAGATGGTCAACACGTCGCTTTACAGCGGCTCGGTAGCGACCTACGTATGGTAGGGCTCGTCACTTTAACCGGGTCACCGGCATTGGGCCGGTGGCTGTTGGTGGCTGCCTTGGCCGGCCTGGCCCCTGGCCGAACGGCTGCCCAAGCCCCGGCCGCCCTTGTGGGCCCCATTTGCCAGACGCCGGCGGGCGGGCTGCAAGGCCTGCGCGACAGTACCGGCATGCTCATATTTAAAGGCATAGCGTATGCCCTGCCGCCAACCGGGAACCTACGGTTTTTGCCGCCCCAGCCGCTGCCGCGCTGGCCCGGGGTGCGGCCCGCCACGGCTTTCGGCCCGCGTGCGCCGCAAGGTGGCAATGCCGGGCCGCAGGGTGACGAAAACTGCCTCACGCTGAACGTGTGGACGCCTTCACTCCGCGCCGCCCGGCCCAAGGCGGTGGTGGTGTGGGTGCATGGCGGCGCGTTCACGGGTGGCTCCGGCGATGATTTTCCGGGGCAGAATTTTGCCCGCCGCGACAGCCTTGTGGCCGTGAGCATTAACTACCGACTGGGCGCGTTTGGCTTTTTGCAGCTGGGCCACCAACTGGGTGCCGCCTACCGGCCAGCCGGCAACGCGGGGGTGCTCGACGTGGTGGCCGCCCTGCGCTGGGTGCACGCCAACATCGCGGCTTTTGGGGGCGACCCGGGCCGGGTCACAGTCATGGGGGAATCGGCCGGGGCCAAGCTGGTGAGCGCCGTGATGGCTACCCCCGCCGCCGATGGCCTTTACCAACAGGTTATTCTGGAAAGCGGGGGCACGCAGGCCGTGCGCGACACCGCTACGGCGACGGCCGTCACGGCGCGGCTGCTGGCCGTGCTGGGGCTGCACGCCGACCAAACGGCGCAGCTCCTCACGCTGCCGGCGGCCGACCTCATCCGGGCGCAGCAGAAGCTGGCGGCCGGGCCCGGTGGCTTGCAACTATTTGGCCCGGTGCTCGATGGCATTACCATTCCCGAGGCACCCCTGACGCACCTGGCCCGTCTCGGCCGGGCCCGGGTGCGCGCCCTGGTCGGCACCAACCGCGACGAGGCCGGCCTGTTCATGGGTTTCTGGCCGACGCTGAAAGAGCCTAATCCGGCGGTGCTCACCGAGCTTTTCGGCACCAACGGCCCCCAGGTGTGGCGCGCCTACGAGCAGGCCCACCGCGCCCAGCCCACCGACCAAGCCTGGCTGCGCACCACCACCGACTACCTCTACCGCCTGGCCTCGTACCTACTGGCAGGCACGTTGGCCCGGGCCGGGCACCCGGTATGGCTCTACCGCTTCGATTACCGCACGCCCGGCGGGCCCGGCCCGGTGCACGCCCAGGAGCTGGGCTACGTGTGGAACACGCTGAGCCCCAAGGCCGCCCAAGCCGCCCCGAGCCGCGCCCTGGCCCAGCAGATGCACCGGCGCTGGGTGAGCTTCATCACCACCGGCACGCCCGGCGCGGAGTGGCCGCCCTACACCCCCAAACGGCCCCAGGCCATGGTGTTTGACTCGGTGAGCCGGGCCCGGCCTCTGCTTGCGCCTTACGAGGATGCAGCCTTTCCCAACCAAGCCTTCCGGCTTTAACGCCCGCTTTTCCTGCTATTCCCGGCATCTATTTTATTAATTCCCCATGCTTTCATTGCCCAAATCGCTGCCCACTCTGCTGCTGGTCGCTCTCGGCCCCGCGGCGGCCCTTGCCCAGACTTCGGCCAAAGCGGTAGCCAAACCCCTTGCTAAGCCACTGGCCACCACGCTGTATTCGGCGGCGGGCCGAACCGCCCAGGTGTACACTACCGCCCAAGGCACCGACCAGCGCCTAGCGGCCGGGCCGGCTCTGGCATTCCAGCCGTCGGGGCAGCCGCTCGAAACCCAGGTCTGCGTATTTGTGGACCCCGGCAAGTCCTTCCAGACCCTGCTGGGCATTGGCGGGGCGATAACCGACGCGGCGGCCGAAACCTTCGCCAAGCTGCCGAAACCCCAGCAGCAGGAATTTCTGAAAGCTTACTACAGCCCCACGGAGGGCATTGGCTACACGCTGGCCCGCACCAGCATCGCGAGCTCTGATTTTTCGAGCGGCAGCTACGACTACATCGCGGCGAATGACGCCAGCCTGAAAACCTTCAGCGTGCAGCACGACGAGCAGTTTCGTATTCCACTCATCAAGCAGGCCACGGCGGCGGCGGGCGGCCAGCTGCCCCTGTTTGTGAGTCCCTGGAGCCCGCCGGCCTGGATGAAGGACAACAACAACCGGCTGCACGGCGGCAAGCTGCTGCCCCAATACCGCCAAGCCTGGGCCGACCACTACGTGAAGTTCATCAAGGCCTACGAGCAGTTGGGCATGCCCATCTGGGGCCTTTCGGTGCAGAATGAAGCCATGGCTACCCAGAAATGGGAATCGTGCCTCTACACGGGCGAAGAGGAGCGGGATTTCATCAAAAACTTCCTTGGCCCCACCTTGGCAAAAGGCGGTCTGGGCTCGAAAAAGCTCATTGCCTGGGACCACAACCGCGACCTGGTGTACCAGCGTGCCAGCACCGTGCTCGACGACCCCGAGGCCGCCAAGTACGTCTGGGGCATCGGCTACCACTGGTACGAAACCTGGACCGGCAGCGGCATGCTCTTCGACAACGTGCGCCGCACCCACGAGGCCTACCCCGGCACCAACCTGATGCTGACGGAAGCCTGCGTGGAGAAATTCAAGTTTGAGCAGGTGAACGACTGGAAGCTGGGCGAGAAATATGGCCACTCGATGATAAACGACTTCAACGCCGGCACCGTGGGCTGGATAGACTGGAACATCCTGCTCGACGAAACCGGTGGCCCCAACCACGTCAGCAACTTCTGCTTCGCCCCCATCATCGGCGACACCAAGGCCGGCAAGCTCATTTACACCAACGCCTACTACTACATCGGCCACTTTTCGAAGTTCATCCGCCCCGGGGCCAAGCGCATTGCCAGCACCTCCACCCGCGACTGGCTGCAAGCCACGGCCTTCCGCAACCCCGACGGCAAAGTAGCCGTGGTGGTAATGAACAGCGGCGACAAGCCCCAGGCGTTTCAGCTTTGGATAAAAGGGCAGTCGGCCACTACCACCAGCGCGGCACATTCCATTGTTACTTATGTAATTAACTAACTAAATAAGCGGTTTGTAGCGGGGGCACTGGGAGTCCGCGCATTGCAGAAATCACGACCAACTGCCTTACGCGCGGACTTCCAGCGTCCGCGCCAGAACCCACCTGCGCATGAAGCTTTTTGCCACCGCTTTTCTGGCCATCCTGGCCCTCGCGGCCCACGCCCAAACCCCGTTCCTGCACGCCAACGGCCCCCAAATAGTAGATGCGCAGAACCACGAAGTCCTGCTGCAAGGCATGAACCTGGGCGGCTGGCTGTTGCAGGAAGGCTACATGATGAAGCCCGGCTACGGCGGCACCCAGGGCGCGGTGAAAAAGGTGCTCTACGGCGCGGGAATGGGCGATGCGGCCGTGGAGAAATTCTACCAGCAGTACCGCGACAACTTCATCACCAAGTCCGATATTGATTTTATTGCCCAGCAGGGCTTCAACTGCATTCGGCTGCCGCTGCACTACGACCTGTTTCTGACCGAAAAGCAGCGGGCGGTGCGCAATGGCGTTATCCGCGGCACGGTGCCGTATGCCGATTACGTGGCCAAGCTGAAGGAATGGCAGCAGAAAGGCGAGCTGTTTCAGGAGCCGCAGCGGTTGGAAGCCATTCGCCTCATTGATAAAACGCTGGTCTGGTGCGCGGCCAACAAGATGTACGTGGTGCTTGACCTGCACGCCGCCCCCGGCGCTCAGGGCACCGACTCCAATATCTCCGACGCCCTGCAGCCCAACGGCTTCTGGAAAGAACCCGTGTACCAGGACATCACCAATGGCCTGTGGGCCATGCTGGCCCGGCGCTACAAAAACGACAGCCGCATTGCCATGTACGACCTCGTGAACGAGCCCAACCATGTGCCCGGCGACAACCCGGCCATTCAGGCCATGCTGGAGCGGCTCATCAACACGGTGCGGGCCGAGGGCGACCAGCACCTGCTGCTGCTCGAAGGCAACGGCTACGGCAACAACTACAACGCCATCGAGCGCAAGACCTTCACGCACCCCGAAAACCTGGTGTACAACGCCCACCGCTACAACATGGCCAAGTACCCGCTCAGCAACGCGCCCGAGGCCAACAACCCCGACGCCAACCAGCTCGGCACCATTGGCAACCTGCTGCGCTTCCGCGAAGCCCAGAACGTGCCCGTGTGGGTGGGCGAAACCGGCGAAAACACGCCCGAGTGGATGGGCGAAGCCGCCCGCAACCTCAACGCCGCCGGCATCGGCTGGTGCCAGTGGACCTACAAGCGCTTCAATGACAAGCCCATTGCTGCACTGCTACGCATCAAGCCGCCTTACCTCGTCGAGTTAAAATCGGCTGCCGAACTCCCACCGATTTTGGAGAACATCAAGTTCAAAAACTGCCTGCCGAACCCGGACGTCATTGCAGCGCTGAAAGCTGAATTGAAGAAGTGAACGGAGGTAAAGAACCGAAATAACTTGAAAAAAGAACAGTCCGGCTGAGCTCGTCGAAGCGTCGTTACCGCAGCCGTAAATCATTCGCTGCAACGAATGAAAAGGCAAATCCGCGCTGCCTGGTCTGGTGAGTATCAGGCAAAGAAGCGGGAGAGATGCTTCGATGAGCTGAGTTGGACTGTTTTGGGCTATTTCCAAATCTACTCATGAAAACCCTGCTGAAAATCGAAGAACCTGCCGAAGCGCTGCTCACCCCGGCCGTTTTTGCCCGCCTACCCTACGCCTGGTGGGTGTTGCCCGCCACCTTCCTGCTGCCGGACCTGAACATGGCCGGCTACTTGGCCGGCTGGTAGAAGTGCGCGGGAAGCCTGGACGGGTAGGCCAACCAAATGAGTTTTCGAGGATAAGTTTCCGTTAATCTAGCGCTGCAATTACCGCAACAGGTCGGGCACGATGTCGATGCGGCCAGGCGTGAAGCGACCGCACCCCTCCGGCATGCTGCCGTTTAACCCGCGCAGACTGCTCGGCTTCTAGCAGTTGGGGACTACCGGGCCAAAATACTTACTGCGGTTCTCCATCGCGGTCCTCTTTAAACAAACGCCGCTTATAGCCAATGGCTTGCAAGGGATGCGCGGATTTACAGGGACCTGGAGTTGCTGCCCAATGGGTATCGCAGTGCACCAGCCAGCCCTCGTCATGCCTAGCCTACGGTAGCGACTCGGCGAAATTCTACTCGTGCAATTCCGCAAGAATTCACTAGAAAAGCGCAAGAAAGTGCAGGCCGTACAAAGGGGGGACCGGCCACCTTTGTGCCGCTACTTGCGCTTTATGTTTTGCTCGCGGCTCGCCCGAGCAAACGAAGCTGGGGCGCACTTTTCTTTCCTCCCAAACAAGTAATTCCATGGCCACTCCCATTGTAATTGTCGGCGGCACCGGTAACCTCGGCGGACGCATCATCAATGTAGACGCCCAGGCCACGCTGCTGGCGGCCGCCATTGCCGCGGGCGTGCCCCGCTTCATCCCCTCAGACTTTGCCAGCGACTACACCAAGACGCGGGAAGGCGACAACTGCAACTTCGACCTGCGGCGCGAGTTCAACCACCACCTCGACCAGCAGGCGGGCATTGCCGGCACCTCCATCCTCAACGGTGCCTTCGCCGAGGTACTGGCCTACAACCCGCAACTGCTCAACCGCCAGCAGCACCGCGTCGGGTACGTGGAAGATACCGACTGGCAGGTGGACTTTACTACCATGGATGACACGGCGGCTTACACGGCCGCGGCGGCCTTGGACCATACCACGCCGCGTTACCTGCGCATTGCTTCCTTCCAACTGAGCCCACGCGAGCTGGCCAAAGTGGCCGGGGAAGTGGCCGGGGTGCCCTACACCCTCAATGACCTGGGAAGCCGGGATGCCCTGGCGGCATTTAACCGCCGCGAGCGGGCGGCCCACCCCGAGGGGGAGCAAGAAATTTACCCCCGCTGGCAGCAGTCGCAGTACCTGCACAGCATGTTCAGCGTCCAGAATACCCCACTCGACAACGCCCGCTACCCGGAACTGCGCTGGACCGGCGTGCGGGACGTGCTGGCCGCCAATTAAGGACCGCCAACCCGGGACCTGCCCATCAAATCATTCCCAATCCTAATATCAGATTGCCATGAACAAACCGTATGAACTCAACATCCGCGACGGCAAGCCCTACTGGATGGTCGACATTTTGTGGGTGGTGCTGGCCGAGCAAAGCACGACCAACGGCACCTACTCGCTGATGTGGCAGCTGTGCCCGCAAGGGTCCGGGCCGGGGCCCCACTGTCACGACCAAGACGAGAGCTTTTACGTGCTCGACGGGCAGATAACCTACCGGGCGGGCGGCGAAACGCTGGTGGCCACCACTGGCTCCTTCGTATGGATTCCGCGCGGCACGGTCCACTCCTTCAAAGTCGATTCACCCACGGCTACGCTGCTCAACTCCTACACCCCGGCAGGCTTTGAGCAGGTCATCATCCACGGCGGGAAAGCGGCCACCCATTTTGAGTTGTCCCCGCCGGGCATGGGCATGAGCCTCTCGTAGCCGGAAATGATGCAGCTTTTCGAGAAAATCGGCATGCACGTCGTGCCCGCGAAACTCTCTAACTTCTGTTTCGACCCTACTTCGCGAACCCGCCCTGCCCCTCCCGTTCGTGGCTTACCGTCTTGTTTTTGTGTCTATGGACGTGCTCGTGTTCAAAACCTCGGTTACCCGTTCTCACCACATTCCCCCGCTGCGCCTTGGCTTGGATGCGGTGGGGCGCTGGAGCTTTGACTTGGACGACTGCGACCACATCCTGCGCGTCGAAACCGGAATCGGGCAGGCGGCGCAGATTCAGGCGCAGCCAGGGATTCGGGTTGCTGGCCGTCCAGCCGGCGGCCATGAGCTTATCGGCCCCGGTTATGTCCAGGAGCCGGCGTCCGCCCAACTGCAGTAAAATAGTGTAAGCTTCTTCGACAATCTCGGGGCTGTTGGTGGGGTAGTACTCATGGCGAATCAGAGGCTTTTAGGGTCACTGGGTATAGTTATCAAATGGTATAACCTGGGTTTATGTTGCTTATTTAGCATAGTTAGATGCGTTCATTTAGTATACAAATTGGCGTGAGATTGGGACTTTTTCCTCTGGTTCTCACTTATAAAAAGTGGTTTTTAAGGCCGCATCTGCTTCCGAATAAGTCAGGTTGATGGGAAGTCGGGCTCGGCTCGGTAGGCCACCGGTTTGGCTTCAGTTGGTCGCGCGGACCTCGTTGGCGCGGGGTGTGGAAAGCCCGTGCTACTGTAGAGTCTTAAGGAACTCAGCATCTGAGTAAAAACAGCCTTCATGATGCAATAAGACAATTTTATACTATCTTTGAAGGCTAAGGGTATCGTGTCAAGAGGCTGTTGAGGTAAATAATAGCATAATTTTCCATAAAATAGTGCAATGTCAATTTGTACTAAAATATGCCCTTTATTTTGTTATTTTCTTGCCTCGCCCCTGCCGTTTTGTACCCTCTAGCACCAGCCACTGAGGCGACTTAATGACACTGGAAGAAACTTAAGATTCTAATCTTTAATTAACCAGTTGCCGGTTTCATTTTGCACTATCATAAACCCTTGATTTAGATATGTTTGCTCTAGGTTTTCAGCAAACGTGCTTGGTGCTTTACCCTTTTTCCGCATGGTTTCATACGCAGCCTCGGCATCCTCTAAACGAATCCGTACACTTGCACTATCCCCACTTCTTTTACCAATTTTCTGCTGTTTAACCTGAATATTGGCAACCTGCTTGCGGAAATCGTTTAGCAGATACCCTTCAGTTAAAGCTTTAAAAACGGCACCTCCCTCCTTCTTCACCTTCCCTTGAAGAACTTTTGCCCGTATAGTCTGCAACACAAAATAGATATACTGCTCCTCATACACTCCGCTTTCCAATTGTAAGCGAATTACAGGAAGGCTCTTCTCTCCTACTCCAGCAGCCAATAGGGCAGTTTCCCAACCGGTGGGTTCAAACTTCACTGAGTCAATAGAAGTGCCTCCAGCAGGCTCAAACAGAAAGCGAATTTCGGTAATTACTCTGCCCTGCTTTATGACTTCATAAGTAAATGGCAAATCCGTTTGTGCCAGTTCAGTTTGTGCCCGGTCCAGTACACGGTCACGAAAGTGGTCGAACCGATTTTGGTATTCAGTTGTCAGTCCCAGGACATTGCGTAATTCAGCCAATCCAATTACGCGTTTACCAAAGGCTGCATACTCCCTTAGCAACCAGTATATTCGATGAGAGACAGGGCTCTTTAGTTTTAATAGCTGGCTCAGCTGGGCTTTGGTAAAATTGTCGCGCAGTTCCAATAGGTAAGGCCGAATATTTTCATTGAAACTAGCCTCCACTACTCCCGTCTTGCGGCGGTAGTGAGCACGACCCATCAATGGCAATGTCAGCACATCTGGGTCTTTGACCCGCTTGCCTTCCGGGCTTAAAGCCTCAATAAACAGTGCTCGCGTACCAATGCTCCGCACCATCTCCCGAACCTCATTATAAATGGCATTACTGGCACTGCTTGAGCATATCTCTCGAACAGGCACCTCACACACCGTAAAGCTGTCATCATCCCTACCAATCCGGCTTAGTAGCGCTAAAAAAAACCGCATTTCCAACGCTGACATGTTAAAGCGTGCGTTCACCAGCGCATTATGCTGTACGACTAGCGGCAGAGCTGTGACAGAAGTTGACTCCATGGCAGAAGGATTTAGGACCAGACAAATATATTCAATTATCCCGCATTTTCCCACACGTTTTAATTCCTGTGGGGGAATGACCCTATTTTTGTGGGGGAGTCAAGCTTGAATGACCCTATTTTTGTGGGGGAGTGACCCTATTTTTGTGGGGGAATACGCCTGCAACACCAGATGAATCAAAGTGTTACGACACCCGTAAACTATATAATAGTAATAAACAAAGTAAACTGCTAGTTCTTGAGTAGTTTTTTGAAAAGGTTTTATAAAAACCAATTCTCAAACTGGCATCAGTAAGTTAAAACACTAGGGCGTTGACCCTATTTTTGTGGGGGTATTATCTTTTACCAATGAAAAAAGCCGCCTGAGAGTCGGTAGAGAGGGTTTTCAATTCGGAAACCAGTGACCCTATTTTTGTGGGGGAATAGGCATTCCCCCACAAAAATAGGGTCACTGGTGAGGTGGTCTACCCGAGCCGGACAGAATTGGAACGTGGGTTTGGAATTGGTTGGGCGAGTGGTGGCCAAGTGCGAAATATCGTCGTTCGGCGTTATAATAAACGATATGATTGCTGTATTGCCCAAACACTTCGCACACTGCCACTTGCCAAGCGGACTCGACCAATGGGGGCTGGCTGGCTGTGCTGCCAGGCGTAGCACGCACTATGCGCGACCTGTAGGACTGGCAAAGCTGGCGCACGGACACACGGGCCTGACACTGGGTGATGTACTGGTCGGTGCTCACCCCCCGAATTGGCCGGAGATGGCCAACGCTTTATTAACTGTCGAACTCTTGCGCCAGCTGCTTGTTGGCCACACGCAGGCCCCGTAACTCTGGGTCGCTCGCCACTTCTACGCTCCCCACTTCGGCCACAGGCCTATTGCCAGCTATAGAGCAGCTTAGAGCTCATGCCTAACTGCCAAGCCCCGGCCTGCGTGCTGCGGCTCGGCAACTGCCCAGGCGCAGGAGCCTCGGCCTTAAATAGCTCGTCGTATTTGCGTCGTTGGTCGGGCAGCAATCCGCTTTTTCTGACTGTTATAACAGAAGAAATATACGCCCTTCTTCTGTCCGCTATCCCTAGACCACCTCAAGCGTAGCAATATTTTATTCTAGATACCAAGCTTTTCAGAGCAATACGATACATATTTTTCATATTTATGAAAAATATGTATTTACAATACGTACGATATTGGATGCCTTGATTAGATTTGTTGGCTTTAAACAATTCAGCGCTTTATGCATATTCTTTCTTTTGCCAATAACAAAGGTGGAGTGGGCAAAACCACCTCCGCCCTTTGTGTAGCCCACGCGCTATCCGAACAGGGCTTTCAAGTCGTGCTACTTGATTGTGACCCACAAGCCAATGCTAGCAAGACATTCCAGGTGCCAGCTAGCGTACCACACATTGGGGAAGTGCTCGCGGAAAAGCTAAGTCTGCCACAGGCACTATACCGGGTCGGACCGCAACTGCAGCTCATAAGAGCGGAACGTTCGCTCGCCCAACAAGAGAAGGTCTTTGGTACGCAGCCTGATTATATCTTCTTTCTGCGAGACCAACTGGCAGGGATAACTAATGTTGATTATGTAGTTATAGATACTCCCCCTTCTCTCGCTGCTCTGACTGTGGCTTCACTGGTGGCCAGCGAAGCCGTTTTTGTGCCATTGCATCCAGAGTTCTTCGGTAACGAGGGTATGACTGCACTACTGGATATGTGTTCACGCTTGCAGAAGAACTTCAATCCTAAACTCCGGGTCGGAGGAATTTTCTTTACCGAGTATGCTCCATCGTATCGGCGGGCACTGCATCACCAGGTGGTACAGCAGTTGCGCGACGACCCCACGCTGGGGCCTTTAGTGATGCAGACAACTATTCGGGAAAATGTCGCTTTACCAGAGTCGCAAAGCATGCGACAAAGCATTTTTTCCTGGGCTCCGCATTCTAATGGAGCACTTGACTACCGCAACCTCACGGCGGAAATACGGCAGACGGTCGGATAGTATCAATGTCATACATATTATAAATATGAAAAATATGAAAAAGGCAGGCAAGGTAAACATGATAGAAAATATGACCAAGGTTGAGTCAGTTCCAGCGCAAGCCGCAGATGCTTTACTCTATGACCTGACCATTAAGGCTACGCCAAGTCATGAAACTACTACGCCTTTGCCCATCAGAGAGGCAGCAGTTGCTAAGGTGCCATTTACTAACCAACTTACTCCCGATACCTTTTTGCGGCTTAAGCAATTCGAATGCTGGGGAGGAATGGAAATTCAGGACATTCTGGAGGAAGCGCTGACTGCTTTTTTCGCTGGCAAAGCGGAAGCTGACCGCGAATTACCTGCAAAGGCGAAAGAAAAGCTGAAAAAGAAACTGCCAAACCTGCGATAAACGTGAGAAGAGGAATGAGCGGCGGTATCCTTGCTTCATACTTGTCATTATCCGCAACATTAGTCTGTTCCTTCACCCAAGGGGGTGAATGCGGAGAATAGATTGGCTAAACTCCGCATGATGTGCGGAGAATATTTGTTAGCTTGCTTTGCTATTTGCGCAGAGCCTTATGTACATCTACGAACTTCCCGATTGGCCCCGATTCACTTGGCAAACTGACCGGCTTGAAGCGTTGCTTGGTAGTGTACGTCATCAGCAGGGCCGTTTGCTGGGGCAGATGCAGCACCTCGGCTTTGGCGTGCGTACGGAAGCGGCCGTGCAAGCCCTTACGCAGGAAGTGGTCAAAAGCCATGAGATAGAAGGCGAACGGTTAGACCCCGTGCAGGTACGTTCCTCGGCGGCCCGGCGACTGGGGCTGGATACCGCCGGCCTAGAACCGGCCAGCCGACACATCGACTGCGTGGTGACCACGGCCCTAGACGCGGTGCAGGGGTATGCGCAACGACTCACGGCAGAACGGCTGCTCGGCTGGCAATCGGCCTTGTTTCCCGGGGGACGCAGCGGCTTCTACCAAGTACGGGCAGGTGCCTGGCGCGACGACCGTACCGGTCCCATGCAAGTCGTGTCGGGCCCATTAGGCCGCGAAAAAATGCACTTTCAAGCCCCAGCGGCTGCGGGCTTGGAGGAGGCCGTACAACAATTCCTTACTTGGTTCAACGATGGGCCTGCGTTAGATGCCGTGCTCAAGGCTGGTGTGGCCCACCTCTGGTTTGTAACGCTGCATCCATTTGAGGATGGTAACGGCCGGATAGCGCGGACTATTACCGACTTACAGCTAGCCCGTGCTGATGGCTCCTCTCAGCGCTTTTACAGCCTGTCGGCGCAGATTCTGCGCGAGCGAAAAGCGTACTATACTATTTTGGAAAAAACGCAGCAGGCCTCCCTGGACATTACGGCGTGGTTAGAATGGTTTCTCGAATGCCTGGGCCGGGCCCTGACGGCGAGTGAGCACACCGTGGCCGCTGTATTGCGCAAAGCGCATTTTTGGGAGCAGTTAGCCGGGCAACCGCTCAATGAACGCCAACGGAAGCTGCTGAACCAATTGCTCGACGGATTTGAAGGCAAGCTGACCAGTTCTAAGTGGGCAACCATTGCCAAATGCTCACAGGACACGGCCAGCCGCGATATTGCCAGCTTGTTGGAGTCCGGTATTCTGCTTAAAGAGCAGGCGGGTGGGCGGAGCACAAGTTATCGACTAGCATAGGCCCGAAGCTTTTCGCTCCTACTCCGGCTGCGTTTAATATAATCTAGCTTACTGGACCAAAAGGCACGCCACGTTACTAGCCGTACCGCCGCCGGGACCACCTCCGAATTGGTGTTTTTGTCGCCGATTATGAGGCGAAACTTGAACTGAGCGGGCCGCATAGGAGGCCAATAGCTGCCTTTAGCCGCCAAAAACCGGCCGAATGAAGACCAATCTTGGTTGTGCCAGTGGAAAAAAAGCAGCAAAAGCACGAAGCGGATGCTACTTCGAACATTTGATTAAACCGGCTCCTCGTGCACACAGTGCCTGCTTTTAGTGGTATGAAATGCTCATTGTTACTTCTACGGTTTCCGGGCCTTTTGCCTTTGAGAGCGGAGCAGAGTGGAAACGAACCTGCGCAGGTTCAATAGAGGCGGCCCTGAGTCCATGCACCGAGCATTGGCCGATACACCCCGCCATAAACCAGCCCGCTGCCCGCTTTACTTGCTAACGCAGTCCTCCGTCGGCGTACAGGGGCTGCCCCGTAATCCACCGGCCGGCGTCGCTCACCAAAAAGGCCACGACCTCCGCAATGTCTTCGGGCCGGCCCAGGCGGCCCAGGGCGGTATTGGCAATCACGTATTGGTGAATGGCGGGCGCAGTGGCGGCCCCCATATCCGTATCCGTCAGGCCCGGGGCCACGGCATTCACCGTAATGTGCCGAGCGCCGAGCTCGGCCGCCAGGCTCTGGGTAAGCGAGTTCACCGCCGCTTTCGTGGCTGCGTAGACCGCGCTGCCGGGCGCGGGCCGGTTGCCTAAAACCGAGGAAAGGTTGACGATGCGGCCGCCCTCCGGACCAAAGCGCCGCACGGCTTCCTGGGAGGCAAAAAGCACCCCGCGCACGTTTACATCAAAGCTGCGGGCATACGCCGCGGCGTCCAGCTCCTCGAAAGGCCCGTCAACGAGCACCCCGGCATTGTTGATTAAGATATCCAAGCGCCCAAAATGGGCCACGACCTGTTCAAATAGCTTGGATATTTCCGCAAGGTCGCCCATATCTGCCCGGATTGCCATTGCCTGCCCGCCCCGGGCCACGAGGTCCGCCGCAAGGGCCTCCGCTTTCTCCGCGTTCTGGGCGTAGTTGACCACTACGGCGGCCCCTTGCTCGCTTAGGCGTTGGGCAATGGCGCGACCAATGCCCCGGGAAGCGCCCGTAACAAGGGCTACTTTGCCAGCTAATGGCTTGGTCGTAAGTTGAGTATTTCCCATGACCGACAGGTTGATTTTCACTGTTTATTTAAATGTGGCCAATGCCCGGACGAGGCTTGCGGCCTGGTCCGGGCTGCCACAATGGCACTTCGCTATGCGCTTCAATAGCCCGGACACAAGCAAGTCCCGCCAAACCCGCGAGGGGCTGACCACCCGGGAGCACCGGATGTTTCCAAGGAGATTGTCAGTAGGCTTGCGGGTTATTTGCCGTGTCCAGCAACTTCGAAGATGGCCTCGGCAAAGGCCTGGGGTGCCTCCTGGGGCAAGTTGTGGCCAATGCCTTTGAGGATGCGGTGGGTGCGTTTGCCCGTGAACTTCGGGGCGTAAGCCGTGCCGTCGGTGGCCGGGGCCACGCCGTCGGCATCCCCGTCGAGCGTAAGCGTGGGCACGGTGATGACCGGCCCCGCGGCCAGGCGCTGTTCGAGCGCGTCGTACTGCACCTCGCCCTTGGCCAAGCTCAGCCGCCAGCGGTAATTATGAATCACGATGCTGACATAGTCCGGGTTATTGAAGGAGGCCGCGGTTTGGGCAAACGTAGCCTCGTCGAAGGCCCAGGTTGGCGAATTGTCCTTCCAAACGAGTTTGGCCAGTTCGTTCCGGTTGGCCTCTAGGCCGGCGCGGCCCCGTTCGGTGGCGAAGTAGTACTGGTACCACCAGCCCCGCTCGGCCTTGGGCGGGAGGGGCCGCTGGTTACGTTCCAGGTTGTTGATGAGGTAGCCATTGACGGAAACCAGGGCTTGGCAGCGTTCCGGCCAGAGAGCAGCAATGATGTTGGCGGTCCGCGCCCCCCAGTCGTAGCCGGCCAGAATGGCTTTCTTAATCTGCAGTGCGTCCATCAACGCCAGAATATCGAGCGCAACCACTGCCTGCTGCCCGTTGCGGAACGTATCCGGGGACAGAAAGCGGGTGGTGCCGTGGCCGCGCAGGTGCGGCACAATCACCCGGTAGCCGGCCGCGGCCAGCAGGGGTGTGACTTCGACAAAGCTGTGGATGTCGTAGGGCCAGCCGTGGAGCAGCAGCACCGCTGGGCCACTGGCGGGGCCAGCTTCGGCGTAGCCCACGTTCAGCAGGCCTGCCTTGATTTGCTTCACCGAGTCAAAAGCAGCTGGCAAAGGCTGCTTATCTGCCGGCTCAATTGCGGGGTAACGGTCCCTTGGCGTAGCGTCGGCTAAGTGCATAAAGCCCATCTCGGCAGCGGCAAGGGTCATGGCGGCCGTGCCCAGAAAGCGTCGGCGGCTATAATTGCGTTCTTCAGCCATGTCGGTCTTGTAAATTAAGGAATGAGCGGTGGCCGGGCGGCTGGGGTTAACTTGGCCAGCAAGCGGTTAGCCTGTCACTTCTGCAACGTGCACCAAGAGGCTCAGGCAGGGCTTCGGAATCAATTAGCGTTTCGCGGACGCTACCTCCCACACGGCATCCGCAAATGCCTGGGGGGCCTCTTCGGGCAGGTTATGCCCGGCGCCGTCGATGATGCGATGCACGCGCGGCCCGGTGAACTTTGCCGCCGATGCGCGGCCGTCCGTAGCGGGCACTACGCCATCCGCCTTGCCATCAAGGGTAATGCTTAGCACGGTGATGGCGGGCAGGGCGGCTAGGCGTCGTTCAAGGTCCTCGTAGGCGGAATAGCCGGCGGCCAGGCCCAGTCGATGACGGTAGGAATGAATCACCACCTCCACGTAATCCACGTTGTCGAACGTGCTGGCGTGCCGGTTCAGCGTGGCCTCGTCGAAGGGCCAGGTGGGCGAGTTGCGCTGCCAAAGCGTGCGGGCCAGTTCGCGGCGGTTGGCCGTCAGCCCGGCGCGGCCGCGCTCGGTTTGAAAGTAATACTGGTACCAAAGTCCCGATTCGATGGCAGGAGCCAGCGGGATTCCGGCCTTGGCAATGTCCTGAATCAGGTAGCTATTGACGGACACCAGCCCGGTGCACCGCTCCGGCCACAGGGCGGCCACCACGCAGCCGGCGCGGCCGCCCCAGTCATAGCCGGCCAGCACGGCCCGCTTCAGCTGCAAGGCATCGAGCAACGCAATTACATCGTCGCCCAAGGCGCTTTGCTGCCCGGAACGCGGCGTTGAAGCCTGCAGGAAGCGCGTGGTGCCGTGGCCCCGCAAGTGCGGAACGATGACCCGGCACCCCCGCGCGGCCAGTAGTGGGGCGACGCCCGCGTAGCTCTCAATAGAATACGGAAAGCCGTGCAGCAGCAGCACCGGTGGGCCCGTGCTCGGCCCGGCTTCGTAGTAGCCCACGTCCAGCACCCCGGCACTTACCTGTTTGATGGGCGAGAAGCTGGGCATGGCGGGCGCGTTGCGGGCGGGCGTCGGTTCCATCGACGAGTGGGCGCTGGGAAAGTCAGGGGCCATGTTTTTTACGGATAAGTCGAGCAGGCCCGCTTATCGTCATCGGGCCGGCCTGCTCTGGGCCAGATTCAGGCTTCCACCAGCTTATAGGTGACGTCGATGTTGCCGTGGGTGGCTTTGGAATACGGGCACGTCTGGCTGGCTGCTTCCACCAAGTCCTGGCCCACTTCGTGCTCCAACCCCGGCAGGCTGACGTTGAGGCGCGCCTGCAAAAAGAAGCTGCCGTCCGTGTTGCACAGGTCCACTTCGGTGTCGATGGCTGCGTCGGCCGGGAATCGAATCCTCCTTTTGCCAGCGGCAATCCTCATGGCCCCCATAAAGCAGGCCGACCATCCGGCAGCAAACAGCTGTTCGGGATTGGTACCGTTGTCGGCGGTACCCGGGGTCGACAGTTTGATGTCCAGGCGGCCGTCGGAACTGCGCGAGGCGCCGTCTCGGCCGCCCGTGGTGTGCGTGCGGGCCGTGTAGTAGGCCGATTCGACTTGGGGGAGGTTCATTTCTTTAAGCATGGCGTTTTAGCGTAAAAAGGGTGACGGGGTGAATGGTGGAAAAAGATGAGTGAAGCCCAATGCTCGGTGCCAGGCAACGTTGCGGTGCATTCGGGCACTCTCCCTAGCGGCACATGCTATTTTGCCGCAACGGCCGGTGTGCTGGCCACCTGCTCTATCAGTTGGGCAACTTCGGCCGGGTGCGAGATGAAGGGCACGTGGCTGGAGTTGATTTCGGAGGTCTTCGCGCCCATGCGTTTGGCGTAGAAGCGCTCCAGGTCCGGATTAATGGCCTGGTCCTGCTGCGCCACCAGATACCAGGAAGGAATCGTTTTCCATGCGGCCTGCGGCACGGAACTGCCGAAGGCGCTGCCAATGATGGGTTTCTGCGTGGCTGCCATTACCTGCGCTTCCGTCAGCGGCACGTCTTTGGCAAAAAGCTCCCGAAATTGCTTCCGGTCGATGTAGAGAAAGCCGGCGGCATCGGGCCGCAATGCCTGGCCGAGCGCGGCCGGATACTTTTCGCCGAAAGCCCCAATGGGTTCGCCGGCATCGGGCGCAAAGGCCGCGATGTACACCAGGGCTTTCACGTGGGCATTGCCGGCCGCTGCCCCGGTGATGACCGCCCCACCATACGAGTGCCCCACGGCCACCACCGGCCCCGGCTGCACGTCAATCACCCGCTTGGTCGTTTCCACATCCGCGGCCAGGGAGGTAAGTGGGTTTTGCACGGCAATGACGGTGTAGCCATCGCGTTCCAGCAGGGGTATCACGTGCTGCCAGCCGGTGCCGTCGGCAAAGGCACCGTGCACGAGCACGATGGTGGGCTTGGCGGCCTGACGACTGCTGCCTTCCGCTGCAATGGGAGTGCTTGGGCGGGCTGAGGAAGTGGACGGAGACTGGGCAAACAAGCTGCCGAAGGCGGCGGCCAGGAGCAGGCCGGTGAGCGAGAATCGGGAAATGAAAGCAGAAGCCATGATGGTATTGGTTTGGTGAGAGATGCCGTGCGCCTTGTCGTTGCGCTAGCTGAGCTGAAAGTCCGAGAGGTCAATCGACACAATGGTGCGGTCGAACTGGAGCGTGCCATCCGCATTTACCGGATGAACGCGGCGTTTCGTGGCGAACTTCAGGCCCTGGACGTCCACGTAGTCCGAAATGAAATGCGCCCCCGAGGTTTTGCCGGCTACGTCTACCTGGTAGTCCTGGCGTCGTAACAGGCCGCTGTCGTCAAAGTAGAGGTTTTGCTCCCGGCTGTGCGTGTGCACGCCCTCCGGAAACCGCACCCGCAGGCCCCGGAAGCGCTGTCCTTCGTGCATAACCGGGGAAATCTCGGTCAGCTGGAAGCCCGGCTCACTAAGGATAAACGGCAGGTTGTAGTAGGTCCACATCGCATAGCCGTTGAAGTAGGCCAAGTGCAGGGGTGTCCAGGGCGTTTCCCACGCGTGGCCGGAGAAGGTGTCGCGGGGCTCGTACTGCTCGGCGATGATTTCCCCCGCCTGCGTTTCGATAAAGAGGTGGTGGGGCTCGTAAATCATGTGCCAGTCGGGGTTGCCGAAGGCATCGACGCGGGTCCACTGCCGGCGAAATTCCGACGTAATGGTCCGGGGCAAATCATCAAGGGGCATGCCCTTCATGGCCCACAGGAAGCCGCCGGAGACGACTTGGGAACTGACTTTCGTGAATTTGCGCCATTGTTTCAGCCCGCCGTGGGCAGCAAGAATCTCCGCTAAAAAGGTTTCGGTTGCGGTGGTTGGGGGAAGGGTTATGGTTTCCATGATTGCGATATGCGTGGCTGGGCCACCGGGTTCATTGTTTATCGTAGTGGTCTGATTTTTTGATTAATCCATGCAGTAGCGCTGGCCGCTGGCTGGAACAGAAATCAGCGTTGTTTCTTGGCGTCCGCCGTCGACAGGCTGCCAGCTTTGCGCAAGGGCTTGAAGGCGGCCCGCAGCTCGGTGGAAAAGAGCGCGGGTTCTTCCCAGGCCGCGAAATGGCCGCCCTTCCCGACCTCGTTCCAGTAGATGAGCTTGTGAAAGTTCTGCTCGGCCCAGGAGCGGGGAGCTTGGTAGATTTCGCCCGGGAAAACCGTCACGGCGACCGGTACCTTGGGAATGTCGATGGCCGTGAAGGGTCCACCGCCCAGCTGCGCCGCATCCCAGTAGGAGCGCGAGGAAGAGGTGCCCGTGTTGGTGAGCCAGTAAAGCGTGATGTCGTCGAGCATCTCGTCGCGCGTCAGCGACTTCTCCGGCTCCCCGCCCGTGTAGGTCCAGGTGGCGAACTTGTCGTAGAAGAACGCGGCCAGGCCCACCGGCGAATCCGCGAGGCTGTAGCCCAGGGTCTGCGGGCGGGTATTCATCATCTCGGCGTAGCCGAAGCCCTTGTTGTAAAAAACGTCGAGGGAAGCATAGGCCGCCTTCTCAGCCGGGGAAAACCCGGCGGGCACCGGCTCGCGGCTGCGCACGGCTTTCACCACAGCGGGCGGCACGGTGCCGGGCATGTTGATGTGGATGCCGAGCAAGCCTGCCGGGGCCTGCACGGCCATCACCTCCGAGATAATAGCGCCCCAATCCCCGCCCTGCGAGACGTACTGCTTATAGCCGAGGCGCTGCATCAGCTCGTCCCAGGCGCGGGCCACGTGGTCGGGGCCCCACCCAGGGGCCTGCGGCTTGCCCGAGAAACCGTAGCCCGGATAGGTGGGCAGCACCAAATCAAAGGCGTCTTCGGCCCGTCCGCCGTACGCGGTGGGGTCCGTCAGCGGACCAATAACCTTGGTGAGCTCCAGAACGGACCCAGGCCAACCGTGGGTCATAATCAACGGCAAAGCATTCTTGTGCTTGGAGCGGATGTGCACAAACTGAATGTCTAACCCGTCAATGGTGGTCACGAACTGCGGCAAGGCGTTGAGTTTGGCTTCGGCTTTCCGCCAGTCGTAGTCCGTCCCCCAGTAGCGGACCAGTTCCTGAATCTTGGCTAGTTGCACGCCCTGCGACTGGTCCTTCACGGTTTCCCGTTCGGGCCATCGGGTGTTCTTTATGCGGCGGCGCAGGTCGGTTAGCGCCTCCTCTGAAACGTTGATGTGAAAAGGCCGAACAGAATTGTCAGCGGCCGCCGCGCCAGCCTTGGAAACTGGGGGGATGCCGGTCCCACGAACTTGAGCAGCGGCTACGGTCTGTGCGTAGCTGGCAACCGGGAGCAGGGTTTGGCTGAAGGCAACTGTGGCAGTAATAACCACGAACAATGCGTTTTTCATGAGTTGAGTGGTGTATGGTTGGGTTCTGCGAATTGATACATAGCGTATATTAGATACATGATGTATGCAGCCCCCTGCACTTATGCACGCGTACTGCACAAGCTAGGATTATATCATTGTTAACCAGCAGACAGAGCCGCACAATTGTCTTCACTGACGCTACATCGTGAATAACAATCAACACGGAAATGGGACCCTGGATGGCTATCTGAGGAATGCCGAATGCCATGCGGCGGAGTGTGGGCAGGGCGATGCCGTTGAAGCAGCCTTGTTCGTAGCAGTAGTCGGCGCTAATGCCATCTGACACGTCAGTGACGTTGTGATGCGTTGCCGCATCCTTATTGGCTGAAGCAAAATGCTCAAGCAGCGCAGTGAGTAGGAATCAGTTCGGGGGCACATACCGTTGGCGCCGGATTGCACTGCTTTTCAAAAAAGCTCCAGTTCTCTGGTCGCTACGCTGGTGCGGCCAATAGGCAAGGCGGGGTGAGGTAGTGAGCGGTCGAAACGGTGACTACAGAGGGCAAGCACTCGTTGACTGTGCACACGACGACACCAGGAAGTCCAGCGGAGTGACGTTGAATTCACCATCGCTCGTCCATAAGCGTTATGTTGGCTTATGCGGAGTTTACCATGTTCCAGCACTCCGGGTCACTATGGGAGGCGGACCTTTCGGAACATAAGATTTAATTATCCTATACGTGAATATAGTAAATAATTAATTAAGGTAGCAGTATTAATTATAGGCGAGACTACACTCGCGAGAATTTTGTGCCTTTAGCTGCGAGCTAGAAATAGGCGGCCGGCCAAGTCGCGGAGGAAAAGTAGCCTAATTGACGTATGGGCAACATCATGTATAGAAGGATTACTAGCGCAGCCCCCGTCGTCGTATTAAAGTCTTTACCCCCTAATCCAATTACCTCCGTTCCGACCAAAAAGGAAACAACTTCGGGCTGAGCAACGCGGCCCAGTGCGGTTCTGGCACGCCCCTGCGAACCAAATTCAACCGACGTGCCTGCTTATCATGTCCGTTTGCGTCAGGCTCAGCTACCGCGTTTAAGATAATCTGGCGCTCCCAAGTCGTCTGCTATGCTTTTAGTGAGTAAATGTACTGCCGCTTTCGAGGCGGCGGAATGTTACCTTCCCGGCGTGGGGCGGTAGCCCAAGCTAGAGGATAGATTGATGATACGTCTGCCCTCGGAGTCAAAGGGACGCTCTTTCGTAAACCTGGGGATGCTTCACAATCAGCCCTTGGAAGTAGCTGAGGACCGCTACGGGCGGCTTAACTAACTGATACCGCAGCACGGAGAGTGTTCCTGCATTTACTACCGTTTAATGCCTACTCCAACTCACGTCCCAGCTGTGTCCCACTTTTAGAGGGTACCCGCGCCGCTCAACTGCTCGCGTTGTTTTTTGGGCAGGCTTTGGCGCACCAAGGTGTAAGAGCTGTGCACGAGGTTGAGGAGCAGGGCATCCGGCAGGTCGTCGTTGAAGGCAATGCTTAGCCAATAGGTGGAGCTCATGTTGAAGGGGTTGCCCGCCGCCTGGTAGCGCTCCCTTTAGCTCCGCAATGCGCTCAGGAGTGCTTTTTAGGGAGCATTTGTCGAACTTGTCGAGGTCGAAGTAGCAAAATATTTTTGCGCCGACATAAAAGGCCAGGATGTTGCGCGCATTGGGAAAAAACCCGGCAAAGGGCGTTTTCTCCTGGGCAAAAGGCAGGGCGAGGCAGTAGGTTCTGAATTGCTCGACGTTCATTAACCGGGCTATTCGCAGAAGCCTTCCGGTTTGTTGCGTTGGCTGGAAGAAACCAAGAGCTGCTCCACAACATCGGCATGCAATTTGCCGAAACGCAGCAACCGGAGGTGGCGGAACTATTCTTTCGCAAAGCCGATGAAACCGGCCAGCAGGCCCGCGTGGTGCATCAATCCATTTTGAAGCAGGAAGCCCTGAGCGGGGACCTGCAATTTGAAAAAAACAAGTTCGGGTAGGCCACGCCCTGCTCTTTGCTGGAAGGGGAATGACTACCTTCCAT
Organism: Hymenobacter sp.; assembly: GCA_028288445.1. Lineage (GTDB taxonomy): Bacteria > Bacteroidota > Bacteroidia > Cytophagales > Hymenobacteraceae > Hymenobacter. The sequence goes on along the minus strand of JAQBNT010000242.1, from coordinate 95,271 downwards.
AACCGAGCCGTGTCGGAGGTTTATTCAGTGATTTTGTGACCCCGCCCCCCCTTCCGACGAGCGCCCGGCAGCCGAGGTCCAACGCCACCGGCTCGACACGCTGCTGCGGGATTCGCCCGCGTGCCTGGCCAGCCTGTCAGGACCCGACCTGATGGTGACGGTGGCCAACCAGCTGTTTCGGCAGATGTTCGGCCACCGGCCCCTAGCGGGCCTGCCCCTGCGCACGGCGCTACCCGAGCTGGCGGACCAAGCCTTTTTCGGGCCGCTCGATGCGGTATACGCCACCGGCACCATGTGCCACGGCCGGCAGGAAATCACGTTCCGCAACGCCGTCCGCCCGGGCCTGGACGGGCCGGTGCACTTCACGTTTATTGCCCAGGCCGTGCGCGACATGGCGGGCGCGGTGGAAGGGCTGCTGCTGTTCGTGTACGACGTGAGCGCCCACGCGCAGGCCCGCCAGCAGGTGGCGGTCCGGGCGGGACAGCCGCCGCTACCCGCCGCCGCGCTGGAACTGGCCAACCTGGAGCGGGGCACGGCCAACCTGCAGCTGGCCACCGCGATGGAAGTGCTGTCGGTGACCAACGCGGAGCTGGACGCCACCAACAACCAGTTGACGGAAACCAACCACGACTTGGGCCGGGCCAACGCGCAGCTGCATGCCGTGAACGACGAAATCCGGGCCCATGTCGCGGAGCTGCACTGCACCCAAAAGGTCTTGCGCGCCCTCAACGCCCGGCTGGAAAGCCGCGTGAGTGAACGCACTGAGCAGTTGCAGGTGGCGTTGCGCGATTCGGAGCACCAGCGGGCCACCATCGCGGCGGTGTTTGCGCAGACGCCGGCGGCGTTGTGTTTGCTGCGGGGCCCGGAGCACCGGTTTGCGTACGTGAACGACAGCTACCAGGCGCTGTACCCGGGCCGGGCGCTACAGGGTTTCCCATTGGCCGAGGCCATGCCCGAAATCCAGGCGCAGGTCGTCATGGCGTTCCTCGACCAGGTGTTTGCGACTGGCCAGCCGTACCACGGCCAGGAAGTTCCCCTGACCGACGCGGGCCCGCACGGGCCGCGGACGCGGTTTTTTGATTTTACCTGCCAGGCTTTCCGCGAAGACGGGGCCGTGGTGGGGGTGGCTTTGTGCGCCTTCGACGTGACGGAGCAGGTGCGGGTCCGCGAGTAGGTGGCCGTGGCCATCTTCCGGGGGCGCGCTACGTGATTGAACTGGCCAACCCGGCCGTGTGCGCCATCTGGGGCCGCACCGCGGAGCAGGTGCTGAACAAGCCCTTGTTTAAGGCGCTGCCCGAAGCGGCGGGCCAAGGCTTTGAGGGACTACTGGCCGGCGTGCTGGCCACCGGCGTGCCCTACGTGGTCCCTGAATTACCTTCCACGCTGGACCGCGCCGGGCACCGCGACACCGGGTGCTGGAATTTTGTGGCCAGCCCTTGCTGGGCGTCGTCGGCGCGCGGACCGGCACCGCGGCGGTGGCCACCGATGTGAGCGAGCAGGTGCGGGTCCGGCGGCAGCAGGAGTAGCTCGGCCAAGACTTGGCCTACACCACCCTGCAGGTGGCCCACGTGGACAGCGAACCGCCCAACGCCGCCCAGAGCCGGCGCAACACCCATCTCACGCGCACCAACGCCGACCTCGACAGCTTCGCGTAAGCGGCCAGCCACGGCCTGAAGCGGCCGGTGCTCAACCTGGCCGGGCTATTCGGGGAGCTGCGCCGGGGCATTACCTTCACCGACCCGGCCAAAGAAAGCCTCCTCGTGCCGCTGGTTGCGCGAACCTTGGCCCCGCTCACGGGCACCCTCGACGACCTGGCTGCCTCGGGGCAAATGCCGCAGGCCGCCCCAGCCGAGCCGCTGGTGCTGGAAGACGTGGTGCAGGACGTGGTGCAGGTGCTCTAACCGCAGCAGCGGGCAGCCCGCGCCCGCGTGACGGTGGACTTTGCGGTCCAGACCGTGGTGGCCTACCCGCGCGCCACGCTACACACCACCGTGCTCAATCTGCTCAGCAACGCCTTTAAGTACACCGACCTCGCCCGGCCGTGCCGGCTGCGCATCCGGCGCCCGTCGCGCACCACCGCCACCCGGCATCAGGCCAGTCCCCAAGGGGACGGATGAAAGTTTGCGAAACTCAGTTGCTCGGTGCATTTCGTGAACGTTCGTTTATAACATGTAAAATTCAGCGCCTCTTTCAACCCAGCGTTTCGGTAGACAATGCAGCCTATCAGTTGCCTCTTCGCGCAAACGTGGCATATTTGCTGACCAAATGCTTCCATTCACTCAACTCTTGCCCTACTGATGTACCGCGCCAAATATGCTCAACAAGCCGCCGTACGCATGTACTACGACCAGCAGCCGGTCGCGGCTGTGGCGCAAATGGTCGTGGCGGAAGGTGCCGCCCCCGAGGAGGCCGAGGCCCTGGCCCGGGAGTACTACGCCAGTTACCTGTTCGTACGCACCACCGCCAGCCGAGCCAAACGCAAAACGGCGAACATGCTCATTCCCATTGGGGCGGTCGTCGCGGCCGGCAGCGTGTCCCTTTCGTTCCTGATGTACTTGCTCATTGACGACGGAGGACTCATTGCGTTGTTCAAGGGAGTGGTAGACAAACGGCAGGCAGAGGCGGAGCTGAAACAGGTGCAGGAGTTGGCGGTGGTTGCGCCACACTAACACCTGATGCGCGTTCAAGGCAGTACCGTTTATGTGAACAAGAATCTGCCTTTAAGGCGCCGGGGTCTGTCATCCACAACTACTTGGGGCACGAACACTATGCAAGTCGCAGAAGTCATTGATGCGTTGACCTCCTCCTTGCCCAGTGCCACACGGGTTAAGCTCTGGAACCAAAATGAGCCTTCGGCGTGGTCCCAAATGTTTATCCTGCCGGTTCCCGGATACATCGAGATTTCAGCCTATGGGCCGGTTCCCAAACGCGAAATTGAAGGATGGAAATCGACCCAGTGGAAATATGGCGCATCAGCCGACTCGTACCGCCTAGGCACATTGATCATACTCCCACCATTTATTAGCAACTACAAAGCCACGGGGTTGTCATGCAATTGGTCGAAAGGTTTATTAGGATAACCCTATAAACTCAAAACCTCGTTTGCATGGTGGAAAATGGCTTGCATATTTCTTAGACTGCGGAACAGTGAATTTGTGTTAAGACTACTCCACCAACACGCGGGCCGCATACGGCTGGCCCTGCACATCCGTGGCGCGGAGTGTGTAAAGGCCGGGGGCCAGGCCCCGCACCGATACTTGCGCAGCAGCCAAAACGGAGGTTTCGCGCGCTACGCGGCCCAGCGCATCGACCAGTTGCACCCGGGTGCCCACTGGCGTGCGTGGCACATGGACTACGGTGGCAGCCGGGTTGGGGTACAAGGCGAGCATTTTCCGGTCCGGACTTTGCGCGTCGACCACCGCAAGCGCGGTCTGCGGAGAAGCGGCCACCTCTGCCATAACCCCCATCCAATTGTACCAAGTGCCCGACTGGATGGCATCGAACGTCGCGCCACGGCCCGCGTAGCCAAACACGCGCAAGCGCCCCTGGGCCGTGAAGCCCAGGCTAAACCCCTCGTCGTCTTCGGCGCTGCCGGCCTGCTGCACCCACCGCAACACGCCCTGCGGCGTGTAGGCGGCCACCACCAAGTCGAGCTTGCCCGCCGACGTGAAGGCCCGGGTGCCAAACTGAGCGTTGGGACTGGCACTGCCCGTCACGTACACGTTGCCGGCGGGGTCGGCGCACACGCCGCGAAAAAGGTCAGCCCCGGGGCCCGCCAGCGACTTTGCCCACTGCGGGACGCCTAGGGAAGAATATTTTACGACATACCCGTCTTCGGCACCCGCCCCGGGCAGGGTGGTGGTGCCAAAGCGCAACGACCCGCGGAAGGAACCGCTGACGTAGACGTTGCCGGCCGCGTCAAGGGCGGCGCCGGTCATCTCGTCCCAGCCAGGGCTCCCAAAGGTGCGGGCCCACTCCACTTGGCCGGCGGCGGTGTACTTGGCCACCAGCATGTCGGGGCTGGTGGGCGCGGGCAGGGCCAGCCCCGTGGCAAAGGACAGGGCCGTGACGTAGTTGGCCACCAGGTAGGTGCCCCCGTCGGGAGCGGTCAGCAGCGTTTGCTTGTAAAGCAACCGACTTCCATTGGCGGCGGTGGAGTACAGCAGCGGAAACAGCGCCTGAGGCGCGCCGGTGGCGGCCGAAAAACGGGCCATATACACCTTATCGGCGTTCGTGGCGGGGCCGGCTGCCGGCCGCAATCCGCCAAAGCCAAAGCCGGTGGCGAAATCATACGTGCAGGTCACGTTCACGTGGCCGGCCCCGTCGACCTGCACGCCGAAACTGGTGGCCGCGGGTGGGCAGGTGGGCAGCATGGTGCCCGGATAGGAGTCGCTCTGCTGGGCCCACAGGGGATTGCCGGCGGGGTCGTATTTGATGAGAAAAATCTTGCGCCCGGGGTCCGTACCTGCACTCAGGGTCTGGCCGCCGCCCAAGTCGATGGAATGCGTGAAGGAGCCAACCACGTAGGCGTTGCCGGCTGCGTCAAATGCCACGTCGTCGGCGCCGTCCTGGTCGGTCGACCCGAACTGCCGCACCCAGGCCGCCGTGCCATCGGGGTTGTACTTGCCCAAGTAGCCATCGTAGCTGCCTTGGCTCCGCAGGTAGGTATGGCCCACGTTGGCCGCCACGCTGAACATGCCCACCTCATACACGTTGCCCGCGGGGTCCGTTGCCAGGTGTAGGTTGCCCCGGTTAAAGGAAAAGTATTCGCCGGTGTTGGATGCGCTCACCCAGGCCGGGGTGGCGGTTTGGGCCGCAGCGCGAGGGCCGAAAGCCAAGCTGCTCAGGGCCATTGCGGCCAGCTGGGCAAAACGAAGGGTAATTGTTTTCATACAAACGGCAGGGGGTAAAAGTGAAAGACTAGAGCACGTAGGTGCCCTCGGGCGTTTGGCGGAGCAAGGATAGTGCCGCAAGTGTTTGAAAAAGAGGTGCTACGTTGTCAGATTTCAGGTGGCGGAAGCGGTTGGCTACCTGTGCCGCGGTCAGCGGCTGGGCCGCTTGCTGGAGGGCGTCGCATAGGTTCTGCCTCTGCTGGGCCAACTCGGCGGACCAGGCTTGGGGGCGATTCCCTTCGTTGGGAGGCATGACCGGTCGGCGGCCGGAAAGGCTGCTGCGGCGGGCAAAGAAAGTTTCGCTTACTCAGTTTCGGGCGGCTGGTAGGCGGGGCGCAGGTAGCGGAGTAAAGTGCTTCCCATGAATTCAGACCGTTTCAATGAACTAGAACCAGGCCTTATCTACCTTTAGTGTTCCTCCTGCCCTCATGTATCGATTACTCTGGCTTTTCCTGTTCTTTCCATGGCCGTCCAGGGGTCAGACGGCCCCCGTGACTCGGCAGGATAACCAAGTCCACTTCCGAGCACCCGTGGAAGTTTACTTCCGATTGAACTCCCCCGTGGCAGAAGCCGAATACGTGTTGGTGATGGAAGCGGTCTTGGTGCCGGCGCTGGTACCCTCTCGTTTCAGGGGATGCTGCGCCACCCAGGCATCTACTTTTCGACCCTGTACAGCAGCACTGCTCCGGTAAAACCGACAGGAAAATACCGCCGGGCCCGGCCGGTGGCGCAAGGGTCGGGCGAGTACCCCTTCAACAACCGAAAAGTAAACGTGACGCCCTTGGAACGCCCGATGCAGGGCCGGTTCTACACCCGAAAAGAAGCCGCCGCCAGTTACGCACGGCACTTTCGACGAAAAGACCCGTCCGACTTTGGGCCGGCTATTACACCCGATACGTTGCCCGGGGTGGATTCCGTCCGCGTGGTTTACGTGCTGGAGAAGCTCCCGCTCGCGAAACGAGGGTTGGGCAAAGGGGCAAGGAAATAAAGCGCGCGTTTAGCTTCGGACCGTGGCTGTTGCAGAACCCGGGTTCGTAAAAGTCGGATGCAAGGCAAGAAGCTGTTTCTTGATAAAGAGGTGACCCGCTTTCGGCTCAGTGAGCGGGTGCGGCCCCACAATCTGTACCGCTGACTCGTGGAGCTGGTGGACTGGTCGTTTCTCTACGCAGAGACCCGGGACCTCTACAGCCACACGGGCCAGCCTTTGCTGGACCCCGTCGTGTTTTTCAAGCTCGTGCTCGTGGACCGGCTGGAAAACCTAGTCAGCGACCGCCGCCTGGTCGAGCATTGCGCCCTGCGGCTCGACATCCTGCTGTTTCTGGGCTACGAGGTGGACGAAAACTGCCCTGGCACTCGACCGTGAGCCGCACCCGCCAGCTGTTTCGATTATCAAAACAGTGTTTGCCCAAACCCCTCCACGGGGAAATTACCCGCTTTCCCCGCTGGGCTACTCGCTGATGCCGGTGATTATGCTGCTGGGACAATGGGGCGAAGCGCACCGCGCGCAATTGGCGCGGGTGTTGGGCACTCTCGCCTACCGTTTCGGGGCCGCTGCTCTTCGCGCCTTAGAGCGTGTTTGGATTTTGCCTAAACTCCTTCAAAACGCCATGCTGAGCTTGTCGAAGCATCTCTACTGCTTCGTTTGAGCGTTTCAACGAAACAGTAGAGATGCTTCGACAAGCTCAGCATGACATTCTTTTCAAATTCCCAAACATCTTCTTAGGCCACGGTACGGGTCGGCCAGCTCACGCGGTCGGCCCGGTTTCCGGTGAGCAGATTCTGCTGCCCCGCCAGTAGTTCGTGGGGATAGCCTAGCGGCACCGCGGAGGCCACGGCCAGCCGCTGCAACTGCTCCGGGCTGAGCGTGAGCGTAGCGGCCCCGAGCTGCTCGTCAAATTGCTGGCGGGTGCGCGCCCCGATAATGGGCACTATCCCCCGCGTCATGGCCCACGCCGTGGCCACCTGGCCGGGCGCGGCCCCCACCTCTTGCGCGAGGGCCAGCAGCACGTCCAGAATGGCATCGATAGGGGCCGAGCTGGTGGGCGCGCCGAGCAAGGAGGCCCGGCCGGTTTCGCCCTGGCGGTATTTGCCGGTGAGCACGCCGCCGCCCAGCGGCGAATAGCCCATGACGCCGAGCCCCAGGCCCTCGGCCATGGGCAGCAGTTCCCGCTCGGCCGTGCGCTGCAACAAGCTATATTCCACCTGAATGCCGGCCAGCGGCACCCACCCGCGCAGCTCGGCCAGGGTGACGGCCGCGGCCACGCGCCACGCCGGGAAGTTGGAAAAGCCCCCGTAAAGAATTTTGCCGGCCCGCACCAGGTCCTCGAAGCCCCGGGCGATTTCGGCCACGGGCGTCACGCCGTCGGGCAAGTGCACGAGGTAGAGGTCGAGGTAGTCGGTGCCCAGCCGCTTCAGACTGGCTTCCACGGCCTGGGTCATGGCCTTGCGGTGGTTGCCCAGCTGCGCCAGGGCCGCCGTGGGGTTTTCCGTGCGCGTGTATTTGGACGTCAGCACAAAATCGCCCCGGCTAGTGCCCATAAATTGGCCCACCCACCGCTCGGCCTCCCCTTGTTGGTAGGCGTTGGACATGTCGATGAAGTTGCCGCCGGCCTCCACGTAGCCGTCCCATATGCGCCGGGCCTCCGCCGGGTCAGCCCCGTAGCCCGTGGCCGTGCCAAAGTTGCTGGTTCCCAGCGCCAAGTCGCTAACCCGCAGCCCCGTTTTGGTGCCAAACAGTTGATAATTCATGTGTTTTTGATTTAAAGGTTCGGTGGAATAATCCCCAAGTCCAAACTTGGAAAAACGATTCTCTCAGGGCTAGCTTCTTCCCTGGGGCGCTGGCGAGCGAGCGGGAAGTGCCAGGGTTGGCCGTGGCTATTCCGTGGGATGCGCCGATTTGCGCAGGCGTAGCGCGGCGATGAGAAAATAAATCGCCCCGACTGCTGAATAACCAGCCACGTTGGTAATCCCTTTCGTGGGGTCGTGGGCCTGGACCACAAACAGCACGCCGGCCAGGACCGATTGCCCACCGCTGAGCATCATCGGCCACTGCCCGCCCAATTGGCTACGGCGCCGCAGGCCGAGCAGCAGCTGAATCAGCCCCGTCAGCACGGCCCACACGCCAAAGACGAGGAGGACCGCCGGAATGCCCTGGCGCAGCGCCAGGCCGACGGCCACCGTCGTGATGCTGCCCACGACGATGTTCACGTATTGCGGCAACAGCGTGCCGCCGGTGCCACGGTTGGCCCGGATGTCTCCGAAGGTGGCCAAGACGTCCCACGCCGGGTAGAGCAGCAGCAAGACCGCCGTGGCCGTAGGCGAGGATTTGATGAACAGAAAAACAAGGCTGACCCAGACCACGGAAAAAGCGGCCCGCACGAAGTACAAGGAGCGGATTGCCTGGGCGGTTTGAACGGGAGCCGAAAGGGTGGCGGTTGAGGAAGTGGACATGGTGTTTAAGTTGAGTCGTGAAAAAATGGGAGGAATAGGTACCAGCAGATGCTGGCTTTGTGGGCGGTTTCCTCGCTGAATGCCCCTTTTTTATCAAGTTGGTAGAGGTAGAGCGGAGCCCGCTTTGGGGCGTGTAGTGTCGGGCATTGGCTGGTTCAGGTCTCGTTCTTGGCCGGGGTTATTCCGGTCTTCGCCGCCATGATGCACCGGTTGGCCGGCGGTGATGAGCGGGGCACCGGCACGCGCAATGGGGCGGCCGGGGGGGGGCAGGTAATAAACAGGGGTTTTGCGGGGGCTTGATGATGGGACAAAGGTCCCGGCGTTGATGCACCCTACTTTTCACCCAGGTTAAAAAATGCGCCCTTTTTACCGGCGCGGGCTATTTTTTTCAGCCGCGCCACTTGAGCGAAAGTGGCGGTCAATACCGCCCCAGAGTTGGCCCTGGGGAGGCGCCTGCTCTGACAGCAATACTGAACCAGCCCTATGCTTAGGCTGGTACTTCGGGAGTCGCCGTGACCGTGATGCTCACGCCGATGTTGCCGCGCGTGGCCCGGGAGTACGGGCAGGTCTGGTGGGCCTTGGCCACGAGGTCTTCGGCGCGGGCTTGGTCGACGCCGGACAGGTTGGCGTGCAAGGCTACGCCGAGGGTGGGCAAGTTTTCTTCGTTCAGCAGCAGGTTCACAGTGGCATTGACGCTGATTTCACCCACGTTTACCTTTTCCTGGCGGGCGACGTGAATGACGGCGTTGCCGAAGCAGGCGGCGTAGCCGGCGGCAAACAGCTGCTCGGGATTGGACGCACCTGCGCGGCCGCGGCCACCCAGAGTGCGGGGCATGGTCAGCTCCAAGCTGAGCACGTCATTATCGGATTCGATGCGGCCGTCGCGGCCACCAATGGATTTGGCTTGGGAAGTATGCAAAATGGTTGACATGTGCTTGAAAATTTATGGGTTGTGAAAAAATAAGCGCAAGGAGTTACCTAAACCTCCCGATGATTTGACCGAAGGGCGCGCTGCTTCGGTGAGCCAGCGCGCCACACGCTTGGCTTGTGCCCAGCTGTAAGAGACCGGTATTTCCGGTTACTATGCGACTTGGCGCAACGCTGCTTCCCGGGCCGAAACCATGCGGGCTGGCCTCAGGGGCGAAAGCCCGCGGCTTCGAGGCGCAGGGCAGCAACCGGCGCGGCATTGTTTATCGCTACTTCTTCGCCAGGGGCTGTAACTCGCCAAATACCGTGGGAATCAGCTCCGCCACCGTGGGGTGGATGAAGACGTTGCGGCGCATAAAGGCCGCCGTCTGCTGGGCGTACATGGCCGTGATGATGCAGTGGATGGCTTCGTCGCCTCCAACGCCTACAAGGCTGGCGCCCAGAATCTGGTCGGTTTCGGCGTGCACCAGCACCTTGATAAAACCCTGCGTTTCGCCTTTTTCCACGGCGCGGCCCACCTTGGTCATCGGCCGCTTGCCGACCAACGCGGGAATGCCCGAGGCGCGCACTTCGGCTTCGGTGAGGCCCACTTTGGCGAACGGGGGGTCGACGTAAATGGCCGATACCGGCAACCGGTCGCTGACGCGGCGCTGCCCGTGGTCGAGCAGATTGGCCGCCACAATTTCATAGTCGTTGTAGGCCGTGTGCGTGAAGGCGCCGCGCCCGTTGCAGTCGCCGAGCGCCCAGATGCCCGGCACGACCGTTTGCAGCTGCTCATCGACGGGAAGGAAGCCCCGCGCATCCGCTTGTAGTCCGGCCTTTTCCAGCGCCAGGTCGTCGGTATTCGGCTGGCGGCCCATGGCCAGCAGCAGGTGCGAGCCACGGATTGGCGTCGAGTCGCCCGCGCAACCCACGTGCACCACGGGCTGGCCGTCTTCCTGCCCCAGGCTGATGCAGTCCGTCCCGACCCGAACCGTGATGCCTTCGTCAACCAGGGTTTTGGTGACCGCGGCAGATACATCTTCGTCCTCGTTGGGCAGCAGACGGGAGCTTCGCTCCATCAGGGTCACCTGCGAGCCTAGCCGCCGAAACAGCTGCGCAAATTCTAGTCCCACCGCTCCTCCTCCTACAATGACCAGGCGAGTCGGCAGCTCTTCCAGCGCCAGGAGCGTACTGCTGGTCAGGTACGCCACCTGGGCGATGCCTGGCATATAGGGGCGTGCCGGCCGGGCTCCTACGTTTAGAAAAATGTGTTTGGCTTCCAGTACTTCCTCGCCCACCTGCACCGCCGTGGGCGAAACAAACCGGGCCGTCCCCTCGAAGAGCGTGCAGCCCGGCAGGTGCCGTAGCCAGTTCTCCAACCCCGCACGCGAAGCCTGCACAATGGCGTCTTTGCGCGCCTTCACGGCGGCGAGGTCTACCCTGAAATCCCCCACGGCCGGCAGGCCATAGTCGGTGGACTGGCGCAGGACGTGCGCGGCCTTGGCACTGGCTATCATGGCCTTCGTTGGGGTGCAGCCCACATTTACGCAGGTACCGCCGAGGTTTTTGCGCTCGACCAGCGCTACTTTCCAGCCGGCGGCCGTGAGCCGGCCGGCCAGGGACGGACCGGCTTGGCCCGCCCCAATAATTATTGCATCAAAAGACTGATTCATATTCGATAAGGCACGAAGTCGCGCCGTTGTTGGAAGCAGGAGAAAGTGGGCGCGCCTGGCAAATCAGCCGCGTGGGCTCGTTCACTGACCCCGCTAAGGGCATTTTGTGGGAACAGTGCGCGAGTCGTTTCCCGACAGCCGTTATTCGGCGATTTCCGCGATGATGCGGCTCAGCTCCTCGGGGTTGGTCAGCTGCGGCGTGTGGCCGCTGTTGAGGCGGTATTCCTGCTGCACGGGCGTCGCGCGCAGCATCAGGTCTTGCAAGACCGGCGAAAGGGCGTGGTCCTGCAACGTGCGCACGTAGTACTTGGGCACGCGGCCGTAGTTGGCGGCCGAGAGGGTGACTTTTTCGGCCGGCGGGCCGGCGGGTTCGTCGCGGTAGTTATCCAGCACTTGCTGTTGCACGGCCACCATGCCGTCCTGGCAGAAGATGTTCACCAGTTGGGCGCGGTTCACCGCGGCCAGCGCCCCGTCGGGGCTTGTTGAGAGGGCCGGCCCCAACAATGACTGGGTGTCCTGCCCGGCCAGCTCAAACACCGATTGCTGATTGGCCGGCAGAAACCCGGCCACGTACACCAGCTTGGCAATCTTGGTCGGGGCGGCTTCCGCGACCGTCGAAATAATAGCGCCCCCGAGGCTGTGGCCGACCAGCACCACCTGCGCGGCGGGTTGGGCGTTGACGACGGCCAGCACTTGGTCGCGGTAGCGGTTCATCGTGAGCCCGGCTGCTGCCGTCTGGTCCTTGCCGTGCGCCAGCAGCTCGACGTTGACCACCGTGTAGCCCTGCTGCTGGAGCTTGCTGACCACCGGTACCCAGGCATAGGGTCCCTGCCAGGCGCCGTGCACCAGTACCACGGTGGCCTTTTTCTTCGCAGGCTCCGTGTCGGACTTCTGGCAGGCCGTCGCGGTGGTGGCCACGAGGGCCAAAAGGGCAAAAATGACTTTTCTCATAATCAGGCAAGCGCAAGGCTTTTGTTGAGGTGGATGATGGGACAAAGGTCCCGGCGCCCGCCAACCTGATTTTTCACCCAAGTTAAAAAGTGTCGAACACAGCTTTTTTAAGTCCCACGGCCCGGTTCGCCTAGCACCGGTTGCTCCGCCAGCGCGGTGGAAACCCTTAACTTACCTCGCTCGCGTACTTGCGCACTCGCGTTGCCTAGACCACTTTCCTCTCAACCACCCGAGTAGGCTCTTACGCAAATGGTCTTCCTCCACGCTCCTCACCTTTTGGCCTTACTACTTCATGCTCAAGAGCCCTGACGTTTCCCCTCGCCAGCTGCTGACGCAGCAGCTCCAGGCTTTCGCGCGCCTTTCCGAAGAGGACCTTCGCCTGGCCGAAGACCACTGGACGCTGCGCTCCATCCCGCGCAATGAGTTTTTCAACTTCCGCAATTCCGTGTGCCAGTACATCGGCTTTATCGTGCGCGGCCTGTTTCGCGTGTATTACGTGGACCCGGCCACGGATATGGAGCACAACGTGGCGTTTGTACCCGAGGGCACGTTTCTCACTTCCCTCAAAAGCCTGGTCACCCAGGAGGTGTGCCCCTACTACATTGCCGCGCTGGAAGACTCAGAACTGTTGGTTATCAGCGTAGGGCAGTTGCACAAACTCTACGACCAATCGCACGGCTGGGAACGGTTTGGGCGCCTGCTGGCCGAGCAATACTTGGTGCTATACCAGGCGAAGGGGGAAGCCACGCTTTTTCAAACCGTTGAGCAGCGCTACCTGGACCTGCTGGTGCAATTTCCGAATATAACCAACCGGGTTTCGTTGGGGCACATCGCCTCCTATTTGGGCATTCAGGGCCCTTCGCTCAGCCGCATTCGCGCGCGTTTAGGAAAGCGGAAGCAGGGGTAAACTAACCAGGTGATTGGTAAGAGATTGGACACAATAGTCCTTTAGAATTCCCTTCTCAATTTGGGCGAGGCTCGTTCAACGTACCACCGTTTTCTTGAACGCGGCGACTTAGAGGTAATCCAGCGTGTCCGGAGCCATGCGATGGGTAGCAAAGTCATCCCAGTCGGCAAAAAAGGTGGTGTGGGGATACAGTGCGTCGCCAGGCCCGCCCCAGGTCAGGTGTACCACGGCCAGCCGACCATCTTCGAGTGCTACCAGCACATCATCGGTGCCCGCATGTTTGCCTAGGAGCGTGCACTTGCGCCCGTACAAAGGGTGCCCCTGCACTAGTTCGCGCGCCATTTGAAGCTGAAAGGTGGCCTGTACGCTTTCCGGCAAAGCGACCCACGGTTCTTGCCAGGGATAGGGGAGTGACATTAGTGTGATGTAGTAGAGGCCACAAGGTAGTAAGCCCAGCGGAGGGTAAATAATAGGCTCCTTTTGCTAGTCGGACCGTTTTCTTGAGCTCGTCAGCTTACAGCAGGGCTAACAAGGCGGCAATGACCTGGGCTTTGTCGGTCTCTTGATTGGGCCCCAAGAACAAGTTGAGTCGTTCCTCGACGCTTACCCGGACAATTACGTGCACATCAAGCCAGTCATGACTCCAGAAATCGAGGGTGCCCAACAGGGCGTCGGACTCAAATTCCACGCGCTCCAAAGTGCCAAAATCGCCTTGTCCACAGGAACGGTAAGCCAGCGCAAACCCGGCGAAGCGGGGTGCCAGTTCGTCTTTAAACCACGTCAGTGTGTAGCGGCTGGCCATCGAGTAACAATCAAATCGGAAACCCTTCCGGTTGCTCAAACATACCTTCCTTTGAGAGAATAGAGTAGTTTCGGTCCCGACCCTTTATGTGAACAGAAGGCTACATTTGAGAAGAAGAACCTTCTATGAACTGGAGCAGAAATCGAATTCGGGGCTTACGGCGGCATTTCCGCAACTTGCGGCAACGAGCGAAGCGGCCCAGCCAGATGCGGCTGGTCGATTTAACTTGGCTCTCCCGCTACCAACAGACCTATCACCAAGTAATTGCCGACCCCTGGCTGTCCCATGAAGCGGTGACTCAGAAGCCGGCCTTTCGCGCCCTGTGGGTGGAGCGCTTCTTGCGGACCTTCCCGCAGTGGCACGCGCAGTTGAAAAGCCGCTATCCCACCTTTTACCTGGCGATTTGGCTCTACAAGCCCACGGTCGAGGATTTCCTTGATGCGGGGCGTCGTTAATTTGGCGAACACCAACTTTGCTTAGTGATACCTGTGGGCCTGTGCCCGCTACGATTGCTCGGCTCACCTCTCGTTTTTCGTGCGCTTCCTCTTAACCCGCCCGGAGGCCAACGAATCCAGGCTGTCCGCGAGTGAAGTTATCAAAGCCATGAAAGGCCCCTTGGAGCCGGCGGCGGACAAAGGCGCCATTGCCCAGCTGCTGCGCCCCAAGCTACGGAACGAGGAGCTGGACACGCAAGCAGAACTCTTCCGCGTGCAGGCCGCCCACGCCTTGCTCGATACGTGTTTTGACCAAGAGTGGAAAAATGAAGCGTAACGGGGTTCTTTCAGTAAAGGGGCATACTCCTGCGCTAAGTGCCGGTTCTTAGCGGCCATAGTCCCGTCCGCAACGCGGTTTCGTCGGGCAGAAACGAGTAGCGTCCGACACGATTGATGTGGCGGTAGCACGCTGGCGGGAGCTCTCGCTTGCCGAGGTGGTACTAACACCCGGCGTAGTCATCGGAATGCGCAAGCAAGCAAGCAAGCAAGCAAGCAAGCAAGCAAGCATCCGACGGTGTTTTCGAACTAAAGCCGGGCCGAAGCAATGGGCTGCCTGATTTTCTTGAAATAGAATAACCTTACTCCGCTAAGAGACGGCAGGGGTGGAATAAGGGCGGTGAATGGGCTGTGGGCAGGCGCTTTGGCCGGTGGCCACCCAGAGGTCGAAGGCGGGGAGGGACAGGTTGGCGGCCATGAAGCCCCACAGGTCGATGCCGCGCCATTCGAGGCAGAAGCGGAGGAATTCGGGCTCGGCGCGGCTGGCACGCAGGCCGCGCTGCCGCACCTCGGCCCGCCGGGCGGGCGGCAGGGATTTGAGCCAGTCGTAAAAGTCGGTGGCCGTGAGCGTGAGGGCCCGCGCCTGGGTGCAGTAAGCCCGAATGGCCGCGTTGATTTCGCTAATCAGGTCAGAATTCATGGGGCTGAGGTGGAAAACGCTCCCAGTGACTCAGGAGAGCTAATGCCGTAATTACCCGGCCAGGCGGCGCAGGGCCTGGGCCGTCATTACCTCCACATCGGTGCCCGCGAATTGTTGCGCGGCGGCGTGCTCGGCTTCGCGCCGGGAGCGGTAGCGGCCCAGGATGTCGGCCGGGGAGGTAGCCAGGGGCCGCACCACCAAGTAGCGGTAGTGGCGGTCGTGCTCCTCGGGCGTGGCAAACGCGGGCGCTTTCTGCCGATGGATGGTGATTTGCATCAGAAAAACAGGTTAAGGAGCGGCTAGCCAGCGGGCATTCCGAGGCGTGCGGCCGGCGCGGGGCCGGCCAGCGGAAAGGCTACAGCCGGGGCCGGCCAAAATCCGTAAGGCGCAGCCCCTGGGGCAGGGCGCTGAGCGGCGGAAGGTAGTCGTGGTCCTGCTCGCCGGGCAGGCCATCAGACAGCGCAGCGGATGCGTGGTCGCGCCGGATCTTCTTCACGATTCTCGGGTCGGCCAGCGAGGCCGGATGGGCGGAGGTTGGGGTAGTTTTCATAGCTCAGAAAAGACAGTGGAAGTGCCGCCGACGTGGAAGCCGGCGGGACCAGTTAAACGACCATTTTCTGGGTTGGGATGAGCAAAAAAGGCCCTGCAGCTCAAATTAAGTACTTTCTGCAAGGGCCTTCGGGAAATTACGGAGGGGCACTGCGGGAAACCCTGAGCCGAACCCGGGCTACGGTACCGCCAGCGGCATTGGGTGCGCACCGTCCGTCGGGACGATGGGCCAGCCCCGCGGTGGGCGGCCGCCTTTTCGGCACTGCTCTGCTGCCAATAGCCCAGCCCGGCGCTGGCGTTGCGCGTAACTTGCTTTCCCTCCCCTCGGCTTCGCGCCGAATCTTGCTATGAAAACCCTGGCCGATAGTACAGCTCCTGAGCAACAAAACACGGACCTCCGCGAAGAAAACCAGCAGCTGCGCGCCGAACAGGTAACGGCACAGGCGCAACAGACCACCTCCGACGAAGAGGCACGGCAACAGGCCCGCTTCCGGACGGTGTTTGAAAACGCGCCGTTCGGCCAGAAAATCATTACCTCGGACCTGGTCATTCGACAGGCCAACCGGGCCGTGCTCGACATGCTGGGCTGTGCCCGGCCGGACGAAGTGGTGGGCCACCGCATCCTGGAGTTTGCCCACCCCGACCACCACGCCGACTGGCAGTTTCTGCAGCAGCGGCTGTGGAGCCACAAGCTGCCGAGCTTCACGTTGGAAACCTGCCTGGTGCGCTGCGACGGCAGCTCGTTCTGGTGCCAGGTCACGTCCATTCGCTTTCCTGATGGCGACGAGGAGCTGGGCTATACCCAGCTGGAAGACATCAGCGACCGCAAGGCCCTGGAGCTGTCGCTCAAGCGCCTCTACGACGCGCAGGAGACGATTCTGTACCTGGTGACGCACGATTTAAAGGCGCCCATCGGCCACATCCAGCTGCTGGTCGACCTGCTCCAGCGCCAGGTAGACGCGGCCACGTTTGCGACGGACAACGCCGCCGACACGGCCAACTACCTGGCCCCCATCCGCTGGGCCTGCGCCAATGCCACCAAGCTGCTGCAGGACGTGCTGCTGCTGGGCTCGCTCGATGCCAGCCACCTGAAAAAACAGCCCACCGACCTCAGCACCCTGCTGCAATGCCGGCTGGCCACTTACCAGCTGGCGGCCCACAACAAGGGCCTCGCCCTAACGCTGGACCTGCCGCCCCAGGCCCTGCACGCCAACCTGAACGCCGACATTTTTGGCCGGGTGGTGGATAACCTGGTGAGCAACGCGCTGAAATTCACGCCCGCCGGCGGCCAGGTGACGGTGGGACTGCGGGAGCGGGCGGGCCGGATGCTGCTCACGGTGCGCGACACGGGCATTGGCATTCCGGAGGCCCTGCAAGCCGACTTGTTTGAGAAATTCAGCCCCGCAGCCCGCCCCGGCGTGGGGGGCGAAGCGGCCACGGGCCTGGGCCTGTTCATCAGCCGCCAGATTGTGCAGCTGCACCGCGGCAAGCTGTGGGTGGAAAGCCAGGAGGGCGCGGGCACCTGCTTTTTCGTGGAGCTGCACTAAGCCAAACGGGCTGCCGGGCACAATACGGAGCCGGATGCAGGAACTACGCAGCCGCGGTGGAAAGTCACGTATCGGCCCTCCGGATAAATTACCAATTCATTAATAAGCAGCGTATTATAATGTATTTTTCGTAACCGCTGGGCCTGTGTAGGCCGTTAGAGGAAGGGTAGTTATCATTCACTTTTTAACTCTTTTCACTCATGGCAGATAACCAGAAAAACACCCGTGGCGGCAGCTCCGAGCAGCACGCCGAAGCTGGCCGCAAAGGCGGCGAAGCCAAAGCGCAGAAAGGTCAGGGCGGCAACAGTGGCGGCAACCAGGGCGGTAACGGCGGCGGTCAGGGCGGCCGGGGCTTTGCCGGCATGGACCCCGAGGAGCAGCGCCGCATTTCCAGCGAAGGCGGCAAAGCCTCGCACGAGAGTGGCCGGGGCCACGAGTTCACCTCGGAAGAGGCCCGTGAGGCCGGCCGCAAAGGCGGCGAAAAAAGCGGCGGCAAACGCTAGACCACGCTCCTGTGGGAGTTAACCGAAGGTGCCAGCCCCCCAGTATTCAGTTGTGAAAAAGCCCTTGGGGTGTTCTCCAGGGGCTTTTTTGCTAATGAACTGCTACCCAGCAGGCATTGGCAGGCGGGCCTATTACCCGTTTTCATTTCACTCCTTATTCTCTTTCCCATGTTCGATAAAATAGAATCCCTCGAAGGCTTGCTCGAAATCAAGCTGCAAGGCCTGTACGACGCCGAAAAGCAACTCACCAAAGCCCTGCCCAAAATGGCCGCCAAGGCCACCGACCCCCATCTGAAAAGGGCGCTGGAAGTGCACCTGCGCGAAACCGAAAACCACATTGCCCGCCTCGAACAAGTGGCCAAAGGCCTCGACATGAACCTGAACGGCCCCAGCTGCCACGCCATGAAAGGCCTGATTGAAGAAGGCGAGCAGCTGATGGCCCTGCGTGCCACCGACGAGGTGCGCGATG
The DNA here is from genome assembly GCA_028288445.1 of Hymenobacter sp. GTDB lineage: Bacteria > Bacteroidota > Bacteroidia > Cytophagales > Hymenobacteraceae > Hymenobacter. Next base: position 77,209 of record JAQBNT010000242.1, on the reverse strand, counting down.
CCGCCATTATCAGCGCGGCGCAGGGCGTGGAGCATTTCGAAATAGCCCAGTACGGCACCGTGGTGCACTTTGCCAAGCGCCTGGGCCTGGCCAGCGCGGCCGACATACTGGCTGCCACGCTGGCCGAGGAGAAAAACACCGATGAACTGCTGAACCAGCTGGCCATCAGCTCTATCGATGAAAAAGCAATTAGCTCTTCCTGAAAGCCACCCGTAATGGAACACGCTGTAGAACTGCCCGCTTCGCTAAACCCGCCCCCGGCCAAGCCCGTGCTGCTGGAGTGCTACACCGACCCGCTCTGCCCGCAGTGCCGGGCTTTTGAGCCGGCTTGGCAGCGGCTGCGGGCCGAGTTCGGCCACCGGTTTGCTTGGCGATACCGGCTGGGCGGCCCGTCCCTGGCATCGTACCCGGCCTGCCTGGCGGTGAAGTGCGCCGAGCGGCAAGGTGCCCCGGCCGGCGAGCTGTTCCTGCACGCGGTGGCCGCTGCCGCGGGGCGGCCCGGCCGCAACGTGGCCCGCCCCGAGGTGCTGGCCGCCGTGGCCGACGAGCTGGCCACGCAGGTGCCCGCCGTATTCGATGCCGCCACGTTCCAGCGCGACCTGGCGGCCAACGCAGGCGCCACGGCTTTCCGGGAGGATGTGCAGCAGGCGCACCAGCACCAAATCAACCGCCTTCCGGCTATTGTGGTGCTGCGCGGCTCAGGGCCCGGCGCGGTGCTGGCCGGCGGTCTGCCCTACGAGGCGCTGCTGCAGGCGCTGGCTGCCCTCGCTCCGGACGTTTTTTATGTACCCAGCCTGGTAGATGGCGGCGCGGGCTGAGTAAAACGCCTGATCCAGCGCCAACCTGGCCGCTTCAATCCAAACAAAACAGGCAGGCCCCGCTACGGAGCCTGCCTGTTTTGTTTGGATTGAAGCATCAGAATGCCGCGTCCCTAGTGGGTGGTGCTGCCCGACGTGCTGCCGCTGGTGCTGGAGCCGCTGGTGCTACCCGAAGTGCTGCCGTGGCTGCCTTTGCTGCCTTTGCTATGGCCGCTCCGGCTGCCCGAAGTGGAACTGCCCCGCGAAGAGCCGTTGCGGGAACCCGACGTGGAGGCCATGGAGCCCGAGCTGCGGCCACCCGTGCCGGAGGTAGTCCCCATCGAACCCGACGTAGAGCCCGATGTGGAACCCATCGAACCAGAGGTAGAGCCCATCGACCCCGACGTGGAGCCGGAGGTGGAACCCATTGAGCCGCTGGTGCTACCGCTGGTGGAGCCGGCAGTGCTGCCGCTGGTAGAGCCCGAGGTGCTGCCGCTGGCGGTGGTTTGGCCGTAGGCGGTGCTGGTGGCCAGGCCCAGGCCCAGCAGGAAGGTGACCGCGCGGAGCGGTTGGGAAATGCGCTTGTTCATAAGCTGTGTAATGAGGTGAGGGTGGAAATGGGTGAAGAAAAAATAATGGAAGTGGTGAGGCAAGTGCCCGACGAATGCTGTCGGAATGGCTGGCCTGTCGAATTATACGGTTGATAATGAAGTATAAATGGTGTAAAAACCACGTATTTTGTCCGGATAATACGTAGGGACAAACACGTTAAATGCGCCTGCCCGGAAGGCGGCCGCTACCTGCGGTTTCAAATGTGATGGAGCCGAGCCCACTGGGAGCAGCCACGGTTTGGCTTACCATGATGGGGCGCGGCCTGGAGGTGATTTGCCCGTGCGATTAGTCCTGATTTCAGTAGAACTAATGCGGATTTCCTTACTCCGTATTTCCTGCAACCGGTGGTTATGATGAGATGCGTGGAGTAACATAATTGGCTTTTATACAGACTATTGCGATAAATATTCATTGCAAAAAATGCTCGAATAGCATGATTGGCGCAGGGAACGTGCCCGGCAGTGGTAGCGTAAGCAAGGGGCGCCGCCAAACCGGCCGGCAAGCCCGTTTTTTCTCACGCCCACCATTCGTTCTTTCCTATGTTCTTCGACAAACTTGAAACCCTCGACGACCTGTTCGAAATGCAGCTCAAAGACCTGTACAGCGCCGAAAGCCAGCTGATAAAGGCCCTGCCCCTGATGGCCGAAAAGGCCAAAGACGGCCGCCTGCGGGCCGGCTTCACCAAGCACCTGCACGAGACGGAAAAGCAGCTCCAGCGCCTCGAAACCATCGGCGAAGCCCTGGACCTGGACCTCGACGGCCACACCTGCAAGGCTATGGCCGGCCTCATCGCCGAAGGCCAGGAAACGATGTCGGAACGCGCCACCGAGGAGGTGATGGACGCCGCCCTGATTGCCGCCGCCCAGCGCATCGAGCACTACGAGATTTCGGGCTACGGCACCGCCGCCCATTACGCCCAGCGCCTCGGCCACACCGAAGTGGCCGCGCTGCTGCGCCAAACCCTGGACGAGGAGCAGCTCACCGATACCAAGCTCAACGACCTGGCCAAGAACTACCTCAACCAGAAAGCGCTGTAGCCAGCATCGGGCCGTCTGCTATGCTGGATGTCATGTTCAGCTTGTCGAAGCAGCTCTGCCGATTGGGTGCATTGAATGGATTGGTTGCGTGGCAGAGCTGCTTCGACAAGCGCAGCATGACCGGTTCATAAATTTTCAGAATATCCCCTGTAACAGCCACAAAATGCCCGCCTCCAGCGGGCATTTTTGGTGAATTCAGCCTGTCATTTTCCATGAAAAACAGTCCTTCCGCTACCGTCCCTGTTGCGCATCAGCTTGCCTCTCTGCGACGCCTCGATTTGCGGCGGCACTCCATTGATGAGCTGGTGGTGCGGGTGCGCGAGCTGCTGGATGGCCAGCCCCTGCGCTGCCTCACGCTAGCCCCGGGCCGGCTGCTCTACCGGGGCATTACGGGCGAGGAGCTGCCAGCCCGGCTGGCCGACGTGTCGTACCCGCCGCCCGAGGCGGTGCGCCACGACCAGCGCGCCAACCGGGCCGGGGTGCCCATGTTCTATTGCAGCGCCACCTGGCACCCGCCGTTTTTTGAGGCCCGCGTGCAGCCCGGCGATGGCATTGTCATCAGCCGCTGGCAGACGCGGCAGCCGCTGCGCATCCTCAGCTTCGGCTACGCCGATACCTGCGCCGACGACCCGCACTCCGACCGCGAAAAGGCCCTGCACGAGGCCCTGGCCCAGGTGCCTGCCGAAACCCGTGCGCTGGCCACCTTCCTCACCCGCACCTTCACCCGCGCCGTGGCCGACGACAACCCGCACCACTACCGCCTCTCCATTGCCGTGGCCGAGGCCTGCCAGCTGGGCCAAGCGTTTGATGGGCTGCTGTACCCGTCGGCAGCCATGGCCTCGCCGGCCCACAACCTGGCCCTGCACCCCGGCTGCCTCGATGCCGGCAAGCTCACGCTCGACTACGTGGAGCAGCTGCGCGTGCACTACGTGTCGCCCAATACCGACGTGCTGGACGTGCGTTCCCTCGACATTGCCCACCGCGTCGGCCCCGACGGCCGCCTGGAGTGGCAGGGCCGCCCCGGCAACTGGGTGCTGCGCGAGGGCAGCACCGCCGCCGACTGCTGGCTGCAAAACGGCGAGTGGCGCTGCGCCTGATGGCCGCCGTGCGTAGAAACCGCAGGGCAAATACCGGACTTATTCCAACCAAAATCCGTCTTTTCCCCGTCGCTCCGTTGAGCTTAAGACTCGTTATAAACCGGTCTGTTCTTTCCTAATATCCCAAGCTATGAATCCCACCCTCACCTACGCCGACGAAGCGGTGCTGGACGCCCCGCCCGGCCTCTCGTTTGCCGTGCGCAACTCGCGCGAAATGCCCTCCTACTACGAGCTGGCGCTGGAAGACGACCAGGGCGGCCAGGCCCACTGGGTGGTGCCCATGCCGCTGAAGCAGCTGGCCAAGCGCCCCGTGCTGCTGTGGCTGCTGTCGGTCTCACCCATGCTCAGCTCGCTGGCCTGCGTCGAAACCGGTACCATGCAGCTGGCTTCGGACCGGCCCGGCCGCCCGGCCACCCTGCGCCACGAGCTGGCCCAGGGCGTGCTCCGGCTCAATTTCAACGGCCAGCTTTTGCGCGGCTACTACCGCCTGCAGTGCCTGCCCACCGGCTGCGGGCAGCTCTGGCAACTCACTCCCATCGGCCACATCTAGCGCATGAAAAAATACGCCCTTGTTATTCACGGCGGGGCCGTGACGATGAAACCCGGTGAGTTGAGCCCGGAAGAAGAAGCCGCCCAGCGCGAAGGCCTGGCCGACGCCCTGCAGGCCGGCTGGAAAATCCTGCACCGCGGCGGCCCCGCCCTCGATGCCGTGGAGGCCGTGGTGCGTTCCCTCGAAGACAATGAGCACTTCAACGCCGGCCGGGGCAGCGGCCTCACCCAGCAGGGCGAGGTGAAGATGGACGCCGCCATCATGGACGGCCGCACCCTGAAAGCCGGGGCCGTGAGCGCCGTGCCCTATGTGCAAAACCCCATCAGCCTGGCCCGCGCCGTGATGGAGCACAGCCCCCACGTGGGCCTCGCCGAGCTGGGCGCCCTAGAGCTGGCCCTCGAAAAAGGCCTGCCCGTGCGCGGCCCCAGCTATTTCATCACCGAAAAAACGTACCAGCAGTGGCTGGAAATCGTGCAGAAGGAAGGCGCAATGGCCGGCCACGACACCGTGGGCGCCGTGGCGCTCGACCAGGACGGCAACCTAGCCGTGGCCACCAGCACCGGCGGCATAGAGGGCCAGCTGAAAGGCCGCGTGGGCGACAGCCCCATCCTGGGCGGCGGCACCTACGCCAGCAACGATTCCTGCGCCGTATCCTGCACCGGCGACGGCGAGGTGATTATGCGCGGCGCGCTGGCCCACGAGGTATATGCGCTGGTGAAGTACAAGGGCCTGCCGCTGGCCGAAGCCTGCCAGGCCGCCCTGGCCCTGCGCGACGACGAGCTAAAGGGCGACAAAGGCATGATTGCCATCGACCCACACGGCAACATCGCCCTCGAATTCAACTCCAACTTCATGCGCCGCGCCTACCGCGTGGGCAACGGCGAGCCCGTGGTGGCCATGTGGAAGGACGAGTAGCAGAGCAGGTTGTATGCTTCAGAACGTCGTACTGAACGAAACCAGTCCGTCATGCTTCGCTGCGCTCTGCATGACGGGCTGGTTTTTTCAAAAATATCCGGCCAGAAATACGGGTTTTCCGAAGCTCAAAACCCGTATTTCTGGCGCTATTCGCCCTGGTGCAGCGCCGTAAACCCTAGTGAGCTTTTCGCTGCCGACACCAACCGGGCAGCGATAAGCTGGGGCTGCCAATTTGCCGCACCCCGTTCTATCTCCACAGATGCTCCGCTGGCCTGGGCCGGCCGGGGCGTCTGTGCCGGGTAGCTACGCTACCTTTTTTTAACTCTTTTAACCCGTCATGCGCCATCTGTTTCCCACCCCCAAAGGCAAGCTACTCCTCATCGGCGGCCACGAGCAGCGCGAGAAAGCCGGTCCCTCGCACGAACAATCGCCCGAATTTATCCTGAAGCGCTTCGTGGACGAGCTGCACAAAAAAGGCACCATCGTCGTCATCCCCACCGCGTCGGAAGAGCCCGAAGAATCGGCCCAGGACTACGTCGACCTGTTCAACAGCCTCGGCCTCAAAAAGGTCGAAGTGCTGAACGTGCAAAGCCGCGAGCAAGCCAACAGCGTGGAAGCGTTGGACATGCTGAACCGGGCCGACGGCGTCATGTTCACGGGCGGCGACCAGCTGCGGCTCACGGCGCTGCTCGGCGGCACGCTGGTGCTTGCCCGCCTCACCGAGCGCTACCTGCACGAGCCCATCGTCATCGCGGGCACCAGCGCCGGGGCCGCGGCCATGAGCACGCCCATGATTTACCAGGGCCGCAACGATGCCGGCTTTGTGAAGGACGAAATCCACATCACCACCGGCCTGCAGTTGCTGCGCGACGTGGCCGTCGATACCCACTTCATTGCCCGGGGCCGCATCGTGCGCATGGCCCAGATTATCGCCACCAACCCCGGCTGCATCGGCCTGGGCCTGGAGGAGGACACGGCCGTACTCGTCACCAAAGGCACCGAGCTGGAAGTCATCGGCAGCGGCATTGTGGTCCTGCTCGACGGCCACGAATGCACCGGCAACACCATTTCCGACGTGAAGCCCGGCGAGGTGTTTTCCATCCGCGACCTGCGCGTGCACCTGCTGGCCATGGGGCAGCGCTTCACCCTGCCCGGCTTCGCGTCCACCAAGCCACCGGTGGAAAACCCGGAGTAGCTCAAAGCGGCTCCGGTGCCGGGCCGCTGCCTGAAGGCAGAACACAAAAGCCCGTCATGTTGAGCGCAGCCGAAGCATCTCTACCACGCAAGTATTCATTTACTACTGCAGTAGAAATGCTTCGGCTCCGCTCAGCATGACGTTATTTTTTAGCGCATTATCTTGCCCTGGTTGTCCCAGTGGCTCGATTTCACTTCCAGGCTGCCCGGCTGTCGCTTGATGGTGCGCGTGTACCGTTCGCCGGCAATGAGGCCGTCTGGCCGGCGCTTGCCGAAGAACAGCAGCACCGGCTCGCCGTGCTCGTTGGTGGTGAAGGTGATGTCGTAGCCCTTGAACACGTCGTCGATGGTGCTTTTGGGCTCGTAAGTTTTGCTGAGTTTTTTGTCTAGCTCGGGGTGCAGGGGCATGGTGTAGAGGTATTAAGGGTATTTTGAATTTATTCGAAAGCAAAAAAGCCCGTCATGCAGAGCGCAGCGAAGCATGACGGGCTCTCAAATTTGATAGCTACGCCGCCAGCACCGCCGGCGGGCTGGCCGATTGCAGCAGCTGCTCATCGGCCAGATACCGCTGCAAGGCGCTTTCCACGCTCGGCAGCAGAATGCCCTGCTGGCTGCGCAAGGCGCTGAACGTAGGCCGCACCGCCGCCCAGCCGAACGAGGCCACGGGCCGTGGCACGATGCCCGCCGCATCGAGGCCGGCGGCGCCCACGGCCTGGCGGGCCAGCTCGGCCCAGGTGCAAGTGCCGTGGTTGGTGAGGTGCCAGATGCCGCGCTCCTCGTCGAGCAGCAGGTCGAGGGCGGTGTTCACGAGGTCAGGCACGTAGGTGGGGGTGATGAGCAGGTCTTCAGCGGCGGCGAAGGGCTGGCCGGCGCGGGCGGCGGCTAGGGCGTGGTGCACGAAATTGTGCGAATCCCAGGCGCTGAAAAAGGAGCTTGTGCGCACCACCAGCGCCGCCGGCAGCCGGGCCAGCACCACCTGCTCGGCGCGCAGCTTGCTGTGACCGTACACGTTGAGGGGCCGGGCGCGGTCGGTTTCGAAGTAGGCGTGCTGCTGCTGCCCATCAAAAACCAGGTCTGACGAAAAGGTGAGCAGCTGGATGCCGCGCGCCGCGCAGGCCTCGGCCAGCAGCGCCGGGCCCACGGCGTTTTCGCGGTAGCAGCGGGCCTCGTCGGCCTCGGCTTCATCCACGCGCACGTAGCCGGCGGTGTTCACCACGGCCCAGGGCTGATAGTGGTCCAACGCTTGATTGATGCATGCCAAGTCCGCAATATCCAGCTCGGCGCGGCCCAGGCACACGGCCTCCAGGCCGCGAATGTGGCACACGCGCCGGAAGGCCCGGCCCAGCGTGCCCGTGCGGCCGGTGATGAGCAGCGGCGGGCTGCTGAATGGGGGAGGAGCAGTAGCGGGGGAAGTCGTTTTCATAAGAGAAAGGAGAATTAGAAATGCGCAGTGGGCGTGGCGCGGTCTTTTCGTTCGCGAGTTCCAGGCGTTACCATGTACGGCCTAAAAGTCCGCGCCATTTGTCCAGCCGCATTACGGAATGGCGTAGAAGCGCGTGTCGCGCTGCCACCAGCCGGGGCTGTGCAGCACGGGGTGCTCGTGGTGGCCGTGGTGGGTTAGGTTATGCACCATTTTGGCTAGGGCCGTGGGCCGGGGCTCGCCGCCGCGCAGGTCGAAGGCACCGCTTTCGTACGATGCCCCGTCTTGGGTGAGCAGGTTGTCCCAGTCGAACGCGCCCAGCAGCGACCACACGGTCAGGCCGCGCATGTCCACGCCGCGGGCCCGGAGGCGGTTGGCGGCTTCCCAGGCCTGGTGCAGCCAGCGCATCTGCTCCTCGCGAGTGCAGCCCAGGTGCGATTCCGTAACGGCCAGCGGGCGGCCGTAGCGCACCCAGGCCTGATGCAACAGGCCTTCCAGCCCAATCAATCCGGCGTCGGCAATACGCACGGCTTCGGTGTCGACGTAGGCGGGGCGGCCGCCCGTGGCGGGCAAGGGGCCCCGGCCGGGGTAGTAGGCCAGCCGGTCGTCCAGAAACCGCTCACTGGTAGCGTAGTAGTTGATGCCCAGGATGTCGGGCGGCAGCGGGTCGTGCTGCAAGGCCAGCAGCTCGGCGGTGGTCAGGCCGTGGCGACGCAGGTAGCCCCACAGTGGGTGGTGCCGCGTCACGGCCCCGCTCAGCAGGTCGAAGGTGAGCCAGCGGCGGTGGTTTTCAAAGGTGGCCTGGTCGGCCAGGGCATGCGTGGCGTGGGTGTGGCCCAGGTCTTCGGTTTGCACCAGCTCGGCGGCCGGGTTCACGCGCCGAATGGCCTGCATGGCCAGCTTCGTGCCCAGCACCTGGTTGTAGAGCAGGCGCACGAATATCGCATCGGAAGTGCCGTGCGGGTACCACAGGCCGTAGAGGCCGCTGAAGCGGGCGGTGGTCAGCGGCTCGTTCACGGGCGTGTAGTAGCGCACCCAGGGGTAGCGCGCGGCCACCATACCGGCGTAGCGGGCCAGGCCGGGCGCAAAGTTGGGCTGGTTGAGGGCCGTGTAGCGGGGGCCGCTGCCGTGATGCACCAGGCCCACAATGGGCTCGATGCCCAGGGTTTGCAGGCGGGGCAGGCGCTCGTCGGGCCAGCGCCAGTCGGGGCTTTCGAGGCTGGCCGGGGCCACGTGCTCCCAGAGCACGGGGTAGCGCAGGGTGCGCAGGCCCAATTCGGCAAAGCGGTCGAGGTCGGTGAGGCGGTGGCGGTGTCCGCTGCGCGTGAGCTGGTCGGAGTAGGCGTCGCCCACCCGGCGGCAGGTGCATTCCACGCCGCCCCAGAGTTCAACGTTTTTCATTACAAGTCTTTTCGTGAAACAAAAGCCCCTGCGCCTAGGTGTTGAGCACCTCGCCGCCGTTGGGGTGAATGGCCTGGCCGGTGATGTAAGAGGCATCTTCCGAAGCCAGGAACACGAATGCGGGAGCCACTTCCGATGGCTGACCGGGGCGTTTCAGGGTGGTGTCCTGCCCGAACTTGGCCACCTTGTCGGCCGGGAAGCTGGCCGGGATGAGGGGCGTCCAGATGGGGCCGGGGGCCACGGTGTTGGCCCGAATGCCCTTCTCGGCCAGCTGCTGCGCAATGGAGCGGATGTAGGCCGTGATGGCGCCCTTGGTGGCCGAGTAGTCGACCAGCTGCTGGTTGCCGCGGTAGGCGTTGATGGACGAGGTAGCGATGATGCTGTCGCCGGCGTGCAGGTGTGGCAGGGCAGCTTTCACCACCCGCACCAGCGCAAAAAAGTTGACCTGGAACGTGTCTTCGAACTGCTCGTGGGGCAGCGTGGCCACGTCCTGGCTGATGAACTGCTCAGCGGCGTTGCCCACTACGATGTTGAGCTGGCCCAGCTCCCGCACGGTTTGGGCCACTATTTCTTCGCAGAAACGGGCGTCGCGCAGGTCGCCGGGCAACTGCAGGCAACGGAGGCCTTCGGCCAGCACCAAGCGCTGGGTTTCGTTGGCGTCGGCCTGCTCCTCGGGCAGGTAGGCAATGGCCACGGCGGCTCCTTCGCGGGCAAAATGCACGGCCACGGCCCGGCCGATGCCGGAGTCGCCACCCGTGATGAGGGCCACTTTGCCCTCCAGCTTGCCGCTGCCGCGGTAGTTGGGCCGGATGTACTCCGGCGGCGGGGTCATTTCGGTTTCGAGGCCCGGCTGGTGGTTCTGGTGCTGTGGGGGCAGCGCGGTTGGTTTGGTTTTCATAGGCGGCAGGCAAAAAGCAAATGCCTGTCCGGGTTGTACGGCGGGTTGCCAACCGCTACCGGGCTGATTTATACGGTTTTTTTGTTCCGTATAAATTGCGGAGTCCGTAGTTACACCTGTTTTGGGATGGTGGCAGGATTAAAAAGGAACGTTCATGCAGCGCGCAGCGAAGCATCTTGCATGCTTTGACTAACCCTAATCAGTTTGATTACTACCCCACGCGAGATGCTTCGCTGCGCGCTGCATGACGGTCTTTTAGTCTGCCGCTCCAACCCAGCCAAACGCCCTACTTCAGCCAGCCCTGGCTGGCGGCGGCTTTTATGAGCGCGGCGGTGTTTTTGGCCCCGGTTTTCTCCATGATGGTCTGGCGGTGGGTTTCCACGGTGCGGGGGCTGGTGAAGAGCTTATCAGCAATGGCGGCGGTGGTCAGGCCGTCGGCCACGAGCTGTAGCACCTCCTGCTCGCGGGCCGAGAGGCCGCCCGTGGGCTTGGGCACCGGTTCCGCAATGCCGTTCAGCAGCTTGTCGAGCATGGCCAGGCCCAGCTCGGAGCACAGGTAGCGCCGGCCGGCCGCCACGGTCCTCACAGCCACCACAATCTCGTCATGGCCGGCGTTTTTGAGGATAAAGCCGGACGCACCGGCGGCCAGCACCTGCCCGATGGCCCGCTCGTTGTCGACCATCGAGAGCACCAGCACGCGCACCTCGGGAAACTCGGCGTGCAGGCGCTCGGTGGTGGCCAGGCCGTCGAGGCCCGGCATGTGCAGGTCGAGCAGCACCACGTCGCAGGGCGTGGTGGGCAGCCGGGCGAGCAGCTGTTCGCCGCTGTCGGCTTCGCCGACTACTTGCAGCGAGGCGTCCTGCTGGAAAAGCAGCCGCAGGCCGTGGCGCAGCACGGCGTGGTCGTCAACAAGAAATAAGCGAATCATCGCGTGAGGGGAACAGGTAAGGGAATGCGAATGCGTACGTAAGCACCGCCCGTAGCGACGGACCCGGTTTCGAGCTGGCCGCCCAGCAGGGCCACCCGGTCGCGAATGCTGCGCAGGCCCAGGCCGGTGCGCCCGGCGGGGGACGGGGCAAAGCCGGAGCCGTTGTCTTCGGCCCGCAGCAGCGCCCAGCCGGGCATGGTTTCCAGCTCCAGGCTGGCCTCGGTGGCCCCGCGGGCGTGTTTGATGATGTTCTGGGTGAGCTCCTGGGCCATGCGGTAGAGGGCCATTTGCAGGGCCGGGCCGAGGGGGGCGGCGGCCTCGTCGAGCAGCACCTGGCAATGCAGGCGCAGCTGCGAGCTGCTCATGCTGCGGCAAATGTCTTTCAGGGCGGTGGGCAGGCCAAACTCTTCCAGCACCAGGGGCACCAGCTCGTGCGAGAGGGCCCGGATTTGCCGGATGGCCTCGCCCAGCAGCTGGTCGGCCTCGTGGCGGGCGGCGGCCAGGGCGGGGTCGGTGCCCAGCAGCGGGGCGTGCAGGCGGTCGAGGCGCAGCTTAGTGGCGTACAGCATCTGGCCGATGCCGTTGTGCAGGCTCTCGGCCATGCGCTTGCGCTCGGCTTCCTGGGCGGCCTGCACGGCCTCGAACAAGGCCCGCTGCTGGCGCAGGCGCAGGCGCAGGTTGTCCTGCTCCAGGCGCTGCAGCTGGCTGATGTCCAGCTCGATGCCCAGTATGCGCTCGGCCTGGCCCTGCGCGTCGTGAAACGTCACGGCTTTCATGCGCACGGTCTTCACCTCGTCGTTCACGCGCAGGCGCAGGGTTTCCTCAAAGTCGCCGGCGCCGGTGGCCAGGCGGCACACCAGCTGCTCGGCCCGGACCCGGTCGTCGGGCACCACCCGGCCCAGGTAGTCGGCCGGGGCCACGGGGCTGCCTACGGGCAGGCCAAAAAGCTGATACATGCCGTCGGACCAGCGCATGGTGCCGGTGGTCAGCTCGTAGTCCCAGCTGCCCAGGCCGGCCACGGCTTCGGCCTGTTCCAGCAGGCGCAGGTTGCGGGTGCGCTCCTGCTCGGCGTTTTTGCGCTCGGTGATGTCGAGGTTGGTGGCCACTATGCCGTCGCCGAGCTTCACAAACTGGCAGGCAAACCACTTGTCGAAGCCTTCGTGGTTGTAGTAGTACTCCATGCCCTGGGGCTCGCCGGTTTCCAGGGCCCGCACGGCCAGGTCGAAGAGGCCCGTGGCGCGGATGCCCGGGTATTCTACCGAATAAAGCTTGCCCACCAGGTCGGTGCGGCCGGTTTCGCGCTCCAGCTCCTTGCTCACCAGCCGCAGGCGGAAGTCCTGCACAGCTCCGGTTTCATCGCGCACGGCCTCCTGCACCGACATGGCAATCAGGTTGGTGTCGAACACGGACTGCAGCAGGTCGCGGCTGGCCTGCAGGTCGCGGGTGCGGCGGGCCACGCGCTGCTCCAGTCGGGTATTGAACTCGGCCAGCTGCTGCTGGGCCAGCATGGCCGCGGTCACGTCCCAATGCACGCCGCGCAGGCACACGCCGCTGTTGCCCGGCTCGTGGGTGCCCATGCCGCGCTCTTCTATCCAGCGCACGGCCCCGTTGCGGGGGCGAATGATGCGGTAGATGCTGTGGAAGTCCTCGCCCGTGCGGCCGGCCTCGGCAAATATGGCCTGGTGGCGGTCGCGGTCGTCGGGGTGCACCAGCGCAAAAAAGGCCTCGCTGGTAGCAATTGCGGTGTCGGGCCGCAGCCCCAGCACTTCTTCCGACATGGCCGACAAGGTGATGCGGTTGCCCTCGGAGGTCCATTCGAAGCTGCCCATCTGGCCGGCCTGCAGGGCCAGCGTGAGGCGCGCCTCGCTCAGGCGCAGGGCTTCCAGGCTCTGCTTGTGGGCGGTGATGTCGGTAAATAGCACGGCGACCAGCGGGCTGCCCGGCCCTCCCACCGGAAAGGCGTAAAGCGAAAACCAGCGCCCCAGCGCATCGGAGTCTTCCTCGAAGCGCAGCGGCTGGCCGGTGCGCGCCACCTGGCCGTAGGTGGCAAACCACTTGGGCTCGATGGCGGGAGTCAGCTCCCGAATGGTTTTGCCGGTGGCGTTGGACAGGCCGTTGTTTTTCTCGAAAGCCGGGTTCACCTCCACGTAGCGCCAGTCGTGGGGCTGGCCCTCGGCGTCGTATAGCATCTCGATGATGCAGTAGCCCTCGTCGATGGAATCGAACAGGGTGCGGTATTTTTCCTCGGAGGCCAGCACGGCGGCTTCGGCCTGCTTGCGGGCGGTAATGTCGTAGCTCACCGCCAGCACGGCTTCCACGCTGCCGTCGGCCGCACGCAGCGGCCCGCCCCGCGTGGCAAACGTGCGCCCGCCCTGCTCGTGCTCGTACTCGAACGGCCGGCCGGTGAAGGCTTGCGCGTAGAGGCGCTGAAAGTCGGGCCAGAGGGACGGCGGGGCCATTTCCGGCACCGTCCGGCCCACGAAGTCGGACGCCAGCAGGCCCATCTGTTGCAGTGCGGCGCCCTCAGCCACCTGGTAGTGCAGGTCGGCATCCACCACGAACACGGCCCCGCCGGGCAGGTTTTCCATCACGGCCCGCAGGCGCTGCTCGCTGGCGTGGCGGGCTTCTTCGGCCTGGGCGCGCTCCACGGCGGCCCAGGTGCGGTCGGCGGTTTCTTCCAGCAGGTGCAGCTCGTGCGGGGTCCAGGAGCGGGGCTGGCTGCTGTGTGCCACCAGGTTGAGCACCCACCGCCCGTTTTTGAGCAGCGGCACCGTCACAAACGCCCGCACCTGAATGCCCGCGCAGATGGCTTTTTCTTCGGGGCTGAACGAGTCGTCGGTTTCAACATCGTAGACCACCTTGGTAACGCCCTGCTGCAAGGCCCGCACCGACTCGGTGAACGGCCCCATGGGCTGCACCCCGCCGTACGCGGCAAAGCCCTCTCGGACATAGATGGCCCGCATGGTGTAGGTGGTCACGTCGGGGTCGATTTCGTTGTAGAGCGTGCGGTCGAGGCCCAGCTGCTCGGCCACAAAGCGCAGCGCGGCCTGCTGCACGGCCACCGGGTCGGTGAGCGGGTGCAGCGCGTCGCTGAGCTGCAGCAGAAACGCCTGCCGCTCCTCACTGGCTTGCAACAGGGCCTCGCGCTGCCGCCGCTCGGTGATGTCCTGCGCGCACACCATCCAGCCTTCCGTCGGGCGGGTGGCCGAAAGGCTAATCCACTGTTCCAGTTGGGGCAGAAATACTTCCTGCGGCGCGGCCGCGTCCGAGGCCAGCAGCTGCAGCAGGGCGGTGCGCAGGGCTGGCGGCAGTGCTGCCCCGGCCAGCGGCTGGCCCGGCAGGTCCTCGGGCGGGCAGCCGCACCAGCGGACCATCGGCGGGTTCACGCGCCGGATAATGTGCTGCGCGTCCAGCACCAGCACGCCCCACGGCAGGGTGTCCAGCAGCGCATCAGCGGCCCCGGCAGAGGCCCCGGCAGAAGGGTGTCGGGCTGAGCGTTGGCGGTGGAATCCATGCTGGTCGGGCGGGTGAAAGGGCTTCGTAAAGGTAGGCCGGCCCAGGGGCCCCGGCGGCCCATCCCGACCAAGCTCATTAGCTGAGCCGTAATAAGTTGGTTTATGGAAAGCCCCTGGCCGCAACGGCTCGCAGCAGCCTACTGCCGCCGGGGCCTTCACACAGAGGCTGATAACGCCGGGGCTTCCGCCCGGCCCCGGCACTAGGCCAGCGCTGCCGCGTCTTCCAGTGTGGGCACGATGAGCAGGCTTTCTCCCGTGCAGGCCAGCGCCTGCCGCAGGGTGCGCTCCACAGCGGCGGGCACCCGGCACAGTACCAGGCGGGCGTGGCGCCGGCGCAGCTGCTGCTGGCAGGCCCACAGCTGCCAGGCCGCCGTGGCCGGCAGCGTGTCGAGCAGGCGGCAGTCGACCCACACGGCCGGCTTGCCGCTGCGGCAGGCGTGGGCCAGGTGTGCCGCCAGCTCATTTTCGGCCGTAGCCGTGGCCGGGGGGGCCAGGGCTAATAAGTAGCTGGCTGGGAACAGTTCATGAAATACAGTCATGACGGCGGAGGCTAGGCGTTAAGGAATAAGAATCCTCAAATTTCCGCGCCGATAACTACTTTATTATCCGCATTTTCCCGGAAAAATAGTTGGAGAAAATACGGAGTTTGTGCCGGCCGGGCCGCCACGAGCACATATGCGCTACCGCTGCCCACTGGTTAAAAGGGGCCATTTTGCAATTGCTTAAAGCCGGCAGGGCTGACTTATTACAGCTCCGGTATTGCCTCGTCCAGCAGGATACAAGGCGCGCAGGAAGGCCGCTTATGCATCAGAATGCTTCAACTGAGACGCGGCGCGCTGGCTGGTTGGGCGTGTGCTGATAGACGCTTACGGGGTCGACTGGCCGAAGATGACCAAGGCTTTTTTAAATATCAAGCTCCTGCGCCAGCCGTTTATTGGCGGCGCGTAGCGCGCAGACATCCGGGTCACGGGCCACTTCCACACTGCCCACTTCGGCCACAAACTGCGCCTGCTGCCAGCGGTAGAGCAGCTTGGGGCTGATGCCCTACCGGGTACGACCCAGCTGCCGGGCCGCCGCTTGGGTGCTGCGGCTCTTGCCGGCTAGGCGCAGGGCCTCGGCCTTGAACGCCTCGTCATATTTACGCCGTTTGTCGGACGACGACCCGTTGGTTTTGGTTGCGATAACAGAAGAAATATACGTCCTTCTTCTATCCACCGTGCCTAGACCACCTCACTTATTGTCCGCAAGCAATTAATCTGTACGTCGGAGGCTTTTTCTTTACGGCCGGTGGCGTGGCCGTCAATAACATCGCCCGCTGGAGTGGCGTAGCTTGGAGTACCCCGGGCACAGGTCTTAGTAATCAAGTGGCTGCATTGGTTGGAGATGGAAGCGGCCAGGTGTACGCTGGGGGAATTTGTTACCGTGGGCGACGTGTCGAAGGTGACGGCTTACTTTGGCCTCTACAACCCAACTGTGGGATTGGGCACCCTGTCGGCGGCCTTTGTAGCCCAGGTGGCGCTGTACCCCAATCCTGCTCACCAAAATGTATCGAGTAAAGTTGCCTGCGGTATTGAGCCGGCAAGAAGTAACCGCAGCCTTGATAGATGGACAAGGGCGAGTTGTACTACAGCAAGCGTTGCCTGCCGGGCTGGACACACACACCCTGTCATTGGCCAATGTAGCCACGGGCATGTACTCGCTGTACCTGCAAACCACTGCGGGCTTGGTTGCTAGGAAAATCATTGTAGAATAATGCAAACAGACACATTAACCCGTTGACCCACGGAGGTAGGTTAGCTAACGTAGGCTCGTCTTGTGCTTTCGTCCCAACCGATTCAAAACACGATACAGGGGCAGCCGCTGGGCTTCGGCGAGCAGGTGAGCTACATCAGCACCGGATGCGGTGCGCTGCTTGAATACATGCAGGGTCAGGAGCTGCCCGGCGTGGCGGCCCTAGGCTAGAACCCACCAGAAGAGCACGACAAGAACCTGAATTTTTAAACGCGCTCCGTTTAACGAAACGGTCGTGGCTGTTGCAGAACCCGGTTTAGGTAGTTCTATTTTGGGTGGCTACTTCGCGAGTGCTTGAATGAGCGCCTTGGGGCGTCTGCTTCGCCGCCCAGCGCGTCCATTTGCCGCCAGCAGGGGCTTTGGCAGGGCCACCACAGCACCCACTTGCTGTTGGGTGTGGTGTTTGAGTAGCTTTTTCAGGTTGTAAGCGACCGCCGTGAGCAGCATGGTTTTGTGGGCCCCGGCGTGGCCGCGCACGTTGAGCCGGCGCAGGCCGTAGTGGTGGAGCAGGTTGCCGAAGACGGGCTCGACGGTGCCCTGGCGCACCCGGCGTTGTCGCTGCCCGCGCCGGGTCTGTTGGCGAAGCCAGGCGCGGCGGTAGGCCGCGTCGTAAATCGTGCGGTTGATTTGCTTGCGCTTGGCCCGCGGGGCACAGAGCGGCTTGCGCGGGCACTGCTGACAGGTGCGGCACGGGGCGCAGTAAATCTTATGCCAGCCCCCGTCCTGGTTGGTGTCATACTTCTGAAAGGGCAGTGCTTGGCCTTCGGGGCAGGTAAAAGCATCGGTGCGGCGGTTGTAGGTGAAGCCCTCGATGTCGGGCTTGTATTGGCCGAAAACGGGTATCCATGCCGTGACCTGCTCGGCTTCGAGCCGGGCGTAGTTGGGGCCGTTCGCGTAGCCGGCATCGGCCAAGAGGTTACGCAGACGCAGTTCGTGGGTCTGCAAGCGGCGCTGCAAGCCCGTGAGCAGGCGGGGCAAATGCAGGCTGTCGCGCTTATCGGCGAAGTCGGCCTGCACATGGCTGATGACGCCGCGGGCCGTGCGCGTCGTAGAGAAACGACCAGTCGACCAACTCCGCGAGCCGGCGGTACAGGTTATGGGGCCGCACCCGCTCACTGAGCCGAAAGCGGGCCACCTCTTTATCGAGAAACAGCTTCTTGCCTTGCATCTTCCCGCTACAAACCCGGGTTCTGCAACAGCCACGACCGTTTGGCTGAACAAGGTATGCTTTGTGCCGGAAGTTACTTTTAGGGTGTCTTGGGGGCCAATCACTAACGCCTGCACCGTTGTACCTTTCCCTTTCGACCCCTAACAAGATGAAACAGCTTCTTCCTTGCCTGGTGTTGCTTACCGCCACCGGTTGCACGCCGGCGGAGCAAGCTCTCCCACTGCCGCGGGTTGCCACCCCGGAAAACATGGCCGTGGTCCGAGCACTGATGAAGCGGGACGAGTGCATCCTGCCCAGCCAAGGCCTTGGCGGCCTGCCCGTCGCGACGCTCTTGGCCCCGCTCCATTTTACCCCGGTCCTGGCCCTCAAGCAGCCGCCCCCAGATGCCACCACCCGGCTACTTTGCGACGTCGATTACCGTGCTCTACGCGCTGAACGCTCCACCCGGGACTTCCTTGACCCAGCAGGATTCGGTGGCACTAAGCCAACAAGCCGCCATGGAACAGAGCAGCTACTTGGATTCCAGCCTGTTTGCGCCGGGTGATGTAATAACGATAGCAGGGCTGATAAGGGGAACAACGGATGCCCATTTCATCATTTCGCAGCCCCTCTTTTCCCAAGACAGCTTACGTGCGTACATCGCGCTGGACCGGGTTTGTCCAGGTTGTGGCGCGGGGACGGGCTACTACCTGCAAAAGAAGGGCACCACTTGGGAGGTGGTATCCTCCGACCTGTGCTGGATTAATTGATGCGTTCACTTTAGTGCTCGGTTTACTGTACTAACCAGCCATACTAAGCTCTGAAAGCTCAATTTTGAAGTGCTATGCTCGCAAGCAATGCGTTTAACCTTTGGACCAACCTTTTAACCATGGCCCGTTTTCGAACCTGTTTTCGGCTTCATTTCAGGAGACGAGGCTGAAAACAGGTTCGGAAACCGACCATTGACCGTCTATTCCTTGACGCTAAAAAATACCCTTACTTTATCACGACCAAGGGCCGCGTTCTAGCCGTTTTCCCGGGTTCCTCTATCCGCACATAATACATGCCGGCCGGCAAGGACTCCACCGATACGGTAAACGAAGGCTGCTGCCCGGCAGGCACCATTTTCAGTAGTTTACCGGTCGCCGTAAACACGCGCAAAACCGTGCCGTTGGCAGGCGCGGAATTAAAATGAACGGTGAAATCTGCGGTAGCCGGATTGGGGTAGAGCGAAATGTTTTTGCCCAGATTAGCCGGGGCTGCGGAACTGACCACCGGATACGCATACTCATAGCGGTAAGCTACGGCGTCGGGGCCGACGTGCCGCTCGTCTAAAGGCCCCTGATGCACTGCGCCACTCCCGTTAAACTCATCGGCTCCGACGTCTTTCAGGCCGGTGCGCGACTGATTTTCGAAATCCCGCGACACAAAAGAAAAGGTGCCGGTGGCGGCATCAATGGCCGGGCTCTGTGGGGCTAGCCGCAACACGCTGTACGCCAGGGTCTGCGTGCAATTGGGCCCCACACAGGGGGGCTGCATCAACAGCGGGTTGATGGTTCTGATTTGCGCCGCCGTGGCCGGAATGCCCACGGACGCGGTGCCGGTGGGATACATGAGGTTGTTGGCGAACGCAACGCCCGCCAATGAGCTGGCCCCGTACGACAACACAATAGCGCCGGTATTTTCTACCACTACATTGTTGGCCAGTACGCAATTAATGGGCGCCAGGGGATAGCTGCCGTTGTTGGTAAAGCCTATTTCTATATTAGACCGATTGTTTACCAGCGTGTTGAAGGCGATGGTCACGTTCTCGGGCAGATTGTGCGAAGACAGGCTGGGGGAAGAATTGTCGACATCCCCGTTGGTGATGGTGATGCCCGCATCAAATCGTGCGCCGGTCAGGCCTTGCATGTAATTATTGAAGATGAGATGGTCTTTGCCGTACACTCTGATGCCCCCGCAGCCAATGGTGGAGCCGTTGAAAGTGGCCGTTTTCCCTTCCCCGAAAAAGTAGTTGCCCTCCACGACGTTCCGGCTGCCTTGCCGGAGCGTTACCGTGCCCAGGCTTCTTTGGAAAGTGTTGAACCTAACAATGTTGTCGCATGACTTAATAGAAACAATTTCCGGGTCGCCGTCACACGCCTGAAACAGGTTATACTCAATCACCGTGAAGCCGCTGCTTCTGGAAAGTCCGCTGACGCCGACCCGGATGGTCTCCTGCTCATTGACCGCCCGCGGGCCGTTGTTCTTGAACACGTTGTACCGGATGGTGTCGTGCTGGCTTTGCTGGGTAGCGGTGCCGTCGAAGACGATGTATTTGCCCGTCAGGGTTTTCCCGTCAAAAGAGTTGTATTCCATCACGTTGCCCCCGGATTTCAACGGAGCGGTGCTCCCAAAGGTATCCCCAATGTAAATCCAGTTGCAGGAGCTGGTTTCCGTTAACGCAAAGGCATTGCGCGCAATGGTGATGCGGCGGCTATTCAGTAGTTTGATACCCGTCCCCACGCTGGCGCTCCGCACCGCAAAGCCCTCCAGCCGGATGTGCTGAACACTCTCAAAGGTCAACGTCGTGTTGCCGCTGAGCACGGCCAGGCCCTGGTTTCGGGCCCTGATGACAATGGGTCGTTGTTGGCAGCCAGACCGGGTAATGTTGGCGCTCCCCAGGTTATAGGTGCCGTTGGCCACCTCCAGGGTATCGCCGGGGTTCATGGCCGCGAGGGCGCTCCTGAAATCGGCCACCGAGGCCACCACGCGCTTCACCGAGGGCGTGGTGTTCACCGCTATGGTTGCCCCCAGGCTGGCGTTTGCCGTCACGGTAAAGGTTTGGGGTGTCTGGGTACCGGAAAGGGCGCCGGTCCAGCCATTGAACTGATAACAGGACTCGGGCGTAATCGTCGCGGTAACGCTGGTTCCGGCATAATACTGCCCGTTGGCAGCAGCGGGCGACAAAGTAATGGTGCCGTTGGCGGGTTGGGTAACCGAAACGGTATAAAGCGCCGGCGGATTGATTGGGTCAACCCCCGTGTTGGCGCTGATGGCCATGTTGGCGGTGACGGTGAAGGTTTGCACCAGGGCCGTGCCGGTCAGGCTGCCCGTCCAGCCATTGTTTTGATAGCCTTGCGGCAGCGTAAGCGTGGCCGTCACTTGGTCGCCAACGCTATAGGTTGCTCGGGCCGGGGCCAAGGTAATGGTGCCAAAAGCCGGCTGCGTAACCGTAATGGTCCGGGTAGTGGAAGCTCCCCCAAAGTTCACATCGGGTATCGGATTCGTCCCCAGATACAGGTCATCAATTACCGCTTCAGAGGTAGCAACCTGGGTGTCAGCAGTATGGTTGAACCGCAGGGAGTGCAGCTCTTTCACCCCAGCCACCCGGGTGCCGCTGGCAGTAGGCGTGTAGGCTTCCCGGAAGTTGAAGTCGCTGGAAAGGACCACCCCGTCAATGGCTACTTTATATTTCTCGGTCAAAAAATCTGCCTTGACAGAGATACGAACCCATTGGTTGGCAACCCAAGCGCCGATATTGGTGCCCGAGGAACCACTATAGGCCTTTATTAGATTGCTCTCGGTGAATTCGACCACAAAGACCCTTTTGGAGCTGCCCGCATATTGGTCATACCCACCGATGGCTATTCCTTTGGTGACAAAGGCGACCGGGTTCACCCAAAAATCGGCGTACACCTCGGTTTGCAGCCCCGGTACCGTACCGCTATAAGGCACAAATTCCACAAAAAGCGCGGCATTGGCTGCACTAAGCGTTAAGGCCTGCGCGCCGGTTTTCACCGTGGTACCGGTAACGGTCCCGTTGCCATTGTTCACTTTCCACCCGTTCTGGTTATGGATGGTGCCGGCTGAATAGTTCTGCGAACTTTCAAAGGAAGTGCTGATTGCGACCTGGGCAACTGCCGGAAACAGGAATGACACCCAAAAGGTTAGGGTGAGAAGTTGTGCTCTCATTAGAAAGTGGAGTTGGTGGGAATTTTGAGAGGGGACACCTGGCACAGCTGGGTAGCCCGGTCCGGCGGGAAGCAGGGGGCCGAAGCGGGGGCGGGGCACCTGAGCCAGGAGGTCGGGGAGGGAGGGATTATTGATTTTGTTCAATAATCGTCGCCCGCCAAGTGCAATGGTTTGCAGATAATGCTTACTGCAAGCTACGCTATTGCCTGCCTGATAGCAAGCTTAAAATCAGCAATAATTCACATTGAATTCCTGATTTTTCAAGATAACGTTACCGGAAACGTTATCTTGAAAAATCCGTATTTTTGATAAAGCATAAAAGTTATTAAATTACCCGAGATACTTTCTCGGGCCGGGGTCTTTAAGAAACCGGGCGATGACGAATTCGTATCAAACGATTGCAGGATATGTCCAGCAGGCGCCTGCGTTCTGTCCTGTTGGTGAGCTAGGCCCGCGGGGTGCGGCGTTTGCGCCGGGGCAGAATCACAGCTTGCGTGCCACGGGCGGCCACGAGCGGGTCAGAATCGTAGCCGCGGTTGGCAATGAGATAAGCTGGCGCCAGGCCGTCGAGCAGGGGCAGCGCTTGTGGGGCGTCGTGGCGCTGACCCGCCGTCAGGCTGCCGCGCAGGAATCGGCCCCGGGCATTGGCCACCACGTGCAGCTTGCTGGTTAGCCTACCGCGGTTGCGCCCCAGGAGGGCTTGCGGCCCGTTTTTTGCGCGGCCCGCTCGCGTGCTGGTGCGCCCGCACAGTGGTCGAGTCCACCAGCAGCGTGTGCAGCGCGTCGTCCTGTTGCACGGCCGCCAGCACCCGGGCCCACACGCCCGAGGCCATCTAGCGCTGGAAGCGCGTGTACGTCGTGTGCCAGTTGCCCCATTCCGCTGGCAAGGCCCGCCACCGGCACCAGTTGCGCGCCAGCCACAGCACCGCCTCCACGAAGCGGCGGTTGTCCTGCCCCCGGCCGCCTTTCGTGCCTTCGCGACCCGGCAGCAGCGGCGCAATACGCCCCATTGCGCATCCGTCAACAAATAGTCCATGCCCAAAATAATCCCTACTGTTAATACATCCTAGTCTAAGTGCTGCTTCAGCGGTTCACCGCTTCAATACTTCGGAACTTCACTGAAGCATAGGTTACGCCTATAGTTTCTCAATATATCTATGGGCAGCGGCCTGATGAATGGATACCCCAAACGCGTGCTAAGATTGCTTCACTGCTTCGGTGCTTCATCGCGAATCGCGTTTAATCAATACATTATATAATAACTGCTTCGCTGCATCAATGCTTCACTACTTCATTGACATAATGATGCAATGAAGTAGTGAAGCATTGATGCAGCAAAGCATTACTTCAGCGCTTCTAATTATTAACGCTTCATTGAAGCATAATATCATTGCTTCAATGCATCTTTGAAGCAATGCTTTGTAACTTCGAAGCCTCAAGGAATCAACATAACTCCGAAGCATTGCTTCTTTGCTTCAGTGAAGCATCGCCTCATTGAAGCGAAGAAGCAATACGGAAAATTTAGAACCCATCGTCTGCAACCCCTTTTCCCTCTATGAAAAAAACCCGTGTAATTGCCTTCGCAACTCAGAAAGGAGGAGCAGGCAAGTCGACCATCGGGACGCATGTTGCCTCGGCGCTCTGCTACCTCTACGGCTACAAAGTGGCCATGCTCGATTGCGACTACCCACAGAATACCCTGCACGCCTACCGCAACCACGAGCAGCTGCTGCTGCAGTCCGACGTAGCGTTCCAGGAGCGGCTCATCAAGCAGGGGGTGACCCCGTACCCCATTGCCATCTCCAGCATGGAAAAGGCGGTGGACGCCATCGATACGCTGGCCGAGAAAGAATATGACTTCATCCTGGTCGATACCCCCGGCACGGTAAACGTCTCGGGCCTGAGCGAGCTGCTCGAGCGGGTGGAGTACATCTTCCTGCCCATGGAGCCGGACATGGGCACCATTGCCTCAACGATGTCCTACATGCACATCCTGGGCAACTTCACCCAGGCCCAGCGGTCCGAATCCAACCTGGTGGGCTTTTACGCCTTCTGGAACAAGTTCATCAAGGCCGAGAAGCGCACGGTCTATACCAAAACCGCCGACCTCTTCCGCGAGAAGGGCTACCCGTTGCTCAACAGCCGCGTGGAATCCCTGGTCAGTATCAAGGACAAGCGCTCCACGATGTTTCCTATGCCGGAAAAGGAGCTGGGCAAGCTCGGGCTGGGCAGCCTGATTACCGAGATTCTGACGCTGGTAGTCGGTCAGGGCACCGTGACGCCCTCGGGCAAGCGCCTGGAATTCGCCCCGGTGGAGTTTGAACAGCCCACGCCCGCCGCCACCCTCGACGACAACGCCAAATAACCGCTTCCCACCATGGCCAAGAAAACACCAGAATCGAAAGAAGACGCCGCCGCCCGGCGCCAGCGCGAATTAGCGGCGCTCACCTCAGGGGTAGCCGCCTTCAGCCTGATGGGCGAGGCCCCGCGGCCGGAGGCGCCGGCAGCTGCTCCCACGCCCGTTGAAGTACCAGCACCGCCAGCGCCAGCCGCCATCGCGCCCGCACCGGCGGCTCCGCAACCGGCAAGTCGGGAACCCGAGGGAAAGAAGGACGAGGCCCAGCCATCGGCTGCGCCAGCCGTCGTCAGAACCAGCCCGAAAGCTCCGGCTCCGGCGAAGAGGGGAGGGGAGGAGCCTGCCACTCCCAGTGCGGCAACCCCGACCGCAACTCCAAAGCCCACCGAGGATAATAACGACGATGCGGACTTGGAGGAAGAGGAAACCTTGCCGGAGGCACCCGTTGTGGCGGAAACCAGCGAGTTGGACCTGAACCGGCTGTTTGTGCCCTCCAGCGAAAAGAAGGGGACGACCCTGCGCATCACCGCCGACCACCAGCAGTTCTTCACCAATCTGGGCTTTCTGCTCGGCAACGGGGCTTCCGCGCCGGACATCATCCACAACATCCTGAACCGCTTCCGGGCCGACCACGAGGCGCAGATTCAGAAAGCTATGAAAAAACAGCTGCGCCAGATGATGTCGCCCAAAAAGTAAGCTTACCCGTTTGATTCTCCTCCTCCGGCTCACGTGTACCTGCGGGCCGGCAGGAAATCCTTGCGTTATTTCTCACCATCATCTTCTCCGCCGGCCCACGGGGAAGGGTAGGAGGCCTGTTTTCTGCCACAATACCTGATTCGAGCCAAAAAAGAACGGAAACGGCCCCCGGCAATAAATGCCGGGAGCCGTTTCCGTTCATTGCATCACCCGGACGCCCGAAGCATCGGGTATCAGGCCGGGGCTGGCACTATTCTACCGTCAGGCGCAGGGCATGGGTGCCGTTGCGCACCACGTACACACCGCTGGACAGGCCCTGAGGCAGGGCCAGCACTGCGGTGCCCGTGGCATCGGCCGGGGCCGCGGTTACTGCGCGGCCCAGCGCATCGAACACCGTAACCACCGTGCCGGGCAACGCGCCCGCAAGCGTGACCGCGCCGCCGTGCCCGGCAGGGGCCGGGTTGGGGAACAGGGCCAGGCCGGCAGACGCGCCATTGAGGGCTACGGCGCGGATAGGTGAGTGGCTGAACGTGCCGTCCGTATCCACCTGGCGCAGGCGGTAGTAGAGGGTGGGGTGGTGCGTTGGCAGGTTGGTGTCCACCAGCTCGTAGCTGCGGGGGGCACTGCTGCTGCCAGCGGCACCTACCGTGCCGATGCGCACGAAACTTGTGCCGTCGGCGCTGCGCTCTACTTCAAATGCGGCGCTGTTCTTTTCCGAGGCCGTGGCCCAGGCCAGGCGCACAGCCGTAGTGCCCTCGGCCGTGGCCGTGAAGGCGGTGAGCTCCACGGGCAGCGGGGCGGCGCTGTTGCCCAGCGTCCAGACCGAGAAGTCGGTGATGCCCGTTTTGGCGATGACGTTGCCGGCTGCCGTGGTACCGCGCTGCGGAATCCAGGGCGTACCGCCGCTCATCGACTTGAACAGGGCCAGGTTGGCGACAGGAATGCCGTTGCGCTCGTGGTCGAAATACGCGAAATCCATCGTCACGTTCAGGCCCGTGTTCACCGTGGGCACGATGTTGAAGTTGCGCAGAATGCTCTGGCTCGTGCCCGCCCCGGCGAGGGCCGTGCCGGTGGTGCGCGTAACGAGCGTAGTGCCGGGGGCGGTGGAGCCGGTGGCCGGGGCCAGCGTCAGGCCCAGCCCACCGAAAGCTTCGGCTGCGCCGGGGGCCAGCGGGCGGGTCGCCACTACCTTGCCCAGCACGTAGCTGGCTTCTTGTTCCAAAAGTGTGCCCGTGCTACCCAGCGTTATGGTTCGGGTGCCGGTGGTCAGCACGCCGCTGCTCATGGTCAGCACGCCGGTGGTGGTCAGGTCATTGGTCAGCGTTACGCCGGCCGCGTTGCCAACGGTCAGCCCGGCGATGGTGCCCGGTAGGCCGGTACCGGTGGTTTGGGCAGCCGTACCGTTGTAATCGTAGCTGGCACCGGCCCCGAAGGAGCGGGCCGTCGTGGTTTGTACCGCGCCCGTGGCCGTACCAAGTGCGCTGATGCCGGCCCCGTTGCCGGTCTTGAGAAGCCCCCCGCTGCTAAGCACAAAAGAGCCGGCTCCGCTGATGACGCGAGTGCCGGTAGTAGCGACAGCCCCGCTGTTGATGGTCAGTGTTTTGGCCGCCGGCACCGTCAGGTCGCCGTTGGTCAGGTTCAGAAACCCCGAAATGCTTATTGCGGCGTTGGTCAGTGTGACGCCGGCCTCATTGCCGACGGTGAGGCCGGCCACGGTGGCGGGCAGGCCATCACCAGTGGTCTGGGCCACGTCGCCGGCGTATATGTAGTGGGCCTGGCTGGAAAAGCTGCGGGAGCCCGTTACTTGCACAGCCCCGGTGGCTCCGCTCAGGCTGATGCCGTTGGGGTCGCAGATGCCCAGCTTCGCGCCGGGCTCCACCACAAAGCTGCCGGTGCCGCTCACCACGTTGCAAGGGTCGCCGGCCGTGCCCCGACGAAAGGCACCGCTGCCCTGCCGGAACAAGAACGAGCCGCCCGAACTCACGGTCACCACACTGGTCACCGTGAGGTTGCCGGTGAGGGTGGCCACACCGTTCGCGGCCACCGTCACGTTGGCGTACACGCCGGTTACGTTCTGGGGCGTGGCCACGAGCAAGTTGCCGGGAACGATGGTATAGGTTTCGCCGGCGGCTGAGGCACTGGCCAGGTAGGCATTCGTGAAGGCATCCTGCACCAAGGGACCGGTGCCGGGGGCCGTCAGCCGCACCGAGCCGTCGCCGTTGATGCCGGTCAGGGTCACGTCGTAGGTGGTGCCGCCCGAAGCCGCTACCGGCACCACGCCACTCACCGTGCCGCCCACGCCGCCCGCGCTCACCACAGCAAAAGTGGCAGCGGCCACGCCGGTCACGGCCTCGTTGAACACCACCCGAAAAGTCACGTCCGGGCCGGTGGCACTCGCGGTAGCGGGCAGCAGGCGGGTCGAAGCAGCCACGAAGGGCTGAATGCCATCTACGATGATGCCACTCGTCGACGGCACGCCGTTCAGGGTCCGGTTAACGGCCACGCCGCCGCTGCTCACGATGCTGCCGCCGCTCAGCGCCGAGGCAGCAACGAGGGCAATGCCATCCAGGTCCAGGTCGGTACCGTCCACCGTGCGGCTGAATTGCAGGGTGGTGGTGCCGCTGCCGCCGGTCAGGGCGGCCGGCACGGTAGTGCTCCCCATCACCAGGTTCAGCGTGGGGCTGCCGCTCACCGTTACCGGCGCATCGAACACGACCGTGAAGGCCAGGAGTTGGCCCAGTTTATAATTCTGGCTGGCCGGTACCCCCACGCTCACCACTACCGGGGCCGTGCCCGTAGGCACTGTAAAGATGCCGGTGCTGGTGGCCGTGCCGCCGGGCGTGGTCACTGAAATAGTGCCCGTGCTGGCGCCAGCCGGCACGCTTACCGTAATCTGGGTACTGGAATTGACCACGAAGCCGGGTGCCGCCGTGCCGTTGAAGGCCACGGCGGTAGCCCCGGTAAAGTTGGTGCCAGTGAGTTGAACGCTGGTCGTGGCCGGACCGCTGGTGGGCGTGAACGAGGTCAGGGTGGGGACCGCACACGGGGTCAGCACCACCGTATTGGATGGTTCCGATGTGCTGCTGCCCACCGTGGCCGTGGCTGAGTAGGAGCCGGCCGTACTCGTCGTGAGCGGATTGGTGGTGCTGCCGCCGGGCGCGAAGGTGAACGTGGCCCCGGTCAGGGCGGTGCTGGTGGCATTCATGCTGCCGTCGGCCTGTACGCGGGCCAGGTAATCGGGAGTCGAGGCCACGCCGTTGTAGCTCAGGAAAGAGCCGCCCGCCAGCACCTTGCCATCGGCTTGCAGGGCAATGCCAAACACGTCGGCGGTGCCAAAGCCGGTGCCGCCGGCATTGAAGCTGTTGTCGTACTGCCCGGCGGCGGTCAGCCGCATCAGTCCGCCCGAAACAGCGGCCCCGTTGTAGCTATTGGATGGGGTGCCGACCAGGATTTTGCCATCGGCCAGCACGCCCACGCTCCAAACCACGTTATCGAAGCCGGCGCCGTTGAGGTTAAAGGTGTTGTCGAGCCCTCCGGTAGTGGTCAGGCGCACGAGATGGTCGGGGGCCAGGGCATTGTTGTCGAAGCTGCCAGCAGCCAGTATTTTGCCGTCGGGCTGCACGGCCACGGCCCACACCTTGTTGGCGATGCCCGCCGGGCTGCTGTCGAAGGTCAGGTCGCGGCTGCCGTTGGCGTTCATGCGCAGCAAGTTGGCCGCCGCCACGTTATTGTAGGTGCCGAACTCGCCACCGGCCACAATCCTGCCGTTAGCCTGTAAGGCCAGGGCGAGGACGCCGCCGTCCACACCCTGGCCGCCGGGGTTGAAGGTGGCGTCACGGGTGCCGTCAGCATTCAGCCGCACCAGTCCCGTGGGCACGGTCACGCCGTTGAGGGTACTGAAGGTGCCCCCCACCAGTATTTTGCCGTCGGGCTGCAAGGCCAGTGCCCACACCGTGCCATCAAAGCCACTGCCGATGGTGAACGAGGCATCCAGGCTGCCGTTTGCATTCAGCCGCAGCAGCCTGCCGCTACTCCCGCCGAAAGCGCCGCCCACCAGCGTTTTGCCGTCGGGCTGCGCCACCAGAGCGTAAACGTCACCATTCACTCCAGCCGCACTCGCACTCAACGTGTTGTCAATAGTTCCATTCGCATTGAGCCGGACCAGGTAGGGCTGCGAAGCGCCATTGAATTGGGTAAAGGAGCCACCGGCCAGCACCTTGCCGTCGGTTTGCACGGTCACCACTCGCACCGGGTTGTTGAAACCGGTGCCGCCGGGGGCGAAACCGGGCCGGGTGCCCGTGGCGGTCAGGGTTTGGGGCGAACAGACGCTGAGCGGGCCAATCGGGCTCAGGCTGACCTGGGCATCAAGCATGGGCGCGTAGGTGAACGAGGCCGCACTGCTGGCCACCGCCGTGGCGTTGCTCACGGTGATAGGTCCTGACGCGGCCGCCACCGGCACCACTGCCGTGATGGTGCTGGCATCGACTACGGTGAAGCGCAGGGCCAGGGCCCCGGTGCCGAAGCGCACCCCCGTGGCCCCGGTCAGGTTGGTGCCGGTGATGGTGACCACCGCCCCTGCTGCCGCGCTCGCCGGACTGAAACCGGTGACGGTGAAAGCTGTGCTGACCGGCTCGTACACCCCGAAGGCGTAGCTGACCTTGCTGCCATCGCCGACGGCGGTGAAAGGGCCGCCGGCGTATACGTTGCCGCCGGTGATGGCCCCCAGCGCATACACAGCATTGTTGAGGCCGGTGCCGAGCACACTCCAGGTGCCGCCGTTCCACTTGGCAATGCGGCTGGCCGCCGCGCCGCCGGCCTGGACAAACTCGCCGCCCGCGTACAGGTCGGGGCCGTTCAGGGTCAGGGCCTGCACCCGGCCGTCGGTGCCGGTGCCGAGGCTGCTCCAGGCCGTGCCGTTCCAGCGGGCCACGTTATTG
This sequence comes from Hymenobacter sp., assembly GCA_028288445.1. GTDB lineage: Bacteria > Bacteroidota > Bacteroidia > Cytophagales > Hymenobacteraceae > Hymenobacter. The sequence continues at coordinate 47,964 of JAQBNT010000242.1, read as the reverse complement.
GCCGCGTTGCCGCCGGCCGCCGTGAAGGTACCGCCCACGTACACATCGGTACTGTTCAGCACCAGCGCATCGACGGTGCCGCTCAGGTCAATGCCGTTGGCCGCGCCGGTGCCGAGGCTACTCCAGGTGCTGCCGTTCCAGCGCGCCACCCGATTAGCTGCCACCGAGCCGGCCATGCTGAAGCCGCCGCCCAAGTAGAGGTCGGTGCCACGCAGGGCCAGGGCGTTCACTGCGGCGTTCACGCCTTCGTTGGCTCCGCTGCCCAGCGCCTGCCAGGCGCTGCCGGTCCAGCGGGCAATGTTGGTGGTCGTTACGCTGCCGGCCTGGGCAAACTGTCCACCCACGTACAGGGCGGTGCCGTCCACGGCCAGCGCGGTTACAAAGATGTTGGCCCCGTCGGCGATGCCGGTGCCGAGGCTGCTCCAGGCCGTACCATTCCATTTGGCTACGTGGCTGGCGGGGTTGCCGCCGGCATTCAGAAAGCGTCCTCCCGCGTAGAGCGTGGTGCCGCTGATGGCCAGCGACTCCACCACGTCATCGGTGCCATTCGCGGTGCCGGTGCCGAGGCTGCTCCAGGCCGTGCCGTTCCACTTGGCCACGTAGTTGGCCGCCACCCCACCCACCTGGGTAAAGGGGCCGCCCACGTACACGTCGGTCCCGCTCACAACCACCGCCCGGATGTCGTTGGTAACCGAGCCGAACACGCCGTTGGCGGCAGCGCCCAGCGCGTTCCAGGCGGAACCGTCCCAGCGGGCCAGACGGCCTACAGTGGTGCCGCCGGCCGTGGCAAACAGACCGCCTACCAGCACGTCGGTGCCGTTCAGGGCCAGGGCTTGCACGGTGCTGTTCACGCCGTTGGTGGTGCCCGTGCCGAGGCTGCTCCAGGTGCTGCCGTTCCAGCGGGCCACGCGGTTGGCCGTCAGGCCCCCGGCCGTGGTGAACAGGCCGCCCACGTACACGTTGGAACCGGACACGCTGAGGGCGAAAACCAGGGAGGCCACGCCGTTGGCGGTGCCGTCGGTGGCGGTGGTGCCGCTGCCCAGGGCGCTCCAGGCCGTGCCGTTCCAGCGGGCCACGTAGCGGGCGGCCGTGCCCCCGGCCGTGGTGAATAACCCGCCTGCGTAGACGCTGGTGCCGGAAACAGCCAGCGCATTCACCGTACTGCCCACGCCGTTGGCCGTGCCGTCGGTGGCAGTGGTGCCGCTGCCCAGGGCGCTCCAGGTCGTGCCGTTCCAGCGGGCCACGTAGCGGGCGGCCGTGCCCCCGGCCGTGGTAAAGCCGCCGCCCGCGTACACGATGCCGGTGCCGCCCACGGCCAGCGCGCTCACGGTGCTGCCCACGCCGTTGGCCGTGCCGTCGGTGGCGGTGGTGCCGCTGCCCAGGGCGCTCCAGGCCGTGCCGTTCCAGCGGGCCACGCGGTTGGCCGTGAGGCCGCCGGCCGTGGTAAAGCCGCCGCCCGCATACACGATGCCGGTGCCGTCCACGGCCAGCGCATTCACCGTGCTGCCCACGCCGTTGGCCGTGCCGTCGGTGGCGATGGTACCGCTGCCCAGGGCGCTCCAGGCCGTGCCGTTCCAGCGGGCCACGCGGCTGGCGGGGTTACCGCCGGCGTTGGTAAAGCTGCCGCCTACGTACACATTGCCGGTGCCGTCCACGGCCAGCGCATTCACGGTGCCGTCCACGCCGTTGGCCGTGCCAGTGCCGAGGCTGACCCAGGTAGTGCCGTTCCAGCGGGCCACGCGGTTGGCCACCACGTTGCCCACTATAGTGAAGCTTCCGGCCACATAAGTATCGGTGCCCACCTGCACCACGGCCAGCACCGAGGAATTGGCCCCGCGAATGCCGAAGCCGTCCTGCCAGTTGACATCGCCGGCCCCCTGGATACGCTTGACCCCGGCCGGCCGAAACACCGGCCGGCCATCGGGCGCAGTGCCCATCGTAAAAGCGCGGGCATCGAACGAGCCGCTTGCGCCGGCCCGCAGGGTGCCGTCGGAATTGAGCGCCTGGCTAAGGGAAGGCGTGGTACCGCCGCCGGGCCCGGCGGCAGCCGGTGATTCGGCCCAGGCTGAGCCGGCCAACAGTAGCAGGAATAACACCATACACTGGCTTAGCCGGTTGGTGCATTTAGATGTAAAGCGTTTAATCATTTTAATAATCGGGAATTAAGTACCTCAAAGGTTCCGATGTAATTTTCCCCCGTCAAATACCCGGATTCAGGTATTTTTAGCACCCATCGGCTTTGCTTTTTGATTTTTTCAAACCGGGTTCTGCCCCTGACCCGAAACGCGAACGACAGCACGCAAGTACCGCTGCCGGCAACCGGCGTTCCCCCCGGCGCGGGGACCTTCAAAAGGCTGGTGCGCTCCACGGGAACGGCCAATGCGACGACGCCGGCGGTGGCCCCGTATTCGAGCAACGGCCAGGCTTTTGCCACTACCAATACCCGCACCAACGGCAGTGCCAACACCCCTGGCGGGCCGCGACGGGCGTTTTACGAGCAGTTTGCCATCACCAACTCCGGCACCGCCGCCCTGCGTATTGACTCGCTGCTGCTTAGCGCTTCGACCCTTAACTCTGCCAATGGGCAATTAGCGCTTTCCTATTCCACCAGCCGCACCGCCCGGCTCTACGGGTACAATGCCACCGACTAGCGGGTATTGACTCACGCTGTCGAGCCGAATTCCCTCGATACCAGCCTTGCCCTCGAAGGCCTGGCCCGCGACCTGTACCTGGTAGAATGCGCGGACGATGCCCGCAGAAGCACCACCCGCCTGATTAAGGACCAGAATACCTGATTAGTCGCAGCACCTTGTGCCTGCCAAGCAAAGCCAAGCAAAGCCAACCGGATGCAGACCTGAGCCCGTGGGTGCGTTTCTGCGGGCAGTGCCGGGGCCAGCCAATGGGCTCGGGAATACTCCTCCGGTGACCCGACCACGAGAAATGCTCCGCATATTCCCTCTTCACATGCCGAATTCAGAAACATGCTTAGTGCAGGGGAGTGGGCTGGGCCGAATGCACCGAAAGCTGGAAGAGCCGCTGAAACGGTGTAGATTCGTTGACGAAAAATGCCCCGTTCGCGTGCCGTGGACCTGTTTGGTGATGCCTGTTATCAGCAGTTGACACCGCCGGCGTCCTGACTAACATCAGCGGCTCATTATGGGTCCATCTGCCACTGAGAGCGGATGGATGGGCAGGTATTCGGAGATAAAAATATGGCCAAAGGCAATAAACGCGTTTCCATTCAAGACCTTGCGGCGGAGCTGGGCCTGTCCGTTTCGACCATTTCCCGGGCATTGAACAATGCTTTGGACGTTAGCGAAGCGACCAAGGCCCAGGTCCGGGCCCTGGCCGAAAAGCTCAACTACCAGTCGAACAGCATGGCCGCCTCGCTGCGCAGTGGCCGCAGCCATGTGCTGGGGGTGATTGTGCCGCACATCAACGGGGCTTTTTTTCCGGCCGTGGTGCACGGCATCGAGCGCCTGGCCAGTCAGGCCGGCTTCAATGTGATGATATGCCAGTCGAGCGAGGAAGTGGGCCGGGAAGTAGCCCATGTGAAGGCCTTGCTGAAGGCCCAGGTCGATGGCATTCTCGTCTCGATGTCCAACACCACCCGCGAGTACGACCATTTTGAGCAGGTGCGGCGCAAAGGCATTCCGCTGGTCTTTTTCGACCGGATGCCCGAACTGACCAACGTGTGTGGCGTGGTGGCCGACGACTACCGGGGGGCCTACCAGCTCACCGAGCACCTGATTGAGCAGGGCTGCCGGTGCATTGCGCACCTGGCCGGCCCCCAGCACCTGAACATCACCCACAACCGCCACCAGGGCTACCACGACGCGCTGCTGGCGCACGGCCTGCCCTACGATAAACAGCTCGTAGTGCCGCTTTCCAATTCCCGGGAAGCCGGGGGCGCGGCGGCCATGCGGCACCTGCTGGCTGGCAACATGCGGCCCGACGCCGTATTTGCCGCTTATGATTTTGCGGCCGTCGGGGCCATGCGGGTGCTGGAGGACCACGGCCTTCGGGTGCCCGAGGACATTGCGCTCGCCGGCTTCAGCAACGAGCCCTTCACCACCATGATAAAGCCGCAGCTAACGTCGGTAGACCAGCACGGCGTGCAGATGGGGGAGGCGGCAGTACAGTTATTTCTTCAGCTTCAGAAACGCTCGGACACCTTCACCGGGCAGCGCATCGTGCTAAAAACCAAGCTCATCATCCGGGGCTCCTCGTTGCACGGGCTGCCAGCCCAACCGGCAACCAGCGCCTAAGCTCCGCCGCGCGGGTGCGCCGAACTCAGGGGCGCTCCGCCGCGCCCAAATCTGGTTGGATTCGCCGTTAGCGTCTGCGCCCGAAAAGCGGGCTACCGCTCCGTACCGGCCCAGCGCAGCATGTTCAGCAGCAGCTGCTGACCCACGATGTTAGCCTTGTTGCCACGCGAGGTATCCAGCGAAGTCAGGGCCGCGTTTTCACCGTCGCCTTCGGCTTTTTTGCTGGTTTTTACACCGCGCAGGGTCGAGAACAGGTCCAGGGCGCAGAGGATGATGCGGCCCCGCCCGTGCGGCACCACGCTCAGGGCCGAATACACTTCCTTTTTGTGGTCGGACACGCAGCCCACGATGGTTTCGCCGTTGAACAGGCGCAGGCCCAGGCGGGCGCGGTCGTAGGTGGCGAAGCACTGGTATTCCCAGTTGAAGACGCAGGCCTGCGGCAGGCCGGCGAACAGCGGGTGGCTTTTCACGAAGTAGTTGCCGCCGTACCAGCTGGTGCCCAGTTCCTTGGCTCCGCGGTAGTCCACCACTTCCTTCCGGCCTAGGTGGGTGGCCCACTTGTCGCTGTTGTTCACCACGATGAGCGTGTGGCCTTCGTTCACCCACTCCAGAATGTCGGTCACCAGCGGGTTGCCGGTTTGCTGCGGGTTGAAAGCGCCCACCAGCAGGTAGTCGCCCACCGGCCGGCCCGATTTGAATTCCTTAAACGAGCTGACGCCCACGGATTTCAGGTAGCCGGCCAGCACGCCGCTGGTATCGGCCACCATGCCGGTGGCGGGCACGCCGGCCGTGTTCAGGCGCACGGCAAAGAGTTGGTCGTCGCCGCTGGCCACGGCGGTGCTGCCGCTCAGCAGCTCGGCGCGCACGGTGGTGTAGCCCGCGCTGGCCGGCACGATGGGCAGCGCGGCCGTGAGCAATTCGCCGTAGGTAGTGCCACCGCTGGCTTTCACGGGCAGGGTTCTGGTGAAAACCACCCGGCCGTTTTCGTCGGTGGCCTGCACGCGCAGCTTGTATTTGCCGTGTAGATTGACTTCGTTGACGAGGTAGAAATCAGCGCGGGCGGTGTCGCCCACGCCCAGCACTTTGCGGGTGAGCTTCACGGCCACGTACACCGGGCGGTTGTAGCGGGCAATGAGCTGCACGTCGCCTTTGGGGTTGCGGTAGTTGTCCACGATGCCGGAGTGGTTTTCCAGCATCATGCTTTCCCAGCCGTTCACGGCGTAGCCATCGGCCACGTTGTTGAGGCGCACGTTTTCGATGGCGCGGCCCTGGTAGTAGTAGGCGGTGTTGCCCATGGCGGTGGTCAGCGCATCCACCGTCGGGAAGGCCTGGCGAAAGCCGGGCGTGTTGGTCAGAAACTGGTCGTAGGCATCGTACCACTGCAAATAAGCGGCGCTTTCCCAGCCGATGGTCTTGCCGGTTTTCAGGATTTCGTCCCGGATAAGCTGCAGGCGCGGCGGCGTGCCAATGGCCCCGTCCTCGCCCCAATAGATGATTTCATCCTTATGGTCGGTGAAGCGCAGGTACTTGCCAGGGCCCGAATACAAGGCGTTGTTGTACACACCGGGGCCGCCGGCATGGTGCTGGTCGAACCAGCCGTAATCGTAGAATTTGCCATCGTAAGGCCGCAGGTGCAGCTTGAAGCGCGGGTTGGGCTTGAGGGTGGGGTCGCCGTTGGAAGAGTTGTAGGTGAGCAGCCGGGTTTCGTCGAGGGCGTGGGCGGCGCTCATCTCGGTGCGGTCCTGGGCTTCCGGGGGCGCGCCGCGCTCGTTGTGAAAGTTGTAGATGATGAGCGAGGGGTGGCTGCGGTCGCGGCGCACCATGCGCAGCACTTTTTCGGTGCGGGCCGCCAGGTAGAAGTCCGCCTGCTTTTTGCCCAGCGAGTCGGTGGCGTTCATCAGGTTGGCCGGGTACTGGTTGCCGCCGGGCTCCTCAAAGTAGAGCAGGCCCAGCTCATCGGCGTAATCGAGCACGTTGGTCTGGCCGATGGTGCGGTGGAAGTTAAGCATGTTCAACCCCAGCGCCTTGGCCGTTTCCACCTGCTTGCGGGCCAGCGCGTCGCTCGGCGCAATGCCATTCACCGGCCAGAAGCCCCAGGAAATGGCGGTGCGCAGCACAATGCGCTTGTCGTTGAGAAAGAACATTCGGTCGCCGCCGGCCACGTCCCGCGCCTCAAACCAGCGAAATCCGAACCGCTGCCGGTAGGTGTCCGAGGCATTGCCAGCGCTTTTCCAAGTGGCGGTCAGTTCGTATAAGCTGGGGCTTTCGACGCTCCACAGCTTGGCTTCGGGTACTTTCACGGTTACGGTTTTGGTGCTCAGGCCGGCTGGCACCTGCGCCAGGGTCAGCTCCTGGCTGAAAACCGTCCTTTGCGCGCCGCCGTGCTCTTTCACTTCCAGTCGCAACCTGCCACTGGCGGGCTGGTTCGTTGAATTGGCGGTGGTTACCTGCACATCCACTTCGCGCAGGGCGGGCTTGTTCTTCACAAACACGTCCTGCACGTACACCAGCGGCGTGGCCACCAGCTCCACCTTGCCCGTAATGCCGCCGAAGCCGTGCGTGGGCTGGGTGCGGTAGCTGCCCCACATGAAGTTCTGCGAGTCGCGCCAGTCGAAGTTGCCGTTGGGGTCGGTGATGCGCACGGCAATGTCGTTGGCCTGCCCGTAGCGCACCAGCTTGGTCACGTCGATTTCAAACGGCGTGCTGTTCACCAAATCATACCCCGCCAACTGCTGGTTCACAAAGACCTCGGCCCGAAACCGCACGCTCTCGAAGCGCAGCACCACGCGCTGCCCTTGCAGCGCGGCCGGCACCGCCAGCTTGGTGCTAAACCATGATACACCCAAATAATTGCCACTCAGGCCGAAGGCGTTGCCATTCTGGCCCCAGTAGTATTGCTCCACCGTGGCCGGCAGGTGCACCGTTTTACCTTCGGGGCTGGCCAGCGCGGCCCAGCCGCCCGTGGGCAGGTTCACGGGCAGCCGGGCCACGGCCACGGGTGGTGCATAAAGGCGGTCCTGAGTCCACGGCGCGGCCTTGTCCAGCCACAGGTGCCAGTCCTGGCTCGACAAATCCTGCAAGAAGCGGCCGTTATCGGATTGCGCTTTGGCGCGCAGGCCGAGGCTGCACAAGCCGATGAGTAGCACCCGTTGTAAGAAGGAGGAAACGGTCATAAGCGGGAGGAAGGATGGCTGGATTAGGCTTTGAAAATGGCCGGGAATGACACACAAAAGCCGTCATGCTGCGGCTGTGCTTAGCATGACGGCCTTTCGGTTTTGTCAGAAGACGCTAGATGTGGCGGTTCAGCAGGTTCTCCAGGTACTCCTGGCGGCCGCTGATGGTGGCGGGCTCGCCGTTCTCGGCGGCGTAGTCGCGCAGCTGCTCCAGCGTGAGCTGGCCTTGCTCGAAAGCCTTGCCGGCACCCGCATCGAACGAAGCGTAGCGCTGCTGGCGAATCTGCTTGTAGTCCGACTTTTGCAGCACGTTATCGGCCGTGATGAGGGCGCGGGCAAACAGGTCCATGCCGCCGATGTGAGCGTGAAACAGGTCCTGCACGTCGGTCGAGTTGCGGCGGATTTTGGCGTCGAAGTTGATGCCACCGCCCTGCAGCCCACCGGCTTCGAGCACCACCAGCATGGCCTCGGTCAGCTCGTAGATGTCGTTCGGGAACTGGTCGGTGTCCCAGCCGTTCTGGTAGTCGCCGCGGTTGGCGTCCATGCTGCCGAGCATGCCCGCATCGGCGGCCACCTGCAACTCGTGCTGGAAGGTGTGGCCGGCCAGCGTGGCATGGTTCACCTCCAGGTTCAGCTTGAAATCATCGAGCAAATCGTACTGCCGCAAAAAGCCGATGACGGTGGCCGCGTCGTAGTCATACTGGTGCTTGGTGGGCTCCATTGGCTTGGGCTCGATGAAGAAGGTGCCGGTAAAGCCGTTGCGGCGGGCGTAGTCCTTGCAGGTGTGCAGGAACTTGGCAAAATGCTCCTGCTCGCGCTGCATGTTGGTGTTCAGTAAGGACATATAGCCCTCGCGGCCACCCCAGAACACGTAGTTTTCGCCGCCCAGCGCGATGGTCGCGTCGATGGCCGCCTTCACCTGGGCCGCGCCGTGGGCCAGTACGTGGAAGTCGGGGTTGGTGGCCGCCCCGTTCATGTAGCGGCGGTGCGAAAACAGATTGGCCGTGCCCCAGAGCAGTTTCAGGCCGGTTTCCTGCTGCTTTTGCTTGGCGTATTCGGTCAGGGCCTGGAGGCGGCGCTCGTTGTCGGCCACGTCGTTGGTATAGTCCACCACGTCCACGTCGTGAAAGCAGTAGTAGGGCAGGTTGAGCTTGGTCAGAAACTCAAAAGCGGCGTCCATTTTCGCTTTGGCGCGGGCAATGGGGTCGCGCTCGGAATCCCACGGAAACAGGTGGGTGGGCTCGCCAAACGGGTCGGCCCCGTTGCCGTTGAACGAGTGCCAATAGGCTCCGGCAAAGCGCAGCCAGTCTTTCATGGGCTTGCCAGCCACTACGCGCTCGGCGTCGTACCAGCGAAAAGCGAATGGGTTATCGGATTCCAGCCCTTCAAACTTGATTTGGGGAATGCTGGAGAACAGGGTTTCGGAAGCGGTCAGGATTGACATTAACGGAGACAAATAGAGGGTTAGCGTGCGGAGAAAACAGCCCTGGCGGGCGATGAAAAGCTATACGGGCTGGGGGAGGGGCCGGGCCGCCGGCAGGCGGTGCAGCAGCTGGGTTTTCCAGCGCTGGTAATGGGTTTCGTAGGCGGCCGCGGCCGGGCCCGGGCTCACCAGCCGCAGGGGCCGCATGTGGCGGAAGGCCTCCTCGGAAGTAGCGAAAACGCCCGCCCCGATGCCGGCTCCCAGCGCGGCCCCCACGCTGCCGTCGGTCTGGTACAGCTCCACGGCCAGGCCCGTTACGTCGGCAAAGGCCTGGGCGAACACGTCGCTCAAAAACATGTTGGTATAGCCAGCTTTCACCACCGTGGGGTGCAGGCCGCCGGCGCGCATCAAGTCCAGGCCGTAGCGGAAGGCGAAGGCGATGCCCTCCTGCGCCGCCCGCAGCAGGTGGCCGGGCGTGTGCACGTTGAAGTCGATGTCGTGGAAATGCGCGCCCACCTGCTGGTTTTCCAGCATGCGCTCGGCCCCGTTGCCGAAGGGCAGGCACAGCAGGCCGTCGGCCCCCACGGGCACGGCGGCGGCGCGCTCGTTGGCCTGCGCGTAGCTCAGCCCGGGGGCCGCCACGCCGCGCACCCAGCGGTTGAGGCTGCCGGTGCCGTTGATGCACAGCAGCACGCCCAGCCGGGGCTGCGCCGCCGTGTGGTTGACGTGGGCAAAGGCATTCACCCGCGACTTTTCATCGACAAACAGCTGGTCGGTCACGGCGTAGATAACGCCCGAGGTGCCGGCCGTGGCCGCCACTTCGCCGGGTTGCAACACGTTCAGGGAAAGGGCGTTGTTGGGCTGGTCACCCGCCTTGTAGCTCACCGGAATGCCCGCCCGCAGGCCCAGCTCCTGCGCTACGGCAGCCCGCAGCTGTCCGTGCGGCGCAAACACGTCCTGCACCGGCGGAATCAGCGCGGGGTCGAAGCCAAAGAAGCGGAACACGTCTTCCGACAGCTCGTGCCGGGCAAAGTCCCAAAAGATGCCTTCTGACAAGGCCGAAATGCTGGTGGTGGCCTCGCCGGTAAGTTGCAGGGCCAGGAAATCGCCGGGCAGCAGCACTTTTGCAATGCGTTTGTACAGAGCTGGTTCTTCAGATTTTACCCAGGCCAGCTTGGCGGCGGTGAAGTTGCCGGGCGAGTTCAGCAGGTGGGTCTGGCAACGCTCCTCGCCAATGGCCAGCAGCGCCGCCTCGCCGTAGGGCACGGCCCGGCTGTCGCACCAGATAATGGCATCGCGCAGCACCTCATTGGCCGCATCCACCAGCACCAGGCCGTGCATCTGGTAGGCAATGCCAATGGCCCCGATATCGGCCGGGTTGTAGGCCTGCGTGGCGTTGGCCTGCCGGATGGCTTCCTGCGCGTCGTGCCACCATTGGCGGGGCGACTGCTCGGCCCAGCCCGGTTGCAGGGCGCGGATTTCCCGCTCCGTCTCGGGGTAGCTCACCGCCGCCAGGCAGCGCTGCGTCGCGGCATCCAGTACCGATACCTTCACTGACGAAGTGCCGAGGTCAATTCCAAGCAATAGCATAGGGCAAGCGTGTGTTGGGCGTAACTATTCTATTCTAAACCAGTCAAAATCAGCATTGCCCGAGTCGTTGAACTTCGTGGGGCGGGTGCTGAACAGGCCCACTTTGGCCCCAATCCATTTGCCCTCGCGGGCCTGAAACTCGGCCCCCAGCGGCTGGAAGCTCTGCCCATCGAGGCTGTAACTAAACTGGCATTTGGCCCCGGCCTTCACGGCTACGCGCAGGTACAGCGGCTGGCCGGCTTTGGCGGCCGGCACCTCCACGGCGGGCGTACTGGTTTCGGCCGTGAGCTTATCGGCATTCAGGCAGGTGCTTTGGTTGAGCTGGAGCTTGCCGCCCACGTTGGCTACCGATACATAGGCGTAATCCATGCCCATGACCAGCAAACCCACTTTCTCACCTTCCACGCGGGGCGTGAAGGTAAACTTGGTAGTGGCACTGAACACGTCGGCGGGCAGCTTTTGCAGGAGCAGGTTAGGCACCTGCCACAGGTTTTTCGCTCCCTCGGGCGGCTGCACCGAATACAGGCGCAGGTAGCCCTGCGGCCCATTGAGGTAGGCCCAATAGTCCTGCGGGTTGGCGTGCCACTGCCACTGCAGGCCCAGCGTGTTGCCGCCGAACTCGTCGGAAGTAGCCGGGGTGGCCCGCGGCTGGGCCGGGCCCTTGATGGCGGGCTTGCGGTGCACGAGCACGGGCTGGCCCTTGCCGTCGCCGTCGGGGTCCTCGCCGATGATGGGCCAGTCGTTTTTCCACGTCATGGGCTCCAAATGCACCACGCGGCCATACGGGCCCTGGTCCTGGAAGTGCAGGAACCAGTCTTCGCCTGTGCTGGTGTTCACCCAGGCCCCTTGGTGCGGGCCGTTGACGGTGGTTTTGCCCTGGTCCATCACGATTTTCTCCTCGTAGGGGCCGTACACGTTTTTCGAGCGCAGCACCAGCTGCCAGCCCGTGGGCACGCCGCCGGCCGGGGCAAAAATGTAGTAGTAGCCGTTGCGCTTGTAAAACTTCGGGCCCTCCAGCGTGGGCTGGCCCTTGTGGCCGTCAAACACCAGCGCATCGCGGCCAATCAGGCGCTGGCCGTCGGCACTCATGGGGCTGACGGCCAGAATAGTTTTGATGCCGGCGCGGCTGCCCGCGAAGCCGTGCACCAGGTAGGCTTTGCCGTCCTCGTCCCAGAGCGGGCAGGGGTCAATCCAGCCCGTGGCCTGCTTCACGCACACGGGCGTCGACCACGGCCCAGCCGGGTTTTTGGCCTTCGTCACGAAGATGCCCAGGTCGGGGTCGGGGTAATAGATGTAGAATTCCTGGTTGTGGTAGCGGATGGCCGGGGCCCACACGCCGTTGCCGTGCTGAGGCTCGCGGTAGCGGGCCAGGGGCGGCTGCTGCTCAAACACGGCCCCGATAATGGACCAGTTCACCAGGTCTTTGGAATGCAGGATTTGCAGCCCCGGCACGGCATTGAAGCTCGATGAGGTCAGGTAAAAATCCTCGCCCACCCGCACCACGTCGGGGTCGGAGTAGTCGGCGTAGAGCACCGGGTTTTTGTAGGTGCCGTTGCCCAGGTCCGGCACCCACACTTTCGACAAAGGGCCTTGGGCATGGGCCGGGACCACCTGCAGGCCCAGCACCAGCAGCAGCGCCCGCAGGCAACGGCTGGCGAACGCCCGTGGGCGGCGCGGCAAGTCAGGCAGAGAGCAGAATATATGCATGAATTAGCGGGATGAATCCAATCGACGAGGCTAGTCAGCGATGAGACAAAGTAAAGACGTTTTTTGCAATATCCTATTCGGTATCGATACCGATATGCTGCAAAAACGGTTAAATCCAGTCATTTCAAATCAAATGAACCGACAGGTGACTTTAATTGCGTTTTACAAAGATAGACGAGCCAAGTCTACACGAATCTATTATTTACTTTAATAGTTAAAGTATTTATTTTTAGTAGCTTAATAAAAAATAGTTTTTCGGTGAATGCATGTTTTGACGTCGGCACAAACCGCGTACTAACCGGCATTTGCTGAATGGTTACGCGCTCCGGGAACGATGCCGGCATCGTTCCCGGTACTTTTTATACGACTTTTCTTGTTTCTTACTAAAGTTCCATTCACATTTACTTCATCTTATGCTCTCCCGCCTCGCTCTGTCTCTGATTCCCACCCATTAGCACTTGATGTATGAACGTGTACCGTCTCGGATGTTTTCAATCATCGATTAAGACTAGTGCGCCCCTGTTGGTTTTGGGGTGGCTACTGGCCTTAACGCTGCCCGCGCAAGCCCAGCGCCTGGTTGCCTTTCCCGGCGCGGAAGGGGCCGGGAAATACACGAGCGGCGGACGCGGGACAAGCACGGCGCCTACTACGGTGTATGAAGTGACTTCGCTGGACGACACCAACGTGCCCGGCACCCTGCGCTACGCGTGCAGCCAGTCGGCCACGGCCGCGCCCAACCGCACGGTGGTATTCCGGGTGTGTGGTACCATTCACCTGCTCACACAGCTGCGCATTCCGGCCAATACCACGCTGGCGGGCCAGACGGCCCCCGGCGACGGCATTTGCCTGGCCGACCGGCCCGTGACCGTGAACGGCAACAACGTCATCGTGCGCTTTGTGCGCTTTCGGATGGGCGACCGGTACCAAAACATCGGCATGGTGGACGGGGCCGGTTCGGACGATGCTTTCGGCGGGCGCTTCAACGTGAAAACCATGGTGGACCACTGCACCATGAGTTGGAGCACCGACGAGGCTTTCTCCTTTTACCAGGGCGACAGCACCACGCTGCAATGGAACCTGATTTCGGAGCCGCTGGACTATTCCTACCATTTTGAGGCGGGCGATACCGATTTCGAGCACCACGGCTACGGTGGCGTCTGGGGCGGGCGGCACGCGTCCTTCCACCACAACCTGATTGCCCACGCCAAAGGCCGCATGCCCCGGTTTTCCGGCAGCGGCGGCCTCACGCCGGCCGTCGCCGGGGCCGAAATGGCCGACTTCCGCAACAACGTCATCTACGATTGGGGCTCCTACAGCACCAACGGGGGCGAGGGCGGCAGCTACAACATGGTGAACAACTACTACAAGTCGGGCCCCGCCACTTCCACGGGCTCCACGAGCGGCGTGGCCATTAAGTCCATGATATTTTACCCGTTCTTCAGCGCGGCGCTGCCCTTCCCGCACGCCTATCTGAGCGGCAACTACGTGGAAGGCTACCCCAACACGACCCGCAACAACTGGCTGGGCGTGGCGCCGGGCAGCGCCCCCCGCGCCGATACCGCGCAGGTGAAGGTGACGACGCCGTTCAACACCGTGGCCCTGCCCACCGAAACCGCGCAGGCGGCCTACACCGCTGTGCTGGCCCAGGCCGGCTGCGTGCTGCCCGCCCGCGACGTGCTGGACCAGCGCATCATCAACGACGTGCGCAACCGCACCGGCGGCCTGATTGACGTGCAGGGCGGCTTTCCGGCCCACGTCACGCCCTATAGCGTGTCGCAGGCGGCCTGGCCGGCGCTGAGCTGCGGCACCGCACCCGCCGACACCGACCACGACGGCATGCCCGATGCCTACGAAACCACCCACGGCCTGAATCCCAATAGCCCAGGCGACCGCCAGGGCGTGGCAGCCAACGGCTATACCAACCTCGAGAACTACCTCAATGGCATTGCCAGCGTGCTGCTGGGCAGCAAAGAGGCCGAAAACACCAGGACCGGACTGAACGTGTACCCCAACCCGGCCCGTGAGCTGCTGACCCTGACGCACCCCGCCGGCCGGCTTCCCGTGACCATCGAAATCTACACCTTCGACGGCCGCCGGGTGACGACGGCCACCGCCCAGCCCGGCACCGGCCAGACGCTGCTGCCCCTGGCCGGCCTGGCCCACGGCAACTACCTCGTGCGCTACCTGGGCCCCGATGGCTCCCTGACGGCGAAGCTGGTCCACGAATAGCCCTTACTGACGTGGCTTGCCGCAGCCTGCCCCGCAATTTTTCTATCCCACCCAAAACATTGCTTATGAAACGCTTGACTACGCTTTTCTTTTCTGGGATGCTGGCGCGCTGCGTGTTGGTTCTCCTGCTTGCCCTGAGTGCCACGGCCCAGGCACAGACCTACGACCTAGTGGTGGCCAAAGACGGCTCGGGAGCCTACACCACGGTGCAGGCCGCCATCAATGCGGCCCCCACGGGCCGCACGGCGGTGTACACCATCTTCATCAAAAACGGCAAGTACCGCGAGCGGGTGACAATTCCGGCTAACAAGCCCTTTTTGCAGCTGACCGGGGAAAGTGTTGCCAACACCATTATTACCTACGACCAAGCCGCTGTGCCCGGCTTTGTGGGCAACTCCTCCACGGTCATCATCAATGCCTCAGATTTTGTGGCGCTCAACATCACGTTTGAGAACTCCTGGGGCGAATCGCCGCAGGCATTGGCCATGTACACCACCGGCGACCGGGTGGCCTTCAAGGGCTGCCGCTTCATCGGGGGCCAGGACACGGTGCAGCTCAACGCTGGCGCGGGACTGCGCAACTACTTCAAAGACTGCTACATTGATGGCACCGTCGACTTTGTTTTCGGGAGTGCGCGGGGGCTGTTCGAGAACTGCTACATCTACCCCAAGACGCGCCGCGACGGGGGCAGCGGCGGCTACATCACGGCGGCCAACACGCAGGCGGGCCAACCGTACGGGTTCGTGTTTCGCAATTGCACCATTCTCGACAACCGGGGCACCACCACTTACACGCTGGGCCGCCCCTGGCAGAACGATTCGGGCTCGACCCCAGCCGACCGCTCGAATCCCAAAGTGGTGTGGCTGAACACCGTTATGGGTGCCACCATCAAGCCCGTGGGCTGGCAGGTGTGGGACGCCGGCACGGTCACCAGCGTCATTACCTACGCCGAATACAAGAGCCGCGACTTTAGTGGGGCCTTGGTCAACGTGAGCCAGCGCCTGCCCTGGACCATTCAGCTCGCCGATGCGGACACGACTACGTACACCCGTGCCAACGTGCTGAGCAACTGGAACCCCTGCACCCTGAGCAGCACGTTTTGCACCAGCGCCCCGGCCCCGATTGCGGTGTCCAACTTCCGCGCCGTGAAAGGCACTTCGACGGCACCCACTGCCCTGAACTGGAACTTGAGCTGGCCCGTGGCCGGCGTGCAGTACGAGTTGTACCGCAGCACTGCGCGCCGGGGCACCTACGCCCCGCTCTACACCACTACGAACGCGGTAGCAACCAACGTCAACGCGGGCACCACCGACGCCATTCCCGCGCCGGGCACCTCGTACTTCTACTACCTGCGGGCCTCGAAAACGGGCCTGGCCGCGCACATCACCGATACGCTGGAGATTTTGAGCACGCCCACCATCACCACCACGGGCACGTTGCAGGCCTTCTTGCAGGGCGGCGGCCAGCCTTCGGCTTCGCAGAATGTGCTGGTGGCGGCCGAGAACCTGACCACAGGCGTGACGGTGATGCCCCCGGCCGGCTTTCAGGTATCGGCCAATGGCGGCACCACCTGGTTTGGCGCGGCCGCGCCGTTGGTCATTGCCCAGAGCGGCACGGGGGCCGTGGCCAGCACCGCGCTCAGCGTGCGCCTCAATGCCGCTACGCCCGGTACCTCGGCCGGCAACCTGACGCTGACCAGCGCCGGCGCGGCCACGGTCAGCCTGCCGGTTTCGGGCCTGACCCAGACGGCCGCGTTGCCGCAGGCCATCAACCTGCTGTGGTGGCCCATGGCGCGCAACAACCAGGACAGCAGCGCCGTGCGCCCCAGCGCTGTGGCCTCCAGCACGCCCACCCTGCGCAAGCTGCAGGTGTCAAGCGGCTCGGCGGCGGCCACCATTCCGCCGTACTCGCGCACCTACGGCCAGGCCATCGCGCCAGGGCCTGATGGCGGCTGGACCGCTACGGTGGGCGGCAATGGCAGCATCCTGAACCGCACCTACTACGAGCAGTTCACCGTGGCCCCGAGCGGCACCACGGCCGTGCGCGTCGATTCCGTCATTTTCAATGCCTACTACACTGGCTCTACCAGCAGCACGAAGGTGGCCGTGGTGTGGTCGCGCAGCGGGTTTGCCACCGATTCGGCGGATGTGACGGGCGGCAAAGGTCCCGGTGGCCCGCTGCTGAGCACGGCCAATGGCGGCTTCGCAACGCCCATTTTCACCACCAGCAACAGCGCTGCCTATCGCTTGGCATTTGCCGGGGCGGCGGGCACCACGCTCCAGCCCGGGCAGCGCCTCACCTTCCGCTTCTACTTCGGCTGCGGCTCCACCAGCACCAGCACACGGTTTGCCACCCTCAAAAACGTGCTGGTGAAGGGCGAGGCCCTGACGACGACCAGCACGCGCAATGCGCTGGCCAGCCAGCTCCAGCTCTTTCCGAACCCCACGGCTACCCAGTGTCGTCTGGTGCACCCCGCCGCCGCCCGTGAGGCGAGCGTTGCGGTGTATTCCGCATTGGGCCAGCTGGTGGCCACGGTGCCGTGCATGGCCGGTAGCCAACAAACCCTGCTCAACCTGGAAAACCTGGCCGCCGGCCGCTACCTGGTGCGCTACGGCGATGGCCGCCAGCAAGCCGCTTTGTCGCTGCAAAAAGACTAGCGCCGGGCCACCCGTCGGCACCCACCCACAAGTAAAAATTCCCACTCTCAAAGTCATTTATTATGAAACGAAATTTCCTGCTCTACTGGCTTTTGTTCTGCCTGAGCATTGGCTTGGCGGTGGCCCAAAACCGCTCGCTTTCCGGTACGGTGAAGGATGCCAAAGGCGATGCCCTGCCCGGCGTAACCGTGCTGGTGAAGGGCACTACCAATGGGGCCTCGACGGGCACTGACGGCCGCTTCCAAGTAACCGTGCCGGCGGGCACCGCGGGCACCGCGCTGGTGTTCAGCTATGTGGGCTTCCTGTCGCAGGAAGTGGCCGTGGGCACCGGCAATACCTACGACGTGACGTTGACGAATGACAACAAGCAGCTCGACGACGTGGTGGTGATTGGCTACGGCTCGGTGCAGCGCAGCGAGCTGACGGGCTCGGTTTCGTCGGTGAGCGCACAGCAAATCAAGGACATCCCGGTGAACTCTGCTGCGGAGGCCCTGACGGGCCGGCTGGCCGGGGTGCAGCTCACGTCCTCGGAGGGCACACCGGGGGCCAACGTCACCATACGGGTGCGGGGCGGCGGCTCCATTACCCAGGACAACTCGCCGCTGTACGTGGTGGACGGGATTCAGATTGAGAATGCGTTGAACGTGATTTCGCCCCAGGACATCGCCTCGGTGGATGTGCTGAAGGACGCGGCTTCGACGGCCATTTATGGCGCCCGCGGGGCCAACGGCGTGGTTATCATCACCACCAAAAACGGTATTGAAGGCCGCACCACGGTGGCTTATAGCGGCTTTGCCGGGGTGCGGCGGCTGGTGAAAAGCCTGGACGTGCTGAAGCCCGGCGAGTTCATCGACCTGCAATACGAGCGCGCCGCGCGCAGCAGCGCCGATTTGGCCGGGTTTCGTGGGGCCTATGGCTCGCGCAACTTCCTGAGCGACACGCTGGCGCGGGCCCGGCAGTCGCCGTTTACCGACTGGCAGAATGAAGTGTTTGGGCGCGATGCCTTCCAGCAAACCCACAACCTGACGGTGTCGGGCGGCGGCAAGGGCACGGTGTACTCGCTGAGCCTGACCAGCAACCGCGAGCAGGGCATTCAGCTGGCCTCGGACTTCGACCGCAAGCTGCTGAACTTCCGCCTCGACAACAAGGCCACCGATAAGCTGCGCCTCGGCTTCAACGTGCGTTTGAACGACCAGACCATCAACGGGGCCGGCACGGCCAGCGGCGGGCTCAGCAGCTCGTCGCGGCTGCGCAACACGGTGCAGTACCGCCCTTTCACCAACAACCTGGGCACGGGCGTGGTGCTCGACCCCACGCAGGAGGACGAGGAATACTACACCCTGAGCGGTGGCAACAACGGATTGATTAACCCCATCGTGCTGGCCAACTCGGAATACCGCCGCGACGGCCAGCGCCTGGTGAACTCCAGCGCCTACGTCAACTACAACTTTACCAAGGGCTTGAGCTTCCGCTCCACGGTGGGCATCGACTACCGCACCACCCGCACGGAAGCCTTCAACAGCAAGGTGACCGGCGTGGCCCGCCAGAACGGCAACCAGCCCACGGCCTCCATCGGCACGGGCACCCAGTTCACGCTCAACAACTCGAACGTGCTGTCCTACAAGTTCTTTTCGAAGAGCAAGCACAGCTTCGACGTGCTGCTGGGCCAAGAAGTGTACCAGACCCTGAACAACTCGCTCAACATCTCGGCCTTCTACCTCCCCACCGACATTGACCCGGAGAAGGCGCTGGCCAACTTCAACCAGGCCCAGGCCCCGGCCGGCTTCGTGCAGCCTTCGCCCACCACCAACGAAGACCCCAACCGCATTCTGTCGGGCTTCACCCGGGCTAACTATTCCTACGATGATAAGTACCTGTTTACGGGCACGATGCGCGTGGATGGCTCGTCGAAATTTGCGGAAGGCAAGCGCGTGGGCGTGTTCCCGGCCGCTTCGGTGGCTTGGCGCTTATCGAAGGAAACCTTTATGCTGCCCCTGACGGCGGTATCGGACCTGAAGCTGCGCCTGAGCTACGGCCTGGCCGGCAACAACCGCATCAGCAACAACCTGTTCCGCGAAACCTACTCGACCAGCGGTGTGGAGTATTCCATTGAAAACGGCCGCACGCCGGGCCTGGCCACCTCGGTGCTGGCCAACCCCAACCTGAAGTGGGAAACCACCCACTCCCGCAACCTGGGCGTGGACCTGGCCCTGTTCAGCAACCGCGTGCAGCTCACCGCCGACCTGTACTACAACTCGACCTACGACCTGCTCATTGCCCAGCCCGTGCCCGTAACGGCAGGCTACAATACGCAGCTGCGCAACATCGGCGAGACGTCCAACCGCGGCATTGAGCTGCAGCTGAGCGGCACGGCGGTGCGGACCCCGGACTTCACCTGGAACATCAACGGCAACATTTCCTTCAACCGCAACCGCGTGGAGGACCTGGGCGGCCAGGCCTACCTGCCCGGCATCAACTCGGGCTGGACCAGCGACACCGGCACCGACTACCTGGTGCAGCCCGGCAAGCCCGTGGGCCTGATGTACGGCTATGTGTCGGACGGCTTCTACAAAGTGAGCGACTTCAACGCCACGCCAAACGGCAGCGGCGGCTGGAACTACGTGCTGCGCGACGGCGTGGCAAACAACAACGGCGTGGTGGCCGACAACACCGGCTACACCGTACCCACTGTGACCGGCGTGCCGGCCCCCAAGGGCGGCTACCTGCAGCCCACCCCGGGCGCCATGAAGTTCAAGGACATCAACAACGATGGCGTGGTGGACACCAACGACCGTACGGTGATTGGCAACGCCAACCCCAAGTTCACAGGCGGCCTCAACCAGCAGTTTGCTTACAAAGGGTTTGATGCCAGCATGTTTCTCAACTTCGTGGTGGGCAACGACATCTACAACGCCAACAAAATCGACTTCACCAGCGGCTACAACGGCAACCAGAACGTGCTGGGCCTGATGCGCGACCGGTTCCGCACGATTGATGCCTCGGGCAACCTGGTGACCGAGCCCATCGCCCTGGCCGCCCTCAACGAAAACGCCCAGGTGTGGCGGCCCACCCGCGGCCGCTACCTGCTCAGCTCCTGGGCCATCGAGGACGGCTCGTTCCTGCGCATCAACAACATCACGGTGGGCTACTCGCTGCCCAAGTCCATTATTCAGCGCGCCAAGCTCACGCAGCTGCGCTTTTACGTGACGCTGAACAACGTGTACACCTTCACCAAATACTCGGGCTACGACCCCGAGGTGAACACCCGCCGCGGCACACCGCTCACGCCGGGCGTCGATTATGCGGCTTATCCGCGCAGCCGCGCCTTCCTGGCCGGCCTGAACCTGACCCTTTAATTCCCACCCGCTTTTCGATATGAAATCTTCCTTCATCCTTCGCACCGCCCTGGCCACCAGCTCTTTGGTAGGTGCCGCGGGCCTGCTCACGGCCTGCAAAGACTACCTCGACGTGAGCCCCGCATCCTCGTACATTTCAGACGACGTGTTCAGCAGTGTGGCCAACGTGAACAGCGCCGTCATTGGTGCCTACGACCCGCTGTCGGGCGACAGCGGCTACGGCGTGCGCCTCTCCACGGGCTACCCTTCTGACACCGACGAGGGCCAGAACCGGGCCGGCGCGGCCGACGGCGGCAGCCGCGACATCAACCGCTACCGCGTGACGGCCGGCACCACCGAGCTGATTGGGCCGTTCACCACGCTCTACCAGGGCGTGGAGCGCGCCAACATCTGCATCCAGAACATCCCGCAGATGGCCCTTTATAAAACCGGCAACGCCGCCGAGCAGAAGGCCCTGCGCCGCGCTCACGGCGAGGTGCTGGCCCTGCGGGCGCTGTACTACATGGAAATCGTGCGCAACTGGGGCGACGTGCCCGCGCAGTTCAAGCCCTCCTCGGCCTACACCGACCTGAACCTGATTCAGACCCCGCGCAACGAGATTTACGACCAGATTCTGGGCGACCTGGCCCTGGCCTCGAAGCTGCTGCCCTGGCGGCGGGAGTCGGACGTGAACGCCTACGAGCGGTTCACCAAAGGCGCGGCCAAGGCCCTGCGCGCCCGCATTGCCCTGGCCCGCGGCGGCTGGCGTGCCAACGCCCGCAACGGCCAGATGGAGCGCCCCAGCGACTACCTGACCTACTACACCATGGCCCGCGCCGAGTGCGACACGCTGCTGCAAAACCGCAGCCAGCACACCCTCAACCCCAGCTACGAGCAGGTGTGGCGCAACATCAACGAAGCCAAGTTCGACACGCAGTACGGCGAGATTATGTTCGAAGTAGGCATGGGCTCTGGCTCGGCCGCCTCGGATAGCAAGCTGGGGTACAACAACGGCCCGCGCCTCGACGTGGCCTCGAAATGGGGCCAGGGCGGCGGTTCCTACACCATCAACCCGAACTATTTCTACACCTTCGACTCGACCGATGTGCGCCGCGACGTGACCGTGACGCTCTACCAGACCGTGGCCGCCACGCCCAACACCCAAACCAGCACCACGCTGAACGCCCTGCGCGACGGCAAATTCCGCCGCGACTGGCGCGTGCCGCTGCTCACCGGCTCGTCGCAAACCCTGGGTCTGAACTGGCCCATCGTGCGCTTCGCCGACGTACTGCTGATGTTTGCCGAAGCCCAGAACGAACTGGCCGACCCCACCACGGCCTACAACGGCACCACGCCGGTGCAGGCCCTGGAAGAAGTGCGCCGCCGCGCCTACCCCGCCAGCCGCTACGCCGCCCTGCCCACCACCCAGGTGGGCACCAAAACCGGTTTCTTCGATGCGCTGGTGAAAGAGCGCCTGCTCGAATTCGGCGGCGAAGGCATCCGCAAATACGACCTGATTCGGTGGAACCTGCTGGGCGCGAAAATCGCCGAAGCCAAGTCCATCATGACCGATATACGCAACGGCACGGGCATCGGGGCCAGAGTTCCGCTGTACGTGTACGGCTACGCCGTGAACGACCAGCTGCGTTACGTCCGCTCGCTCTACCGGCCGTTTGACGTCACCACCAACACCATTCCGATTCCGGGCTCTACCGCTACGGCCGCACGCTTCAGCTGGCGCCAGGCGCTGACGGGGGGCGCGACGTCTACGTTCATCGACCTGTTTGCCGCCAACTACGTGCCTAATTCGGGCGATGAGCTGCTGGCCTTCCCGCAAACTGTGGTCGATTCCAACCCCAACCTCAAGCAGAACTTCGGCTACCTGTAAGCCTGAAACGACATGAACAGCCCCATTCGGGTGGGAGTCCAAATGGGGGCTGTTCGGGCAACTCCAACCGGTGCTGTAAACGAGCATCGGGTGGGGTTGCCCACCGTTTTTTTCGCCCTGTTCTCTTGCTTTTTCCTCGTTATTCTTTCCTGATGAAAGTAGTGCCGCTGCGCCGGAAGGCCTTCACGTACCTGTCCATCGGCTTGGGCCTGTTGGCGACGGCGGTAGCCTCGCCCGCAGCCGCCAAACCGGTGCCCGCCACGCCACTCAGGCTGTGGTACGACCATCCGGCTGCCAACTGGAACGAGGCCCTGCCCATCGGCAACGGCCGGCTGGGGGCCATGGTATTTGGCAGCCCCGAGCGCGAGCGGCTGCAATTGAATGAGGCGACCATCTGGGCCGGCGGCCCGAACAACAACGTGAAGCCCAATGCGCTGCCGGTTATCAAGCAATTGCGCGAGCAGCTCAAAGCCGGCCAACAGGTGGAAGCCCAGGCCCTGGCCCAGGAAAAAATGCTGCCCCAGGGCAACAGCGGCATGCCCTACCAGATGGCCGCCAACCTCTACCTGACCTTTCCCGGCCACGAAAAAGCCACCAGCTACTACCGCGACCTGGACATTGGCCGCGCCGTGGCTTCGGTGAGCTACCAGCTCGGCGGCGTGGCCTTTCGGCGCGAGGTGTTCAGCTCCGTGCCCGACCAGGTGCTGGTGGTGCGCCTGACGGCCAGCAAGCCGGGCAAAATCGACTGCCAGCTGAGCGAGGAAACGCTGGTGAAATACGCCCTGCGCACCGAAAACGACCAACTCATCCTCGATGGCACGGGCAATGAGCACGAAGGCCAGCCCGGCCAAATCAAATTCCAGACCCGGGTGCGGGCCGTGGCCGAGGGCGGCCGGGTGGTGGCCGGGCCCCAGGAGCTGCGCATTGAGGGGGCCACCAGTGCCACGCTCTACATTTCGATTGGCACCAATTTCAACAACTACCACGACGTGAGCGGCGACGCCACCCAGCGGGCCAGCGCCTTCATCACCAAAGCCATAGGCAAAAAGTACGACCGGCTGCTGGCCGACCACGTAGCCGCCTACCAGCGCTACTTCAACCGCGTGGGCCTGAGCCTGGGCGTGACGCCCGCCGCCCAAAAGCCCACCGACGTGCGCCTGGCCAACTTCGCCAACGGCCAGGACCCGGCCCTGGCGGCCCTGTATTTCCAGTACGGCCGCTACCTGCTCATCAGCTGCTCGCAGCCGGGCGGGCAGCCTGCCAACCTGCAGGGCATCTGGAACGACAAACTCAAAGGCCCCTGGGACAGCAAGTACACCGTGAACATCAACACGGAAATGAACTACTGGCCCGCCGAAATCACCAACCTGACCGAGATGCACCAGCCGCTGTTCAGCATGCTCAAAGACCTGAGCGTAACCGGCCAGCAGAGCGCCCGCACCATGTACGGGGCCCGTGGCTGGATGATGCACCACAACACGGATATCTGGCGCATCACCGGGCAGGTGGATAAGCCCAACTATGGCCTTTGGCCGATGGGCGGGGCCTGGCTCTCGCAGCATCTCTGGGACCATTATCAGTTCACCGGCGACCAGGCCTTTCTGCGCGAATACTACCCCGTGCTGAAGGGCGCGGCTACTTATTACGTGGATGCCTTGCAGGAGGAGCCCACCCACAAGTGGCTGGTGGTGAGCCCGTCGATGTCGCCCGAAAACTCTTACTTGCTTGACAACACCAAAATTGCCATCGTGGCCGGCACCACCATGGACAACCAGCTGGTAACGGACCTGTTTTCCAAGACCATCCGGGCCGCTGAGCTGCTGGGGACTGATAACGCTTTTGCCGATACGCTACGTAGCCTGCGGGCGCGGCTGGCCCCCATACAGATTGGCCAGTACGGGCAGGTGCAGGAGTGGCTGCAGGACCTCGACAACCCCAGGGGCACGCACCGCCATATCTCGCACCTCTACGGCCTGTTTCCGAGCGGGCAGATTTCGCCCTACCACACGCCCGAATTGTTTGAGGCGGCCCGCACCACGCTCACCCAGCGGGGCGACATTTCCACGGGCTGGTCGATGGGCTGGAAGGTGAACTTCTGGGCCCGCATGCAGGACGGCAACCACGCCTACCAACTGCTCACCAACCAGCTGCGCCTGCTGCCCGGCACCGTGGAAAAGGTGAACGAAGCCACCGGCGGCGGCACCTACCCCAACCTGCTCGATGCCCACCCGCCATTCCAGATTGACGGCAATTTCGGCTGCACCTCGGGCCTGGCCGAACTGTTTGTGCAGAGCTACGACGGGGCCATTGACATTCTCCCCGCGCTACCTGACGCCTGGCCCACGGGCGAAGTACGCGGCCTGGTGGCCCGCGGCGGCTACGTGGTGGACCTGGCCTGGGAGCAGGGCCGGGTTACGCGCCTGCACATCACCTCGCGCCTCGGCGGCAACTGCCGGGTGCGCCTGCACAGCCCCCTCAAAGCCACCGGCAAAACCCGGCTCACGGCCGCGCAGGGCGATAATCCCAACCCATTTTACCAGCTACTGCCCGTGAAAGCGCCGCTCATTTCGGCCAAAACCACCACAGCCAAACCCAAGCTGGCGGCTTCCACGCTCTACGATTTGGCCACCCAGGCCGGGCAATCCTACGACTTAACGGCGCAATAAGCGCCCGCGCTATTCTATGCTTTCCCGCCTCCTCCTTTTCTGCTTGCTGAGCCTGAGTTTCCGGCCCGCGCAGGCCCAGGAATTCCTCCCGCTGTGGCCGAAAAAGAAGATGCCTAACTCCAAGGGCCTCAACCTGGAGGACAAGATTGAGAACGAGCGGATTGTGCAGGTGGGCACGCCGGGCATGTACGCTTTCTTCACCTCAAAAGAGGAAAACAAGGGCTGCGCGGTGCTCATCTGCCCGCCGGGCGGCTACCAGAAACTGACGTACTTGGTGGGCGGCACACAATTAGCCAAGTGGTTCAACACCATGGGCGTCACGGCCTTCGTGCTCAACTACCGCCTGCCCAATTCGCCCGACCTTAAAGACCGCAGCATCGGCCCGGAGCAGGACGCCCAGCGTGCCATGCGCCTGATTCGGGCCCACGCCGCCCAGTGGAAGCTCGACCACCGCCGCATTGGCATAATGGGGGCCTCGGCCGGCGGACACTTGGCCAGCACGCTCGGCACGCACCCAGAAGACGTTTCGGCCGTGGGCGACTCGCTCGACTACTTGGCGTTTGCCCCCGATTTTATGGTGCTGGTGTCGCCGGTCATCAGCCTGGGGCAGTATGCCCACGCGGGCAGCCGGGACAATCTGCTGGGCAAAAACCCTGCGCCGGAACTGGTGACAAAATTCTCCAACGAATTGCACGTCACGGCCGCTATGCCGCCCACCTTCCTGGTGCACGCCGCCAACGACCCGACCGTAAACCAGCGCAACAGCCTGCTCTTTTACCAAGCGCTGGTAGAGCACAACGTGCCCGGCAGCCTGCACATCTTCCCGCAGGGCGGCCACGCCATTGCCCTGCGCAACAACCCCGGCTCCACCGGCCAGTGGACCACGCTCTGCGAAGCCTGGCTGCTGGAAATGGGTTTTCTGACGGGCAAAAAGCAATGATTCTTACTATATCACTTCCCTTCGCCCAATGGTCGAACGCTTTTGTAAAATAGCCCGGCTGCGTCCCGGCTCACGAAATGCTGGCCCACGGCTGCCTCGTCAGGCCCGGTATGCCGTGCTACTGGCGGGGCTGCTGGCGGCCCCGTCATTATCGGCCCAGACGGTGCCTGTGAAAGCGCCCGCGCCGCCCGCCTCCTTCAACCAGAAAGTGCGCCTGACGGTAGCCCCGGACGGTTCCGGCGACTACCGCACCATTCAGGAAGCCGTGCTGGCCGTGCGCGACTTTATGCAGGTGACGGCCACCATTTTTATCAAAAACGGCATCTACCGCGAGAAGCTGCTGGTGCCCTCGCAAAAAACGCACATTACCCTCGTAGGCGAAAGCCGCGAAGGCGTCATCATCACCTACGGCGACTATTCCGGCGATGCCGGGAAGCACAGCACCTACACGTCCTCCACGGTGCGCGTGCAGGGCAACGACTTCACGGCCGAGAACATCACCTTCGAGAATTCGGCCGGGCGCGTGGGCCAGGCCGTGGCCCTGCACGTGGAGGGCGACCGGGCCACCTTCCGCAACTGCCGGATGCTGGGCAACCAGGACACCCTGTTTCTGGCCATCGAAAACAGCCGCCAGTACTACCTGAACTGCTACATCGAGGGCACCACGGATTTCATTTTCGGGGCCAGCACGGCCGTGTTCGACCATTGCGTCATCTTCAGCAAAGCCGATTCCTACATCACGGCGGCTTCCACCACACCCCGGCAGCAGTTCGGCTTCGTATTCCTCAATTGCCAGCTTACAGCCGCGCCCGAGGCCCAAAAGGTGTACCTGGGGCGGCCCTGGCGGCCCAATGCGCGCACCGTGTTTCTGAACACCGAAATGGGCGGCCACATCGCCCCGGCGGGCTGGGACAACTGGCGCAACCCGCAGAATGAGCAAACGGCCTACTACGCCGAATACCAGTCCGCCGGGCCGGGCGCCAATGCCAAAAGCCGCGTGCCGTGGGCCAAACAGCTCAGCGCCAAAGAAGCCAAAACCTACACGCTGGCGCAGGTATTCGCGGGTCAAACCCCGTGGCTGCCAGCGCTCAAATAACCACCCTCTTACCTATTTAGACCTTCCGTGCAGGCCGGGTCTTCAGCTTATGAAACAACCTTTTTTCTTATGCCTGGCGCTGCTGGGTAGCGCGGCCCTGCTGGCCCCGGCCGCCAAAGCGCAGCCGAAGTCCGGCGGCTTTTCCTGGGCCAACCTGCCCACCGCGCAGCTCCCCACTTTCAAACCCGACACATTCAACATCACCACTTACGGGGCCCGGCCCGACGGCCGCACACTCAACACCCAGAGCATCAACGCGGCCATTGCCGACTGCAGCCGCAAGGGCGGGGGCGTGGTGCTGGTGCCCGGCGGCCTGTGGCTGACCGGCCCGGTGGAGCTCAAAAGCAATGTGAACCTGCACCTGCGGCGGGCGGCGGTGCTGCAGTTCTCGGCCGATTTCGACCAGTACCCGCTGGTGCTGGGCAGCTTCGAGGGCATTCCATCCTACCGCAACCAGTCGCCGCTCTCGGGCACCGGGCTGGAAAACGTGGCCATCACCGGCAGCGGCATCGTGGACGGCAACGGCGACGCCTGGCGGGCCGTGGGCCGCGACCGGTTGACGGAAAGCGAGTGGAAGAAAAAAGTGGCCTCGGGCGGGCTGCTGAGCGAGGACGGCAAGACGTGGCACCCCTCGGCAAAGGCCCTGCGCGGTGCGCAGGTGCCCAACCCTGGCGGCGTGGTGGCCGGCAAAACTGCGCCGGACTACAACGACGTGAAGGACTTTTTGCGCCCCAACCTGCTCGTGCTTACGAACTGCAAGAAAGTGCTGCTGGATGGCGTCACGTTTCAGAATTCGCCGGCTTGGTGCCTGCACCCGCTGCTGTGCCAGGAGCTAACGGTGCGCAACCTGCTGGTGCGCAACCCCGACTACGCCCGCAACGGCGATGGCCTGGACATCGAATCGTGCCGCAACGTGCTGGTGGAAGGTTGCACCTTCGACGTGGGCGACGACGGCATCTGCATCAAATCGGGCAAGGACGCGGAAGGCCGCAAGCGCGGCGTGCCCACCGAAAACGCCCTCATCCGCCGCAACGTGGTGTACCACGCCCACGGCGGCTTCGTCATCGGCTCCGAAATGTCGGGCGGGGCGCGCAACCTGTTCGTGGAAGACTGCACATTTATGGGCACCGACATCGGCCTGCGCTTCAAAACGGCGCGCGGCCGGGGCGGCATCGTGGAGGACATCTACGTGCGCAACATCGCCATGAAAGACATTGTGCACGACGCCATTCTGTTCGACATGTACTACTTCATGAAGGCCCCGCCCAAGCTGGCCGACGGCACCGCTGCCCCGGCCGAAGTGCCCGCCGTGACGGAAGCCACGCCGCAGTTTCGCCGCTTTTTCATCAGCAACATCGTGTGCGATGGGGCCGAGCGGGCCATTTTCCTGCGCGGCCTGCCGGAAATGAGTATCCAGCAAATCACCCTCGACAACCTGGTGCTGCGCGCCAACAAGGGCGTGGAATTGATTGAGGCCCAGAACATCATTATCAGCAACTTGCGGCTGGAAACGCTGAGTGCCGCATCGCCGGTCTACGTCGAAAACAGCCGCAGCATCAGCTTCGACGGCCTGACGGTGACGGCCCCCGGCAACCAGCCCCTCTTCGGCCTGAGCGGAGCCCGGAGCGAGAAAATAACCGCGACCCGTATCGAAGCCGGCAAAAACCGCCCGCCGGTGGAAGCCAAGGCCGGTGCCAGTGCCAAAGCCCTCAAGGTCAAAGGTTAGCCGTTGCTGAATCCTCTTAGCCCCATTCCGCCCGCTACGCCCAGCGCGGGCCCCGGCCTTCCCCTCCTCCACTTCATGAACAAACGCCTGATTGCCTTATCGCTGGTGGTCCTGACCGGCTGCGTTTCCAGCCAATCAACCCAGACCGGCACCGCGCCGGCCGCCCCGGCCCCAGCGCCCGCAGTCGCGGCCGGACTGCCCTTCCAAAACCCGGACCTGGACATGGACCAGCGCGTGGACGACCTGGTGGGCCGCCTGACTTTGTCCGAGAAAGTATCGCAGATGCTCAGCGCCTCGCCGGCCATCGACCGGCTGGGCATTCCGGCCTACAACTGGTGGAACGAGGCCCTGCACGGCGTAGCC
Organism: Hymenobacter sp.; assembly: GCA_028288445.1. Taxonomy (GTDB): domain Bacteria; phylum Bacteroidota; class Bacteroidia; order Cytophagales; family Hymenobacteraceae; genus Hymenobacter. The sequence goes on along the minus strand of JAQBNT010000242.1, from coordinate 18,903 downwards.
CGCACCAGCATGAAAACCACGGTGTTCCCGCAGGCCATTGGCATGGCGGCCACGTTCGATGCCGAGGCCATGCTCCAGATGGCCACCATCACTTCCGACGAGGCGCGGGCCGTGCACCAGGAATACGTGCGGCGCGGCGAGCGCGGCATCTACCGCGGCCTCACGTTCTGGACGCCCAACATCAACATCTTCCGCGACCCGCGCTGGGGCCGGGGCCAGGAAACCTACGGCGAAGACCCTTACCTGACCGGCCAGCTGGGCGCGGCGCTGGTGAAGGGCTTTCAGGGCGACGACCCCAAATACTACAAGGTGACGGCCTGCGCCAAGCATTTCGCCGTGCACAGCGGCCCCGAAAAAATCCGCCACGAGTTCAACGCCCAAATCAGCGACTACGACCTGTGGGACACGTACTTGCCCGCCTTCCGCGACCTGATTGTGGACGCCAAAGTGGCCGGAGTGATGTGCGCCTACAACGCCTATGCCGGCCAGCCCTGCTGCGGCAGCGACAAGCTGATGAACGACATTCTGTATAAGAAATGGCAGTTCAATGGCTACGTCACCTCTGATTGCGACGGCATCAACGACTTCTGGCAGCACCACAAAACCGACCCCGATGCCCCTACAGCCGCCGCCAACGCCGTAATGCACGGCACTGACCTGGAGTGCGCCGGTGGCAAGGGGTTCACTTACAACTCGTTGCTGGAGTCGGTGCAGAAGGGCCTGATTACGGAAAAGCAGCTGGACGTATCGGTGAAGCGGCTCTACAAAATCCGCTTCCAGCTGGGGATGTTCGACCCGGTGGAGCGCGTGAAATACGCCCGGATTCCGCTGAGCGTGGTGGAAAGCGCCCCGCACCAGGCCCACGCCCTCAAAATGGCCCGCGAATCGGTGGTGCTGCTCAGGAACGAGCACAACACCCTGCCGCTGCGCAAAGACCTGAAAAAAATTGCCGTATTCGGCCCCAACGCCGACAACGACATCGTGCAGTTGGGCAACTACAACGGCACGCCCACCACCAACGTGACGCCGCTCGAAGGCATCCGCGCCAAGGTGGGGCCGAACACGCAGGTGACGTATATGCAAGGCGTTGATTACGCCAGCAACACGATTTACGAGCCGTTCAATATCAACAAAAGCCTAGATTACGAGGGCCAGCCAGGTTTCAGGGCCGAATATTTCAAGGGCACCCAGCTGGCAGGCCCGCCGGTAGCCACCGCGCAGGAAGCCAGCCTGAACCGCAACCTGCGCGAGCCCAGCCTGGAAATCGCGCCCGGCCTGCCGGCCCAAAACATCTCGGCCCGCTACCAAACCACCTACACGCCCGAAAAAACGGGCGAAGTATCGTTTCAGATTACCGGCGACGACGGCTACCGGCTGTTCATCGACAACCAGCTGGTGATTGACAAATGGGGCGGCCAGAACAGCACCACCAGCCAGTACGACCGCAAAGTAACGGCCGGTAAACCACTGGCCATCAAGCTGGAATATTTTCAGAACAGCGGCCGGGCCATTCTGAAGTTCGGGGCCGCCACCGTGGTGCCCATAAACCTGCCCAGTATTCTGGCCCAGGCCAGGGATGCCGATGCCATCATCTTCGTGGGCGGCATTTCGCCCCGGCTCGAAGGCGAAGAAATGAAGGTGAACGTGGAGGGCTTTGACGGCGGCGACCGCACGAGCATCAAGCTCCCCACCGCGCAAACCGAATTGTTGAAAAAGCTGCACGCCACGGGCAAGCCGGTGGTGTTTGTGATGATGACCGGCAGCGCCATCGGCTGCCCGTGGGAGGCCCGGAACCTGCCGGCCATCGTGAACGGCTGGTACGGCGGGCAGGCGGCCGGCACCGCCCTGGCCGATGTGCTGTTCGGCGACTATAACCCCGCCGGCCGCCTCCCCGTGACGTTCTACGAGTCGGAAAGCCAGCTGCCGCCCTTCGACAACTACGACATGACGGGCCGCACGTACCGCTATTTCAAGGCCACGCCGCTGTATCCCTTCGGCTACGGCCTGAGCTACACCCGCTTTACATACAGCAACCTAAAGGTGCCCGCTACGGCCCCGACCGGCCAGCCCGTTGTGGTGAGCGTGGAGGTGCAAAACACCGGCAAGCTGGCCGGCGACGAAGTGGCCCAGCTCTACGTGCGGCACCCCAATGCGAAAAGCCGGGTGGCGCTACACGCCCTTGAAGGCTTCCAGCGGGTGGCCCTGCAAGCCGGAGAGAAAAGGACCGTGCGGTTCACGCTCTCGCCCCGCCAGCTTTCGTGGCTCGATGAGCAGGTGCAACGGGCCGAGCGGCCGGGCAAGGTGCACCTGTTTGCCGGAGGCGGGCAGCCGCTCCGCCAAGCGCTGGCCAGCGGCAGCGTCTTAAAAAAGGAGTTGACCCTGACCGGCGGTAGCGTTGCGATTGAATAGGAGACGGCAGAATTAAGCTGATAGCCAGGCAACACTTTTCTCGGCTCCGCTTGCTCCGGAAAAGTGTTGCCTGGTAGATATTGGCGCCGTCATCAATCGTTCGGTATAAGGTCTGATAACCTTCTCTTATCGGACCTTACACACTATCTTTACTTTTCCTGCTAAAAGTCGCGTTTTACTCCTTTATATATAGGTCGCATGGAAAAGTCCTCCGAACTCGCCATTCCTAGCAACCTGTCACCGGCACTGGCGCAGTTGGCGGAGCACACCTCGCGCTACGTCGAGGCCGGACTGAGCGGCGCGGCCAACACGGTGAAAGCGTACGCCGGGGATTGGAAGCGCTTCGGGGCTTGGTGCGCTGAGCACGGACTGGAACCGCTGCCAGCGTCGGTCGATACGTTGGCGGGATTCGTAACTTACTTGGCCGAAACGGACAAGAAAGTGGCGACCATTCAGCGGCACTGCGCGGCCGTAGCCAAGGCCCATGTATTGCGCGGGCAGGACTCACCAACGGACGACAAGAAGTTTAAGGTGCTGATGGAAGGCATTGCCCGGGTTAAGGGTGTCAGACAGAAACAGGCCCCGGCATTTTCGCTGGCCAACTTCAAACGCACGGTAAAAAGCATTGATGCCCAAACATTGGCAGGTATGCGCGACCGAGTGATTCTGCTGCTAGGCTTCACTGGAGCTTTTCGCCGCTCGGAACTGGCGGCGTTGGATATTGAGGACTTATCCTTTTCGGAGGAAGGATTAATTGTCAACCTGGCTAAGAGCAAAACTAATCAGTACAGTGCAGCCGAGGAAAAGGCCATTTTCTATTCACCGGATTTTAAGTTGTGTCCTATACGCACTTTAGAAGCATGGATTAAGCGGTTAGGCCGCACTTCGGGGCCGGTGTTCGTGTCCTTTCGCAAGGGCGAGCGACTGACTGAACGCAGGCTGACAGATAAGCACCTCAATTTGATTGTTCAGCGGTATTTAGGGCCCAAGTACTCCGCCCACTCATTAAGAGCTTCCTTCGTTACCGTGGCTAAACTGGCTGGTGCAGATGACTCAGAGGTAATGAACCAGACCAAGCATAAGACGAGTGAGATGATTCGCCGTTACACCCGTCTTGATAATGTGCGTCAGCATAATGCTGCCCAGAAGTTAGGTTTATAAAGTTTGTTAAAGGGTGATTACAAACGGTAACGGGCCAGCAACCATATTGATGCCGCCTCATTTTTATATCGTATTGATATATAAATAATAAACTTTTCAGATAAGGCTAGGCAAGTCATGCCAGTTCTATTATTGGCGGTGGTCTAAATTAGAGTGAACAACGCACTGGTGCCATGATAACCACGATTCACTTATGCGGGCGTTGTTCGAGTGAGCAGGTGCGCAAAAACGGCAGCAGTGGCGGGCGAGCGAAGTACCAATGCACCAATTGCGGCTACCAAGGCTATTTACACCCTGCGGCTCCGGACCGGGCCGCCCGTTACGCCCAGGTGGAAAAGCTGCTGGCCGAGCGCAATTCGCAGCGCAGCATCGTGCGGGCCACGGGCGTCTCACGCATGACCGTGGCCAAACTGGCAAAAAAAGCGGCGCAAACGGCCCCGATGCGGCCGCGGCTGCGGCCGAAGAAAGCCCAGCGCAAGCGCTGGGAAGTGCTCGAACTCGATGAGATGTGGACGTTTGTGGGCCGCAAACAACGAAAAGTGTGGTTGTGGCTGGCCGTCGAGCGGGCCAGCTGGCGCATCGTGGCCTGGGTGCTGGGCACCCGCGGCACGGCCATGTGCCGCCGGCTTTGGGCCGCCTTACCCGCCCGCTACCGCCGCCATTGCTGGTACCACACCGACGAGTGGCCGGCGTACGCCGCCGTGCTGCCGGCCGTCCGAGCCGCAGTCGCGGAGGGCGATGAGTTTGTGTTGCTCCTACTGCTTGCTTTCCGCGCTGCACCACGGAAGCTGGCTTAACCCGAATCGCTGGACACAACCATTTAAAGAGCTAATCTAAAGGCTTGTCTGCCTAAGCATTGGGCCAGATAGATGGCTGTTTACTGCATTAATTCAACCAGATGAGGGGATTGCGCACCGGCAGATTACGTACCACCTCCGGCACATTGGGGGCATGGTCGAGGCGTTGCCAGGTGCTGAACCAGGCCTGATTGCCGAACTGCACCGCCCCGAACACCAGAAACGGTTGTGCCACCGGCCAGTTGTTCCAGTACATCACATCGTGGGCGAAGGGCCAGGCGTTTTTGTCCTGCACAAAGGGATACAGGAACTCGATGCCCCGGCGGATGCCCCGGCCGTCGGGGGTCTGGTAGGCCCAGAGGTTGTCGCTTTTCGTGCTCAGGACCTGGCAGAGCGTGGCCATGGCATCGAGGTTGAAGAGGGAATAGCCGTAGGGCTTGGTGCGCTTGGTTTCGAGCGGAAAGCTGCCATCAGGGGCCATTTGGGTGGGCAGGTGCACGGTTTTGTAACGGTCACGGCACAGGGCCAGCAATTCCTGGTTGGTTGTGAGGCGGGCGAAGGCGGCGACCTGCATGGTCCAGCAGGTGCCGTGGTTATTGGCAGCGTTCATCTCGTCCTTGGCATTTGGGTGCGTGGTAAGCCAGGTCAGGTACTGCGCAAACCAGCTTTTGATGCCAGCTAAGTCGTTTTTATCAAAGCCTTTGGCCGCCTGCATTACCAACACGCCCTGGGCTACCTCCATCAGTTGAATGGTGTCGATGATGCCGATGCCGCGCCCCGTAAACCGGCCCGAAATGGCCTGTGCGTAGAGCAGCGAGGGATTCATCAGCGTTTGCGAATCGATGAACCAGGCCCGCAAGTGCGTGACGGCGTGGCGCACGTACTGTTCGTTTCCCGTCAGCTTGTAGGCCGAGGCCAGCGCCCCGATGATGCGACTGAAACGAATCATGGCCAGGCGGTGGGCCACGAAGTTGTCGGGGTTGGTCTGGCCATCACGTTGGACGTAAGGGTCGGTAGGGTTCTGCGGGTCGGGCCACCAGTAATCGCCCTCCGAGAAGAAGTCGTGCGGGCCGCCTGCGCTGCGCGGCGAGCTGCTGGCGGTGACCGTAACGGGCACCTGCTGAAGTGCCCAGGCGGCTTCGGTCATGATGTGGGCGCGCAGGGTGCGCACGGCTTCCTGCTGGAGCTGGCGAGCTGGTGGAAGCTGGTGGGCCGTCCGGGCCACCACCGGGCCGAGAAAGAAGCACCAGAGAAGCGTGAAATTCCGGAATAGCATCAGGAGTTTTTAAATAACTGAACAGGGCGCTTATTCATCAGGAAAATGGACCGTCATACCTCGGCCAAGCCCCAGCATGACGGTCCATTTTCATGTTAAACCATCAGCACTGACCCTACCGCGCGGCTCCGATGCTGCGATGCGTGAAGGAAGTGAAGCCCAGGAAGGTCTTGTCGCCGGGCACACCGTAGGGGTCCTGCCGGTCGCGCAGCGAGGCCAGTTTGCTGGTGCCGTAGTAGTTGTAAGCCGTTTCGATGCCGGGGAAAATCTGGCTGCCGCTGCAATTGCGGGAATAATTGCCGGCTTCGGCATCCTCGAATTTCTCCCAGCCTTTGCGGATTTCCTGGCCGTTGAACTCGTAGATGGCGGTGTTGCCCTGGATACGGGCCGTTTCGGCGGCGTAGCTCATGGCCGTGAGGGAGTATTGCGGATGCACGCAGTCGCGGTCGCGCTGCTCCTTGAGCGCGCCGTCGGAGTACACCACCTGCGGCATGGTTTGCAGCATATAGTCGTAGCCCGAGTCGTACACGGCGGTGCTGTTGAACCACACGCCCAGCGCCATTTTGGCGTAGGCGTACGACACCTGCCAGTTGTTGGTGTCGCTGATGGCCCCGGGCACGTTGTTGACGTAGTTGTTTTTCAGATTGTTAAGAAAATCCGAGAATTTGGACACGTCCGTGGCCGACCAGCCCGCGCCGGTGCCGTTCACTTGGTAGTAGCGGATAATTTCGGCGGCCGCCACAAAGGTCGGGGCTACCCAGGAAGCCTCCAGGTACGTCTGCCGGAATTCCGTCGGGCTGCCGTCGGGCTTGGGCGAGGTGGAGTAGCGCTGGAAATTGTAGGCGTAGCCGTTCAGGATTTGCTTGGCCTGGCCGGCGTAGGTGGCGCTGCCGGTTTTCACCCATCGCAGGGCGCAGGCGTAGGCCAGCACGGCGTCGCGCCGGATTTGGTCTTCGGTGGGGCTGCCGCCGCTGCCCACCACGTACACCACCGCCGGAAACGAAGTCGGTACCGGGTACTGGTTCATGTAATCAACCACTTTGTTGTAGCCGGCGGTGCGGGTGGCATCGCCGCCATTGGCCTGCGAGGCAATGAGGTTGAGGCTGGCCGTGCTATTGACCACGCCGGGGTGGCGGAAGGTGGTGATGGTGGAATCGGCGGTGTTGGCCACGGCCGCGTCGGGGGTGGCAGCCTGCTCCTTCTGGCAACTGATGAGCAAGGTGATGGCGGCAGCAAAACCCAGGCGGGCCAGGCGCGGTAAAGCGGTGATGTGCTTCATGGTTCTTCGGTGGGAATTAAGGATGGAAACAATGATTCTCAAGCCACTCCGAGAGGTAGGCCATCGTCAGGGAGCGGCATAAATGTAGAATCCCTGACGCCCGTTAAGTATCTGAGGAGACGGGTTTATTTACGGAATCGTTTGCAGAAAATCACCTGCTTTGCAGCCTCGTTTTCAGCAGGGCAAAACCGCGCCATTCGTCTCGCAAAGCGCCCTGTGGGCCGCCACCCTCACTTCTTCGCACCAGCCAAATCCCGCGCCCGCAGCAAGGCTTCTAGGTAGTAGTAATCGGCATAAATCAGTGGCGTGTCGATTTCGCTTTTAGCGGGCTTGTGGCCGGTGCTGTGCAGGAGTAGAAAGCCGTGGTTCTTCCCCAACGGGGCGGCGTAGTGCGCTTGCAGGCTGTGCAGCATTACATCGGCTTGCTGGCGGTAATACGTCCCATTGGCAAGGCTGAAAGTGCTCAATTCGTAGAGCGCGGAGGCGGCGATGGCGGCGGCAGAAACGTCGCGCGGAGCATTGGGGATGGTCGGGTCATTATAATCCCAGTAGGGCACTTTGTCGGGGGGCAGGTTGGGGTGGTGCAGGATGAATTGGGCGATGTGCTCGGCCTGTTGCAGGTAGATGGGGTTGCGGGTTTCGCGGTAGCACATAGTGAAACCGTAGAGGCCCCAGGCCTGGCCGCGGGCCCAGGCCGAGGCATCGGCGTAGCCCTGCGCGGTCATTTTGCCGCGTACCGCGCCGGTTTGCGGGTCGTAGTCCACCACGTGGTAGGAGCTGAAATCGGGGCGGTAGTGGTTGCGGAGCGTGGTGTTGGCGTGCGTAACGGCGAGGCAGTAGAAGGCCGAATCGCCGCTGAGCCTGGTCGCTTCGAAGAGCAGCTCCAGGTTCATCATGTTGTCGATGATGACCGGGAATTGCCAGTTTTTATCGTGGTGGTCCCAGCTTTTGAGCACGCCGGCCGTGGGGCTGAAGCGCGTGCTGAGCGAGCGCGCCGCCTGAATGATGACCTCCCGATACTGCGCATCCTGCGCCAGCCGGTAGCCGTTGCCGAAGGGGCAATAAATCATAAAGCCCAGGTCATGGGTGGTGGTATTCAGCTTCTCGGGCTCGCTGAGCTGGGTGAAACGCCGCGCCTGGGTTAGCCATTGCTTGTCGCCGGTGGCCTGGTAGAGAAACCACAGGTTGCCAGCGAAAAAGCCGCTGGTCCAGTCCGGGGTGCTCACCAGTTTTAGCTGGCCGTTTTCCTCGGTGCGGGGCACTACCAGGGCGGGCTTTTCGGGGTTCCTGGCCTTATCGGTTTCGGCCAGCAATACCGTGGTTTGGCGCGCAGCCTGGGCGAAGACTTTTTTGAGATTGAGGCGTTGCGCGGCGGCGGGCTGGGCCAGTACGCTCAGCAATAGCGCGAGGCAAGAAAGGTTGATTCTCATGCTTAAAGATTCAAAAAAGCCGCTTCCAATCCTTCCGAAGCCACGCTGGCCACGCTGCGCAATCCGTTGGTGCGCACCCGGATAATGGCGCGGCCGTTGTAGGCCTGCACTTTGCGCGAACCGCTGCTGGTGCCCAGGTCATCCAGCAGAATCCCGCCGCCGGCCAGCGAAAACCGCACCCAGTTGGCCGCGTCAAGGCACTGGACCCCGTGGGCATCCAACAGCTTCACTTCGATGGTGGCGATGCCGTTGGCTTCTCCGGTTTTCTCCAGGGTCAGCTTGGCAGGCTTGTCCCATTTGGCGGTTTGGTAGCGCTGGGTTATTTCGTCCTGCACGGTGGTGTTGCCCTGGCGGGCCACGGCGCGGAAGGTGTTTTCGCCCTTATGCAAGGCCACCAGCCAGCGCAGGCCGGCGGCGGGAAAATCCTGACTGTTGCGCTTTTTAATCCCTTGGCTTTGGCCGTTCACAAACAGCTCAACCTCAGCGGCATTCGAATACACTTTCACCATCTTTTTTTCGCCGGCTTCGCCCCAGCGCACGGGCCAGGAGTGGCCGTAGATGTGCACCATCGGCGCGGTGGTCCAGTAGGATTGGAACACGAAAAAGGCTTCTTTGGGGGTGAGGTCGCGCTCTACCACGCCCTTCTGGTTTAGGTAGGGAATGGGGTTGTCGGGGCGCACGGGCGTGGAAAAATCCTTAAACGGCCAATAAGCTGCGCCGCTGAGCCAGGGCATGGTTTCCTGCTCCTTGAGGTGCCAGTCGACGAGGTTGCAGAGGTAGCTTTCGCTCCAGTCGCCGTCCTTCGAGACGCGGGCGCTGCCGCCGAAGAGGGAGGCATCGCCGGCGCGCTCGTCGGCTCCCTTGCCGGCCGTGATTTTGGCCAGCGCGTTGTCGGGGTTTTCGGAGTGGCGGCCGGCGTGGCTGTCGCCGCCCCACTCCACATGCAGGAAGCGTTTCACGGACTTGAATTCCTGCTCACTCGCTTCCTTGTAGTCGGTGTAAATGCCTCGGTACCAACCGGCCCAGATGGATGGCGAATACACGTCGGGAATGTCCTTGCAGAAATCGCAGCGCCGGATGGCGGTGTAGCGGGCGGGGTCGAGCTGGTGCGCCAGGTCGTTGAGCGACTTCATGTAAGTCCGAATTTTCTCCTTATCGAACTCCGGGAAGTCGCCGGGCCAGTCGTTCTCGTTGCCCAGCCCCCAAATGAGAATGGCCGGGTGGTTGAAGTGCTGCTGCACCATATTGGTGAGCATCCGGTGGCCCTGCGCCTGGTAGATTTCGCCGCCTAGCCCACCGCGGCACCACGGAATTTCCTCCCACACCGTTATTCCTAAAGAGTCGCACAGATTCAGCACAATGCGTGACTGCTGGTAGTGGCCCAAGCGAATGAAGTTGACGCCCATGGTTTTCATCAGCCGCATTTCCTGCCGAATCTGGGCTTCGGTCATGGCAGCGGCCACGCCGGCGTGGTCTTCGTGGCGGTGGGTACCGCGCAGCAGCAGGCGCTGCCCGTTCAGCAGAAACGGGCCATGCTCCACGAATTCGATGTGGCGGAAGCCGACTTTTTCGCGGTGCTCAAATTGCTCGGGGCCGGTGCCCACCGTCACCACCACCGTGTACAGCTCCGGGTGCTCGGGGGACCACAGACGCGGTGTTTTAAGCTTGAAATTTCCGAAGTCCAGCTCACCGGCTTTGACAGCAATGGAGGCCTGGGATTTCGCTACGACCTTACCGTGCGGGTCCAGCAAGCGCACGTTTACCGTGGCGGGGCCATCAGCCAGCGGCTCGCGAAAAACGCCTTTGAGCACGAGTGAGCCAATTTTACCTGCCTTGTCTACTGCCGCTTTGGCCGCCACGCGCTCCATCGAAACGGCCGGCTCGTACCTGAGGTTGAGGTAGCGGTAAAGGCCGCCATAGATGTTGAAGTCCGACAAGTCGGAGGGCATCATCTCCAGGTCGCGGGAATTGTCGCAGCGGATGGAAAGCGGGATTTTGCCCTTGAACTGGGTTTTGAAAACGTCGGTTTTCTGAAAATCAGCCACGGCCTGGGTGATGTCCACGGTCCATTCGTCGTAACCGCCGACGTGACTGCCGACTTCCGTGGTATAGATAAAAACGCGGGTTTTCTGACCCGCGCCTTCGAAATGCAGCAGGGTGCGTCCGTTGGGATAGGGGTTGGCGATGCTGAGCTGGGTACGGTACCAGCCGGGACCCTGGTAGTAGTTCACGTCGGGGTCCACGGCATCGCGGGCGTTGAAGCAGTGCGGCAGAGCCACGGGCTCCCAAAGCGGCACACTTTCGGGGTTGCCGGCCACCACGGGCCGGACGGCTTCCCAGATGCCGCCTAAGTCCTGGCGCACGAATTCCCAGCCGGTGTTCAGGCGGGTGCCTTGCTGCGCGAAGGATTCGAAGCGGCTGCTGAGGCTGAAGAGCAGCAGAAGCGAAAGGCGAAATGGAAAGAGTTTTTTCATCATATCGGAATGCCCAAAACGGTCATGCTGAGCGTAGTCGAAGCATGACCGTTCTATATTTTCTATTCACTGTCATCAATCCAGCCGTTTTACCTGAATTCCATTCAGCACCGTCTCACCGACGGCCGCTTTAAAATCGAGTATAATCCCCTCCCCCATTCGCACGCTTACCGGTAGCTTAACGCTCACGGCCTGGAGCGGCGGCAGGTTGTTGTCCGGCCCCATATCTGGCAGTAACAGCAAGCCATTCAGCCAGACATCGAAGCGGCGGGCTGCTTTGGCCGGCGCAGCCGAAGCGGCATCAGCTTTGGCCAGGTTGTAGGCCAGCTGCTCGGCAGCGGGCACGGCTTCGAGCTCGGCAAAGTGCAGGGTGACTTCGTACCGGCCGGCGGGCACATCGAGGCGAAACTGGCTGAGGCCCACGCGCTGGGTTTCGTACACGGCATCGTACTCGGTGCCGAGGATGTTGCGGTCGGAGCCGTAGGGCAGACGGCCGGTGCCGGGCAGCGCGAACGGGTGGCCGCCCACGTAGCCCCAGCCGCCGGGCACGTAAGCCTGCTCGGGCAGCCAGACCTGGTTTAGCCGGGCATCGGTGAAGTAGCGCTGGTCGCCCAGGCTCACGTTGAGCTCGGAGAAGGGCAGTTTATCGGAAGACAGGTTGGGGGACAGCAGCTGGAACTGAATATCCGTGTGGTCGGCAGGGGCGGTGCCGGCGCGGGCCGTCAGCTGGTTCAGGCCATTGGCAAAGGGCACGCGGAAGCGCACGATACCAAACTCGGCCGGGTGCGTACCCAGCGACTGGCCGTTGAGTTGCAACTCGGCGGCGGACTGGTTGGTGTACACTTCCACCGGCTGCGCGCAGTACAAAGAATCGGGGCTGGCGGCCGTACCGCTCCGCAGGGTCCAGGCGCGGGAGCCGATGCGCACGAAAGGGGCTTTCAGCAAATGGGCCTGGTAGAACAGGTAAGCATCTTTGGGCTGGCGGTCGGCCGTGAGCAGGCTTTTGTTGTTGATGTGCGGCACGGCTTCCTGCCGGGTTTCCGAGTTGAACTCGGCCAAATTCCAGACGGTGGCCCCGGCCACGAAAGGCCGGGCCAGAATCTCCCGGAGGTAAAACTGGTGGTAGCGGTTGGCGTACTCCGTGGTTTTGTCGAAGCGCTGGGGGCTGAAAGAATGCAGCCGGGCATCGGCATCGGCGCCAAATTCGGTTACCAGCAGGGGCTTGTCGGGCAGCTCGCGGCGGTGCCGGTCTAGGAAGTCGGGGAAGCCTTGGAAGCCGCCCGAGTACCAGCCGGCGTAGAGATTCCAGCCTATTAGTTGGGGGATATTGAGCAAGCCCGCTTGCTGATAGAGGTCGAACGCGCCGTGGTTAACCAGCATGGTGTAGCGGGTGGGGTCCTCGCGGCGGGTCAGCGCGTCAAGCTCACGGGCCAGGGCAGCCACGCGAGCCAGGTAAGCTTTGCCGGCGTCATTGTCCTTCGTAAGGCCGGTGGGCAGGCGCAGCAGCACCTCGTTCATGTAGGCCCAGATGATGACGCTGGGGTGGTTGTAGCCCTGCCGAATCATCTCCGTCTGCATGGTTTTGCAGTTCTCGAAAAAAGCCGGCGAATCCGTGATGGCATTCACAACGGGAATTTCGACCGACGCCAGGATGCCCAGGCGGTCGCAGGCGGCGAGCACAGCGGGGTCCTGTGGGTAGTGCGACACGCGGAGGAAGTTGCCGCCCATCTGCTTTAGCAGCAGCAGGTCACGCTCTGCCAGGGCATCGGGCAGGGCATTGCCAAGGCCAGGAAAATCCTGGTGCCGGTTGGTGCCAATGAGCTTGAGCGGCTGGCCGTTGAGGTAAAAGCCCGTGGCCGCATCGAAGCGGAACCAGCGCAGACCCAGCGGGCTGCTCACGGCATCGAGCGGCACTGCCGCAGCCGGCCCCGCTTCCCGCACGGTGGCCGTGATGTGGTACAGGTACGGGTCGTCGGGTGACCACAGGTGCGGCCGGCGCAGGTTGGTGAAGGCCTGCCGAAATTCGCGCTTCTCACCGGCCGCCAGCGTGAGGTTGCTACGCTGCTGGCCCACCACATTGCCGGCGTGGTCGGTGAGTTCGGTGAGCACCGTGAGGCGTCGCTTAGTAGTCGATTCGTTCACCAGCGTGCCCCGGGCCAGCACCTGCGCCGCCTCCGCCGATACGGCCGGAGTGCTCACGAACAGGCCGCTGGAGGCGTAGTTATCGAGGTCGAAATGCACCGGGTTAGCGGCCACCAGGTAGACGTCGCGGTACAGGCCGCCGTAGAAAGTGAAGTCGGCCGAAAGCGGCGGCAGGGCAACGTTGGGCCTGTTGTCGACTTTCACCACTACTTCGTTTGGAACCCCCTTATCAAATCTCAGCCATTGGCTGATGGGGAAGCTGAACGCGGTATAGCCGCCCGCGTGCCGGCCGGCCAGTTGCCCGTTCACGTACACGGCCGCTTCCTGGCCCGCCCCTTCGAAGTAGAGGGACACGCGGCGGGTTTGCCAGCTGGCGGGGATGTGCAGGGTTTTGCGATACCAGCCCACACCCCGGTAGTAGCCGGGCTCGTCGTCGGTCACGTCGGCCGCGTTCCAGGTATGGGGGATAGAAATTCTCTCCCAGCCAGCGGCCGGCGCGGCCGTTTGGGCGTAGTCCGGGCCGTCGGCGCGACGGAACTGCCAGTCGGAATTAATGGACTGAACGACGCGGGACTGGGCGGCAGCGGGGCGCGGCAGAAGCAACGCGAGGAGTATCAGAAGCGTGCATGCGGCGCGGATATGGCGTGGGCTTTCAGTCCGCGAACTGACCATCCGCTCCTGACTCGCGGACTGAAAGCCCGCGCTACAATCATTCAATCCTCCTGTCCGCGGGAACGGAGTCGGGGTTGTGCCACGAGAAATTCTTCTACCTACCATAGGCCGAATTAAACGCCGCCAAAAATGGAAAAGCCGCCATCCACGCAAATCATGGAGCCGGTGACAAAGCGCGAGGCGTCGCTAAGCAGCCAGACCAGCGCTCCCTTCAACTCATCGGGGTGGCCGAAGCGCTTGAAAGGGGTTTGGCGAATCACCAGCTCGCCGCGCGGGGTGAAACCGCCTTCGGGCGTGGTGAGCAGGCTGCGGTTTTGCTCAGTGAGGAAGAAGCCCGGGGCCAGCGCGTTCATGCGCAGGCGGTCGCCGTAGCGGTTGGCCATTTCCACGGCAAACCACTGGTTGTAACAGTCCACCGCGGCCTTGCCCATGTTGTAGCCCAGTACTTTGGTGATGGCCCGCTTGGAGTTCATCGAGGAAATGTTGACGATGCTGCCCGCGCCGGATTCGGCAATGGCCGGCCCGAAAACCTGCGTGGGCAGCAGGGTGCCCCACACGTTGAGGTCCATCACGCGGCGCATGCCGGCGAGGTCCATTTTGAACACGTCGGTATCGGCGGCCAGCACGCCATCGGGCGCGTTGCCCCCGGCCGCATTCACCAGGCCATCAATCTGGCCGAACGTGTCCATCATCAGGTCGCAGGCGACTTGCAATTGGCCTTCGTTCAGTACGTCGGCCACCAGGGCCAGCGCCCGGCCGCCCTGCTGGTTGATGGCGGCGGCCCGCTCTTCGGCCAGCGCCGCGTTGCGGCCCAATATGCCGACGCTGCCGCCGGCTTCCACGATGCCGTTCAGGAACGCATCGCCGAGGATGCCGGTGCCGCCGGTGACGACAATTACTTTGTTTTCAAGGGAAAAGCTGTTGGTTTCTTTCGCTAGTTGAGCGTCAGCTGGGCGTAGTTCTGGTAGCGCCATAGGGCTTCGAGGTAGTAGTAGTCGGCGTAGACCAAAGGCACGTCGATTTCTGATTTAGCGGGGAAATTTCCGGTGCTGTGCTTCAGCAGGAAGTAGTTGTTGGTGCCGGCAGCGGCCAGGTATTGCGGCGAGCTGAGGCTGGCCAGAATGGCTGTGGCGGCGCTGAAATAGTCGTTTTTTTTCGGCGCATACTTGCTCAATTCCAGCAGGCCGGACGCGGCGGCGGCGGCAGCTGAGGCATCCCGCGGGGCGTTGGGGATGTCGGGGGCGTTGAAATCCCAATAGGGAATGCGGTCCGGAATCGAAGCCGTGTGCGCAATGAAATAGTCGGCGGCGTGCATGGCCGCTTGCAGGAATTTTGGGTCCCGGGTTTCGCGATACACCATGGTGTAGCCGTAGATGGCCCAGGCCTGCCCCCGCGCCCAGCAGGAGTTGTCAGCGTAGCCCTGGTGCGTCACGGCCGTCAGTAGCTTGCCACTGGCCGGGTCGAAATTCAGTACGTGGAAGGTGCTGAAATCCGCCCGAAAGCGGTACTTCAAATCCGTGGCCGCGTGGGTTTTGGCGATGCGGTAGTAGGAGGAGTCGCCGCTGAGGCGGGTGGCGGCGAAAAGCAGCTCCAGATTCAGCAGGTTATCCACGATGACGGGGTAGGCCCACACCTCGGCGTGGTGGTCCCAGGAGCGGATGGCCCCCACCGTGGGGCTGAACCGCTTGGCCAACGAGGCGGCCGCTTGCAGCAGCACGGCGCGGTACGGCGGGTTTTTCGTCACGGCGTAGCCCTGCCCGTAGGAGTTATTGAGAATAAAACCCAGGTCGTGCGTCGTGGTCACGTTCTTTTCGGCATCCAGCGTTTCGGTGAACGCAGCGGCGCGGCGCGGCCACTGCGGCTGGCTGCTCAGGCGCGCCAGGTACCAAAGGCTGCCCGCGAAAAAGCCGCTGGTCCAGTTGCGCGAGTTGGTGCGGATGAGGCGGCCGTCGGGCTCCGTGCTGCGTGGGTGCTGGGTGCTGTCGGGGTATTGGCGCAGGTAGGCGGCATACTGGGCTTCGGCGCGGGCTACCACGGCGGCTACGGGCACGGCCGGCGGCCGGGCAGCGGGCAGTTTTGCGGGCGGCCGCTTCTGGGCCTGGAGCGGTGCCGGCGCCAGCCCGAGCAATGCGGCCGTAATGACAAGGACTTTCTTCATCATCAAAAGGCCCAGGGCACGGGCTTGAAATCAGGATGCTGCGCGAATACTTCGGCGGCTTTCAGGTCTGGATAGGCGCGGCTGGCCTGCTCGTAGGCATCAAGGGCCAGCGTGTTGGACGTGCCGGCGGCGTCGGCTTTCTCCATCTTTTTCTGGCCCAGCAGGTAGGGCCGGAACCATTCCACGGCCTGGCGCAGGCCGCGGCCGTCGGGGGTGGTGTAGTGCCAGAGGTCGAGGCCGACGTGCGGGGCCAGTAGGGCCAGACGTTCCCAGCCCTGCAGGTTCATGCTGGTGTAGTTCCAGGGGCGAGTGCGGGCCAGCTCCAGGGGCTGCGCGCCGTCGGGGGCGAGTTGCACCGCTACGCGGGGCCAGGTTTGCTTTTGCAGGATGCTTTTGGCCAGGGCGTCGTTGCCGGTGAAAAGGGCAAAATCCACCACCTGCGTGTCGTAAAAGGTGCCGTGGTTGTTTTTGGCCGCGCCTTCGGGCAGGGCAATGGGGCTGGTGGTGAGCCAGGTAGTAAAGTCCTTGAACCACGCATTTAGTCCCGTCATTAGCGGCGCGTCCATGCTGGGGCTGCCGTTCAACAACGCCAGGGCCTCCGGGATTCCCACCAGGTGCCGGGTTTCGATGATGCCAAAATTCCGGCCGTTGTTGATGCCCGGAATGCCCTGCCCAAAGTTCAGGTTCGGGTTCATGCGGGTGGCCGGGTTCAGGAAAAACATGCGTAGCAGATTCGCCGCTTGGCCGGCGTATTTCTCATCGCCGGCGAAGTAGTAGGCCAACCCCAGCGCCTGCACCGCCGCGCACATTTTGCTCAGGTTCTCGCTGTCCTTCATCGCCTCGGCCTCGGGGTTGTGCAGGCCGTCCTTCTGGATGTAAGGCTTGCCATTGGGCTTTGTGGGGTCGGGCCACCAGTACGGGGCCTGCGAGATATAGTCGTGCTTGTCGCCGCTGGGGGGCGTCTGGGGCTTGGTGGTAATAGTGTACGGGCCGTGCTGGAGGGCGCGGTCGGCATCAGCCAGCAGCTTTTGCACCTGGGTCGTTTCGGCTTTGCGACCGGCTTTGTAGGCCGTTTTGTAGGCGGCCATGGCAGCCGGGTCGAGCAGCAGAAACGCCGCCGGGGCCGCAGTTGCAGCCGCCAGCCCCGGGGCGCCCAGCACCCACCACATTAGAAAAAGAAGGAATACGCGCATTAGTTATAGCCCTGGTTTTGGGTCAGGTTAGGGTTAAGCAGAATTTCGGGCTGCGGAATCGGAAACAGCAGGTACCGGGGGTCCACCGTGCGGTTGAAAATGGCCTTTTCGCGCTCCATCAGGCGGTTCAGGCGCACGAGGTCGAACCAGCGGTGGCCTTCCTGTACCAGCTCCCAGCCGCGCTCGCGCACCATCATGTCCACGAAGGCGTCTTTGGTGGTCACGCGCGTGGCAGCCCACTGGGGCAGGCCGGCGCGCTGGCGTACTTTATTATAGCCGTCGTACTTCAGCGGGTCGGCGGCGTTGAGGTTGTTGCGGGCTTCCGACTGCATCAGCAGCACATCGGCATAGCGCGTGATGAGGTAGTTGGTACGGGCATCGTTGATGATGCGCTTGTCGTCGCGAAACTTGTTGAAGTAGTAGCGGGCCAGCGTGGTGGTACCGGCCTGGTTGCTGATGTTCCAGGCCCGGCGCACGTCGGTGGTGCGGTAGGAACGCACGAGGCTGTCTTCTACCGTAAACGTGCCCAGGCCCTGCAACTGCGAGGGCAAAAACTGCCGCACAATGATGCTGCCCGTGTTCGGCGGCAAATCGAACTGGATGCTGAAGATGTGCTCCGGCCCGTTTTCCTTGTCGGGGTTGAACACGTCGCCGTAGGTCTGTAGCAGGCTATACTGGTTCGAGCCGGTCACGCGAGTGCAGGCATCGAGGGCGCTTTGGTTGTCGGTGGGCTGGGCCACGGCCGCGTTGGCGGCGCGGGTCAGGTACACCTTGGCCAGCACGGCAGCAGCGGCCCCCTTCGATACGCGGCCTTTCTCGCCGGCGGCAATCTGGCTTTCCAGCGGGCAGTTGGCTTCGGCAAACTGTAGGTCTTCGATAATCTTTTCGTACACCTTGGCTAGCGGCGCACGCGGTGGGCGCAGGTCGTCGGAAGGGCTTTTTACGGTGGCCAGCACCAGCGGCACATCGCCGAAGCAACGGGCCAAATCGAAGTAGGCCAGCGCCCGTAGGAAGCGGGCATTGCCGAGAATGACGTTCTTGCGGGTGGCGTCCATGCTGATGGCAGGCACCTTCTCCAGCAAGGCGTTGGCCCGGTTTATCATCCGGTACGAGTTGGTCCACCAGCTGTTGATTTCGGTGTTGGTGGGCGTATAGGTGAAGCGCGAAAGCTGGGCCCGCTCGTCGGTGCTGGACCCCACGCGGATGAGTTCGCCGGGCAGCTCCGTGATTTGCCAGCCGGTGCGGCCGTAGTAGGTCTGAGGCAGCAGGGAGTTGAACACACCGTTCAGGCCGGCTACGGCGTCGCCTTCGTTGCGGTAAAAGTTCTCGGCGGCTAGGAAGTCGGCCGGGGTTTCCTGCAGGAATTTCTCGCAGGCGCCCAAGCTTAGGCCGAGGGCCAGCAAGCTGAGCAGGAGGATATTTTTTTTCATCGGAATGGGAGGAGGAAAGTCGGAGATTAGAAGCCCAGACGCACGCCGGCAATGAAGGTGCGGCTGCTCGGGAAGGCGTTGTAATCGGTGTTCAAACTCAGGTTGTCGCCGCCAAAAGAGTTTACCTCGGGGTCGTAGCCGGTGTATTTGGTGAGCGTGACCAGGTTCTGCGCCGTCACGTACACGTTGGCCGACTTGATGGCTTTGTCGAACTTGGGCAGCGTGTAGCCCAGCGTCACGGTCTTGAGGCGCACAAAGCTGCCGTCCTCCACCACATCGCTCACAATGCCGGTGCTGCGGCGCAGCGTGCTGCCGGCCCGCGGAATGTTCGTATCGGTATTGGTGGGCGTCCAGCGGTTGGTCACGGTGGCCAGCGTGTTGGTGGTCGTGAT
This sequence comes from Hymenobacter sp., assembly GCA_028288445.1. GTDB lineage: Bacteria > Bacteroidota > Bacteroidia > Cytophagales > Hymenobacteraceae > Hymenobacter. Next base: position 90 of record JAQBNT010000242.1, on the reverse strand, counting down.
GCCCGATTCCAGCTCGTAGCGGTTCAAGTTCAGCACATTCGAGCCCTGCACGCCCTGGATGAACACGCTCAGGTTGAAGCCGCCCACCTT
>JAQBNT010000239.1 GCA_028288445.1 Hymenobacter sp. | reverse complement strand
CGCCAGCAATGGTGGCTTTAGCCCGGGTGTTCACCTCTTCCCATTCCGAACAGAGCCGTTAAGCCCCGGTGCGCCTATGGTACTGCCTTCACCGGTGGGAGAGTCGGTCGCCGCCAACCTTTTACAGCAATGCCCCACTCCGCTTTCACCAGCAGATTGGGGCATTTTGCTTTTGAGTTATAGGTAGAATTAGAGGCCATAGTATAACTGCTCAATCGTAGCTAGATTAGTCTATGTAGTAGGATTTTCGATCTGAGCCCATTAAGTTGGTCCAGATACTGGTGTTGGTTATTTATGTGGGCGAAGCAATGATGGATTTCAGCAGCGCTAATGGTTCCGATGCTGCGTGCTATTGTCGGGAGGAATCATGTGCCGTATACAGTTTATGGAGTGACAAGGGGATACGCGATATAACGGGATGATGCAGATGCTATGGTATACCTTAATGAGAGTTATAGCTGAATTGTCAATATTGCAGGCATAAGCATGACCATCGTAATTTGTGCTTTACATGGATGAAACGGTTAAGGGCGAAGGAGTTAGATTGTGCTGATGCATAAACTCCTTTTACACCTTCACAAAACTTTGCCGTTGAGGCAATCCGCTGGATGAAGGAGTGGCGTAGGTGAGGCATCATTTAAAACATCCAAGCATTTCTTCATATCCATGAAAAAGACTCTGTTTTCGCTCGCTCTCGTTGCTTTGTTCAGCGTTGCTACCACTACCACTGTTTCGGCCCAAGCTAAAACCAAGACTGTGATGGTGGGTGGTGCTGCTATGTACCCCACGAAAAACATCATAGAGAACGCTGTTAACTCGAAAGACCACACTACGCTGGTGGCTGCGGTGAAGGCCGCTGGTTTAGTAGAAACGCTGCAAGGCGCTGGCCCTTTCACGGTATTTGCTCCTACCAATGAGGCTTTCAACAAACTGCCCGCTGGTACGGTGGAAACGCTGGTGAAGCCTGAGAATAAGGCTACGCTGACCAAAATCCTGACTTACCATGTGGTGGCCGGGCGTATGACTTCGGCTGATATCGCAAAAGCCATTAAAGCCGGCGGTGGCAAGGCTACCTTCAAAACGGTAAGCGGCGGCACCCTGACGGCCATGATGAAAGGCAAAGCCCTTGAGTTGAAGGACGAGAAAGGCGGCATTTCGACCGTGACTATCGCCGATGTGCTGCAGAGCAACGGCGTTATCCACGTGGTGAACACCGTGCTGATGCCCCAATAAGGCTTTCCGAGCTTCTAAATGCAACTTCGGCAACCGCCGCTGGTCTTGGACCGGCGGCGGTTATTTGCGTTATGGGGCGGGGCTAATGGCAGGCGGCTTGGGCCGTGCGGGCATATTCGTAGCCCAGGTTCAGGGCGCGGCGGTAGAACTCGCAGGCAGCGGTGGAATCGCCGGTGTGGGCGGCTAGTTTGCCGAGCAGGAAGTGGGTGCGGCCATCGGCGGGGTTGGCCTGGAGCACGCGAAAGTAATCGGCGCGGGCTTCGGGGTAACGGGTGAGGGCGGCGAAGGCCACGCCACGTAGCTGCACGTAGCGCCAGGGGGCTTTGCGACCGGTGCGGTGGTATTGGTTTAGGCCGGTGGTGAAATCCTTCACTGCTAGGGCGGGCTGGTGCAGGTCGAGTAGGCGGGTCTCGCCCCGAGCCAGGTAGGCGGTGCTACGGGTGCTATCCAAGGAGAGAGAACGAGTGTAATTGAAGTCGGCAGTGGTGGCGCGGCCGAGGGCAGCCTCGCAGCGGCCTAGTTGGTACAGCAGGTTGGCTGTGATGCGGCGGGATTGGGGCTGTTGGAGGGCGGCTTGGAAATCGGTGCGGGCAGCATGGGCATCCTGGAGGCTGAGCCGCGCCAATTCGCCACGACGGCGCAGGGCAGGGGCGTAGTCGGGGCGGAAGTGCAGGGTTTCATCCATGAAGCTGTACGCGGCCGACCAGTCGCCGCGGACGTAGGCTCGCAGACCGTCGGCGTAGTTGCTGTTAGCGGAGACGCGGTCCATGGTCACTTTCACGGCCATTGCAAAAAGCACGATGCCCGCGATGAAAAGCAGCGTGAACAGCCAGTCACGCCGATTGAAGGCGGGACGCTGGCGTGGAATACGCTGGTAGTGCCGCTCGCGGCTGCCGGCGGGCGGGCGGGTACGGAGCGGGGCGGGGGGCGGCATAGGCACGCCGTAGACGTGCTGCGAGACGGGCCGCTGCTGTTGTTGGCGCTGGGCTTCGGCGGCACGGCGGGCGGCCTGGGCGAGCTGGAAGTCGTAGGTGGCGCGGCGGCCGGGGTCGCCGAGGATGCCGTAGGCCACGGCGACGGCTTTAAACTGCTCCTCGTAGCGGATGTCGCCGCCGTGCTTGTCGGGGTGGTAGCGCACCACCAGCTGCCGGTAGGCGCGCTTGATATCGGCGGCCGGGGCGGTGGGGGCAACTCCAAGAACTTGGTAATGATTCTGACTCACGCTAGCGGCAAACACAAAGGTGGGTGCAAAAGTCAGCCACGCGCCGAAATTTTCCGTAGAACCGGCGCGGCCCACCGCTGTTTTCTGCGAAATCAGGGCAACTGTCGGGCTTTTTTTCTTGTGTCACTCCATTTTCGCGCCGCATGTTCAACGACGACGATACCTCCAAAACACCCCGTAACGACAGCCTGATTGGGAACCTCACCGGTTACCTCGATACCCGCATTGACTTGGTTCGGCTTGAAATTCAACAAAAAGTATCCACCATTTTCGTGGGCACTATTCACGGCGCAACCCTGGCTATTCTGGGGTTACTGTTCGTCATCTTCGTGAGCATCTTTGCCGGGCTGGCGCTCAATGCGGCCTTAGATAGCCCGTACTGGGGCTTCGGCATTGTGGCCGGCTTCTACCTGGTGCTGCTGGTGTTGGTGCTGGTAGGAGTCGATAAAACGGCTTTTCAGGGCCTTGCCAACAAAGTACTGAAGGATACCATTTACAAATCTGACAAACGCCAAGCTTAAGCCAACCCTACCATGAGTGAGTTGCAAAACCCCCTGTTTGAAGAGGAAAAGGAGTTTCTCGAACGCAAGAAACTAGAGTACGAGCGTGCCCTGCGTGGCGACGTGGACCACATCAAGGACCAATCGGTGGTGGTGGGCAAGGTGGCGCTGGTAGGCGCGGGCCTAGCCGGTGGCGTGTGGCTTATCACTAGGCTGATTGGTGGCAAGAAGCGCAAGCGCACTCAAAAGAAGCACGCGGCTGAGCACAATGAGGCTGACCACGACTACGAGTTCGGTGCCGATTATTATTCCAACAGCAAAAAGGATAAGAAGGGCAAAAAGGGTGACGATTTGGCGCATAAGTCAGCCGAAGAATCGGCCCGCGCTTTTGTGGAGCACCACGAGCACGCTCATGAGGCCGATGATTTGGGCTTTGGCTCTACGGCACCGCATCCAGAAGAATACTCTTCGGAAAATACCTCTACGGCTCCCTTTGCAGCCGGGTCGGCCTTTGCTGATGAGGAATTTGAGGAAGACCCCTTCCAGGATTTGCCTTACGACGATAGCCGCCGCCTGCCCGCTTCGCATGCTTTTGATGAGCCGGTGCCGGCTGCCAGCGCTGCCAATTCGCGCTCGCGCATGGTAGGGTCGGTGTTGCAGGCTTTTTTGCAGTCTGATACGGGCAAGGTGCTGGTAGCTCAGGCGGCAGCTCTGGCCTTGGCCATGGTGACGAAAAAAGTAGGTGAGTTTTTCCCGGCGGACAAAAATGCCGACCTTGCGACTTCTCCCGGCTACGCCAAGGCCGAAACCGGGGCTTCTCCCGTCGCCTCGTCTGCTCCTTCTGACTCCTCGGATGCGTCCAACCCCCCTAAGTCTTTATGATGCGCTGCGCGTCCGGCAGCAGCACGGCCGCAAAGCGCTGGCCGTATTGCTCGACCCGGACAACCTAGATGAAACCAGCCTGCTACACTTGCTCAGCCTGAGCGAGGCGCATCCGGTCGATTACTTTTTCGTGGGGGGCAGCCTGGTGCTTAGTGAGCACCAGGCTGCCCTCATCACGTTAATTAAGGCTCATTCCGATGTGCCGGTGCTGTTGTTTCCCAGCCACAGTATGCACCTGGATGGCCCGGCCGACGGGCTGCTGCTGCTCTCGCTTATTTCGGGCCGCAACCCGGATTTTCTAATTGGGCAGCACGTGGTGGCCGCACCGCGCCTCAAGGCCAGTGGCTTGCAACTGCTGTCGACGGGTTATATGCTGGTCGATTCGGGCCGACAAACGACGGCTTCCTACATGAGTGGCACCACGCCGATGCCGCACAATAAGCCGGGCATTGCGGCCTGCACGGCTTTGGCCGGTGAGCAACTGGGCTTGAAGCTGATGTACCTCGACGGCGGCAGTGGAGCGCAAAACCCGGTATCCGGCGCGATGATTGCGGCCGTGCGCGAAGCCGTGAGTGCGCCCCTTATTGTGGGCGGCGGGTTGAATTCGGGTGAAAAAGTGTATGCTGCCTTGACGGCCGGGGCTGATGTGGTGGTGGTGGGCAACCACATTGAGGCCAAGCCAGAGTTTCTGGCCGAGGTGTCGGAGGTAGTCGCCTCGTTTAATCAGGTGGCGGCCTCGCGGCGCGTGTTCCAATAGCCTTGCGGCTGGCAATTCTGTCAAATAAAAAGGCCCTGAAACCACGATGCGGTTTCAGGGCCTTTTTATTTGGAGCCGATTATTGGACTCGAACCAACGACCTGCTCATTACGAATGAGCTGCTCTACCAACTGAGCTAAATCGGCTTGTGCCCGACCAACGGTTTTGGAAGGGGCTGCAAAGATAGGCAATCCGCCGGAAGCTGCGCAACCGCCCGGGGAGAAAAATTTATTGTTCGTAGCGTGGACTCGGATTGGAGATAAACCCGACGGCTCGGTAAAATTGCTGCCGTGCGGGCCGGCCGCAGGCGCGGAACCGATAAGCAGGAGCGGGCCGTTTGCGTAAAACAAAAGCACCGTTCGCTCGTCAGCAAGCGCTGACCGTACTTTGCAGCGACGTTTACGTTTCTGACTACATGAAATTCTGGCTCATTTTCATTCTGATTTTTTTCGCCGTTCGCTACCTGCTGCCCATTGTGCTGCGGCTGGCGCTGAGCGGCTTTGTGCGCAAGCAGATGCGTAACGGCGGCTTCGTGGTGTCGCCCCAGGCGCGGCCCGATAGCGGCCCTGCTTCCCGGACTGGCGAAGTACGGGTGGACTATGTGCCGCCTACAGCAACTCAAAGCAAACAGTCCCACGATTTTAAAGGCGGGGAGTATGTTGATTTTGAGGAAGTAAAATAGCAGTGTTGAATTCTGCGAAACAAAAGGAGGTTTCGCCAAACTGACGTTCGTGCAGCTTGGCGAAACCTCTTTTTGTTTCGCAAAAGCGCGCGGTAGAAGCTATAGCGTGGTTCTACTGTACCTTCGGGCACGTTTTCATTTTCCCCAAAATTGCCCTGATGGCTGCTGTTGTTTCTGCTCCTTCTGTTTCGTCCGCGCCGTGGTGGCAGCGGGCTTTGCCGCACGTACTGGCGGTGTTGTTTTTCGTGCTGCTAGCCTGCGTGTATTTCGCGCCCATCATGTTCGATGGCAAGACCCTGGCGCAGCACGATATTACCCAGTTTCAGGGCGGGGCGCACGAGGCGCAGGAATACGCCAAGGCAATGGGAAAAGAGGCGCTCTGGACGAATTCCATGTTCTCGGGGATGCCGACTTACCTCATCAGCCTGCACTTTCCGGGCGACTGGTCGGGGTATTTGCAGAAGGCCATGACGCTGGGCCTGCCCGCCGTGGTGGCTAACCTGTTTCTGGCGCTGCTCTGCGGCTATATTCTGCTGGTAGCGCTGGGCGTGCGGCCGCTCATCGCGGTGGCGGGCGCGGTAGCACTGGGCTTTTCGAGCTACAACCTGGCCATTCTGGCCGCCGGCCACAACACCAAGAGCCTGGCCCTGGCCTACGCGCCGCTGGTGCTGGGCGGCCTGTTGGTGACGTACCGCCGCGATAAGTGGCTGGGCGCGGCGCTGTTCGCGGTGGGCCTCACGTTGAACGTGCACGTCAACCATCTCCAGATTACGTACTATCTGCTGCTGTTGGTGGCCATTTTTGGGGTTATTGAGTTGGTATCGGCCGTGCGGGCGGGTCGCCTACCGGAGTTTGCCAAGCGCACGGCGCTGCTGGCGCTGGGCGCGGTTTTGGCCGTGGGCGTGAGCTTCGGCCGCCTTTATACCACTGCTGAGTATAGTAAGTATAGCAACCGCGGGCCGAGCGAGTTGAAGTCGGCCGCGCCGACTGCGCCCGGTCAGGCCCCGGCTCCCAAGACTGAGGACGAAGGCTCGGGCGTGGACCGCGACTACGCTTTTCAGTACAGCTACGGGGTGGGCGAAACCATTACCCTGCTGATTCCCAACTTTTACGGCGGGGCCAGTTCCATGCCGCTCAGCACCGATTCTAACCTCGCTAAAGCTGGTTTGCCCCAGGAATATTTGGGCGCGATGCCGACCTACTGGGGGCAGCAGAGCTACACGGCCGGGCCGGTGTACATGGGCGCGGTGGTATGCTTCCTGTTTATTCTGGGGCTGTTTGTGGTGGAGAAGCGCACGCGCTACTGGCTGCTGGGCGGCACTGTTCTTTCCATCCTGCTGGCTTGGGGCAAGAACTTCGAGACATTTAACTACCTGATTTTCGACCTGCTGCCGGGCTATAATAAGTTTCGCGCCGTGAGCATGGCGCTGGTGATTGCACAGTTGGCCATGCCCATCCTGGGCGCGCTGGCCTTGAGTCGCGTGCTGCGGCCTCGCCCGGCTATGGTGCCTACGCTGCCCGGTACCAAGGCCCCGATTTCGGCCGATGCTTCGGCCTTGCTGCCGAAGGTGCTGTATGCCGGCGCTATCGCAGCCGGGCTGTGCGTGCTGGCGTATCTGGCCAGCTTCAGCTTTGATTTCGCGGCCCCCGTGGATGGCGAACTGACCAAGCAGGGCTTCACGCCGCAGTTGCTGGGCGCCTTGCGTGCCGACCGGGCCGACCTGCTCCGCAACGATGTGTGGCGCGGGCTGCTGTTTATCGGCGCGGCGCTGGGCGTGCTGTATTTCCACTTGAAGGGGCAGTTGAAGCTGGTGCCGGCGGCGGGCATTATGGTGGTGCTGGTGCTGGTGGATTTGTGGGGCGTAGACAAGCGCTACCTGGGCGACAATAAATTTCAGCGCGAAACCATCGCCGAAGAGTTCCAGCCCAGCCCGGCCGACCAGCTGATTTTGCAGGATAAAGACCTGAGCTACCGCGTGCTCAACATGCAGAATCCCTTTAACGAAGCCCAGACTTCGTACTTCCACAAGAGCATCGGTGGCTACCACGGAGCCAAGCTGCGCCGCTACCAGGACCTCATTGAGCGCCAGATTTCGAACAACAACCAGCAGGTGCTCAACATGCTGAACACGCGCTACCTCATCACCGGCGACGCCAAGCAGCCGGTACAGCGCAACCCCGGCGCGCTGGGTAACGCCTGGTTTGTGAGCCAAGTGAAGCCCGTGGCTAGCCCCGACGCCGAAATGACCGCCCTCAGCACCCTGAGCCCAGCCACTGAGGCCGTGGTAGATGCCAGCAAATTCCCGCAGCAAAAGGCCGCGACCTACGACATCGCCGGCTCCAGCATCGCCCTCACCAACTACAGCCCCGACGAGCTGAAATACCGCTACAACGCCACGCAGGCTGGTCTGGTGGTATTCTCGGAAATCTATTATGCCGACGGCTGGCAGGCGTTCATCGACGGCAAGCCGGTGCCGCACATCCGCGCCGATTACGTGCTGCGGGCGCTGCAAGTGCCGGCCGGCGCGCACACCATCGAGTTCAAGTTTGAGCCCAAATCCTACGCTATGGGCAATGGCGTGTCGTTGGCGGCCAGCATTGCGCTGCTGCTGGTGCTGGTGGGCACGGGCGTGTACGTGACGCGCCGCCGCGAGCGCAGCGGCGATGAGCTGGCCGATGCGCCGGTGCTGGCGTAGCGGGTCACTTTTAAGAATCAAAAAAGGAGAGGGAACCGGAGAAACGATGGTTTCTTCGGTTCCCTCTCCTCGTTTAGTGCCGGCCGTATGTCCATTTCGCCTATTCTACAGTTGCTTAAAGAGCCTATTGCAACGGCCCGCGGCGTACGCCTGTTGCTATGGCGCGATGACCTTGTGAACGCCAACCTGCCCGGCAACAAGGCCCGCAAGCTCAAGCATAACCTACTTGCGGCGCGGCAGCAGGGCAACCACACGCTGCTCACCTTCGGCGGGGCTTATTCCAACCACATTGCGGCCGTGGCGGCGGCTGGCCGGCTGCTGGGTTTCCGTACCATTGGCCTAATTCGGGGCGATGAGCCGGCTAGTGGAGCTGCCCTGAACCCTACACTAGCCCAGGCCGCTGCCGATGGCATGACGCTGCATTACCTCGACCGCACGGCCTACCGCCACCGGGCCGAACCGGAGTTTATTGCGGAACAGCTGGCGCGTTTTGGTCCGGCCTACGTGTTGCCTGAAGGCGGGACCAATGACCTGGCCCTGCCCGGCTGCGCCGAGCTGGTGGCTGAAATTCGACAGCAGGTTGATTTTGATGCGCTGGCCGTGGCCGTGGGCACGGGTGGCACGCTGGCCGGTTTGCTCACCGGGTTGGCTGGGGAGCACCACGCCGTGGGCGTGGCGGCGTTGAAAAACGGCGGATTTCTACGTGGGGAAATCGACGCGCTGACCCAGGCGGCGGCCGGACAGGCGTTCGATAATTATTCGCTCCAGACCGATTATCACTTTGGGGGCTACGCCAAATATTCGGCTGAGCTACTGGATTTCATTCAGCATTTTCAGGCACGGCACGGGGTGCTGCTCGAACCGATTTATACCGGCAAGCTGCTGTTTGGCGTGCTGGATTTGATTGCGAAAGGCTACTTCCGGCGGGGCAGCACGGTGGTTGCCATTCATACCGGCGGGCAGCAGGCCTGGGCGGGGTGGCAGGAGCGGTTCGGAGGCAAGGGCTAAACTGCGGCCGGCTTTTTGGCCGCGAGCCAGCCGGTTATTTCCAGCGAAGCCAGCACAAACACCGTGAGTAATACCGGGGCCAGAAACCGCACGTCCCAGTCATCTACGGTGAGCATGATGATGGCCGTTTGCAGCAGGAAAATAGCCGCCAGAAACACCCGTGCCGGCCGCCAGATACTGGCTCGCCGTGCGCCCCGCGCCGCCAGCCAGTAGGCCGGCCACAGCACCAACACGCCGATAACCCGGTGCGCCAGCGAGTAGTGCGGCTTGAGGTAGCTGACGAAGACAAACAGTTTGCCCAGCATCAAGCGGCCCAGATACAGCGGATTATGCACGCCGAAATACACCACCCGCGCCACCGGGCCGGTGCCGGGCGGTGGCATATTGAGCGGCGCAGCCTGATGCACGGCCCATAGCTGGTAGCGGAAAATCAGCTCGCCGCGCTGGTAGGTGTCCATCAGGTAGTAGGTGGCGAGCTGGTGGTTGAGGGCCAGCCAGAGCAGGGGCGAGAGCAGCACCAAGGCCACCAGCGCCGCTCGCCACGGCCGGCGGTCGGGTGCCCGGCGCAGAGCATCGAGGCCGGCCAGGGCGGCAGCCATTGCTACTAGGAAGCCGTTGGGGCGGGCCAGGGCAGTGAGAATTAATATGATAATCAGCCACAGCCAGTCCTGCCGCCGGCCGCTTTGCAGCCGTGTGAACGCGCTGAATGACAGCGCCACCAGACTGATGAACAGCGACTCGGTAAGCAGGAAAACGTTGAAGGGTTGAATATCGGGCCAGGCTATGAAAAGTAGCGTGGCCAGGGCCGCCGCGCCGCGCCGGCCCTGGCTCAGCCGCCGTGTGCCCTGGTAGATGGCCCGCGTGGCCAACGCTGAGATGGCCATCTGGCCGGCCACTATGCCCCACCGGCCCAGGCCCAGCCGTAGCCACAGGCTCTGAAACAGCGGGTAGAGCACGTAGCGCAGGTTGTGGCCGGGCTCGAAGTAGCCGCGCTCGGCGATGTTGGCCGCGTAGGCGAGGTAGCGGGCGCTGTCGTTGGCAAAGTACGGCCCGTGGAACTTGCGTAGCTGCACCAGCTGCACCAGCACCCACAGCCCCGCCAGCAGCGCCGGGTGGTGCCGCCAAAGTTGTTGGGCCAGCAAACGAAAAGAAGTCGGAATGCGCATCAGGTTGCAAAGCTAGGCCACCCGCCCGGCCCAACGTCGTGCCGCGCCCCTACGTACTTTACCCCATATGAATTTAGTCCGCCTCGTTCGCCGCCTGTTGCCGCTGTTGTTTCTCGTGGGGCTCGGGTGGTTTCTCTGGAAGAAAATCGGCCCCACGCTCGCTGACCTTAACCCGTTGAACACCGAACCCAAAGTCACCGTGACGCACAACACCGTGCTCACCCAAGTCGAAGCCCTGGGCAAGCTGGAGTTGGTGCGCTACAAGTTCAAAGACATTGTGGAGTACCGCCGGGCCAGCCGTTACCCGCTGCTGCCCGATGCCAAAGTGGCCCTCGTAGTGGGCGGCGAAGCCGTGGGCTGCCTCGACCTGCGCAAAATCCGCCCGCAGGATGTCGTGTTCGAGGGCGATTCCATCGTGCGCGTGGTGCTGCCCGCGCCGGAGCTGTGCTCTTTCCAAGTGAACCACGACCAAAGCCGCGTATTCAGCACCGAAAACGGCTTTTTTCAGGATGCCGACCTTGTGGACCAGGGCTACAAATACGCCGAGAAGCAGGTGCGCAACGCTGCCCTGCAATCCGGCATCCTGGCCGAAACCCAGCGCAACGCTGAGCAGATTCTCGTGCCCATGCTGCGTACCCTCACCGGGCGGCGGGTGATAGTGGGACAGCAATTGGTGCTGCCAAAAGTGGGGCCGAAACAGTAGAGACGCATAATTGCGTCTGACGTTCGCACCGTTCGCACGAGCCTCGTCCAACGACAAGACACAAATATGCGTGTCTACACCTCGCTCGGCATGACTAACGCTACTCGTCGTCTTCCGGCGCTTTGCCTAGTTCATCGAGGGCCATCTTTATCAAGTCCTGCTCGTAGCCTTTGCCCGTCAGGTACTGCGAGATTTTCATGCGGCGCACGCGTGGGTTTTTCTCCTTTTCCTGGCGGTCCTTTTTCTCCATCACTTCCACCAGATTCTGGTAGTATTCTTCGCCATCAATCTCCTTCATGCCCGACTTGATGCAGTATTCGCTGAGGCCTTTCTGCTTCAATTCCTGCATAATGCGGCGGCGGCCCCACTTTTTCTGGCGGTAGTGGCCGCGCACGAAAGCCTTGGCAAACCGCTCCTCGTCCAGTAGCTTTTCGCGGCTCAGACGGATGATGATTTCGCCGGCTTCGTCCTCGTCGAGGCCGTAGGATTTCAGCTTTTGCTCCACTTCCTTTTGGGTGCGTTCTTGGTAGGCGCAGAAGGCAGCAATTTTTTGCAGGGCCTCGCCGGGCGTGTACTGCTTAGGGGCTTTGTCGGGGTTTTTGAACATGGGGAAAGAGCGGGGAAACTGCAAAGTAGGCGGCCATTCGGTGTCCGTGCTGGAAAATTCATGGACTGCCGCGGGTGCCAAATGCTACTGATGGGTAACAACTGCCCCGGGCCGGTGGCGCGGTTCGCTTTGCTAACCAATGTAACCGATGGTTCGTTGCCGTTGGGAAGCCTGCAATAGCCTGAACAGTAAAGGGATTTAAGTGTAACTATTTATTTTTGAGTATGCTGTGCGATTAGTACCGATTTTCGCTCAGTTTATACGGATTTGGTGCGGCACGGCGGAGCGCAAACAAAGGAGAGGCGTAGAACAAGCAGTTCTTCAATCATTCAACCTCTTCCTAATTATGCACAACTCAACCAATTCTCCTGCGGACCAGGCCGCCGGACTGGCTGCCCCGGTGGCGCGGCGTTCCTTCTTACGGTATTCGGGCGCGGGCCTCGCTGTGGGTGGCCTCTGGCTCGCTGGCTGCTCCAAAGACGACGACACTACCCCAGACGCGGGCTTCATCGACGTGGGCAGTAGCGATATTGGCATCCTCAACTATGCCTACGCACTGGAGCAGCTCGAAGCAGCCTTCTACACGCAGGTGGTGGCTTCGTTCTACACCGGTGCCACTGCGGCCGAGAAAGCCATTCTCTCGGATTTGAAAGACCACGAAATCAGCCACCGCGAGTTTTTCAAGCGGGCCATCACTACGGGCCGCATCAGCGACAGCCTACAGCCGGATTTTAGCAACATTGACTTCACGCAGAAAACCACCACCTCGGGCAAAATGGGCGTGTTGAACGCCGCCATGGCGTTTGAGGACCTGGGCGTGGCAGCCTACAACGGAGCCGGCCGCTTCATCACCAACAATGACTACCTGGCCCTGGCCGGCAAAATTGTGTCGGTAGAAGCGCGGCACGCGGCTCTGATTCGGGAGATGATTGGAGTTAACACTTTTGTGGCCAACGATGTGGTGGACCTGGCTACCAGCAGCACCAACAACCTGAGCGGTACCGGCAGCGTCACCGGCAACGTGACCGGCACGGGCATGGAGCGCTCGAAGCGCCCGGCCGCCGTGCTGGCCACGGCCAACAATTTCCTGGCCGCAGGCTCCAAAATCAGCGCCAACAGCTTCGTTTAATGATGGCCGACGCGCCCTTTCATCTTCTAATTCAGCATTCTCATGGACTTATTTCAAATCATTAACGACATCGCCAAAGTCGACCCCGAAGTGTACGACCGGTTCGATTCGCGCCGGGCGGCGTTCCGCAATTTCATCGGTTTTGGCAAAAAAGTAACTGCCACGGCCCTGCCCCTGGCCGTGAGCACTTTGTTCACGAAAGCCTACGGCCAGAATACGGGCGCGCTGCCCCCCGCCGTGATTGCCACCCTCAACTTGGCGCTACAGTTGGAGTACCTCGAGTTTTTCTACTACGACACAGCGCTCAACTCGTCGGCCCTGGGCCTGACAGCTGAAGAGCGGCGTGCGTTTGAAATCATTCGCAATGATGAGCTGCTGCACATCAACACGCTGCGCGGTACACTAGGCACCAATGCCATTGCGCCACTCACCCGCGCCAGCTTCGACTACACGACTTCGCAGAACAAGACGCGGACCCCCGTGCTGCCGCCACTGGTGGCCCTGGGTGGTACCACCGACCCCACCACCGGCCAGTTCACCGATAAAGCGGTGTTTCTGCTGGCCGCCCAGCAATTTGTGGATACCGGCGTGCGCGCCTACAAAGGCGGCGCCCCGAGTCTGAATACCAACACCACGAAGGATATTCTGGAAGCCGCCCTCAATATTCATTCCGTGGAAGCTCGGCATTCGTCGCGCATCCGCTCGTTGCGGCGCGGCGGCGTGCAAAGCGTCACGGCACCCAAAAGCTGGATTACGCCCGACGAAACGGACATGAATGCCACGATGCCCCTGCCCAATAACGGGGTGGCAAACTCTCCCGCTGCCGTAGGTCCCTACCTGGCCGGCCTGCCGGCAACGGGCACCCCGTCGGCCTCTTTCCCGAACGAGAAGAACACCACGCAGGCTACGCTTGACGTGCAGGGCGTGGGCGGGCTGGTTTCGGCCACGGCCGGTGCCGAGGCTTTCGATGAGCCGCTGAATGCCGAGACGGTAAAGGCCATTGCCAAGAACTTCGCGGCCGTCCCGGCGGCGCTGTTCAACTAAGTACGAAGCACTTCGATTACAGGAAAAAGGCAGCCCAATGGGCTGCCTTTTTTGTTGGCCGGCTGCGGCGGACGCCGTCAGCGGCAGGCAACCTATTCCGCCGGCCCGGCATCAATAAAATCGGGGCCGTACCTTGACGGAGCCTTTTTCTGCCGGTTGATTTTATGCTGCCACTTTCGTTGCGCTGGTTGTTCCTGATTTTGCTGCTGAGCGGCATGCCATTCTCCAGCCGCGCCGGCATTATCCGGGGCACGGTGAGCGGGGCCGATAAGGCCGGCCTGGCCTTCGCCAACGTGGCGGTGCGCGGCGCGGCCACCAGCACGGGGGCCAACGAGCAGGGCCAGTTCCAGCTACGGCTGCTGGCCGGGCAGTACGAGCTGGTGTTTCAATACGTGGGCTACAAGCAGCACATCGAGCCGGTGCGCGTGCCCGGCGGCGACTCTACCCTCACCGTCAATATCACGCTCCAGCCCGAGGCTTACAACCTGGGCGAGGTGCTGGTGAAATCCTCCGACCGCGACCCGGCTTATGCCATCATTCAGGAGGCGCAGCAGTGGCGGGCCTACCACAAGCGCGAGGTGGCGGCCTACCGCGCCCGCATCTACATCAAAGCCCTGGGCCGCATCAACGAGACGCCGGCCAAAATCATGGGCCTGTTCAAGCTGGGGCCGGACCTCAAAAAAGGCATTTTCTACCTCTCCGAAAGCGTGTCCGATTTCAGCTTCACGCAGCCGAATATCGTGAAGGAAAAGATGCTGTCGAGCCGCATCAGCGGCGACTCGCGGGGCATCAGCTTCAACCGGGCCAGCGCGGGGCGCAACCTGAGCTTCTACGAGAATCTGATAAACCCCGGGTTCTCGGAGCGCGGGTTTGTGTCGCCCATCGCGGGCAATGCCATGCTGTTTTACAAGTACGAGCTGGTGGGCAGCACGCCGCAGGGTGGGGTACTGGTGCACAAAATCCGGGTGTTGCCGCGTCGCCGCACCGACCCCGTTTTCGCGGGCTTCATTTACATCGTGGACGGCTCGTGGCGCATTCATTCCGTCGATTTGCACCTTGATAAAGATGCCCAGCTCGACTACGTGGACGAGTTGCACCTGGCCCAGCAGTACGCCCCCGCGCCGGGCAATGCCAACGTCTGGCTTATCCAGTCGCAGCAGGTCACGGCCAATTTGTCGGGCCTGGGTTTTAAAGGCTCCGGCTACATCACGGCCGTGCTTTCCAACTACGCCAGCGTGGTGCCCACCTACCCCACGCCGCCCGAGCCCAAGGCCGCCCCGCCCGTGGTGGTCGAGGGCAAAAATGCGCCCGTGGGCCAGGAAACCGCCGCCCAAATCCGCAAGCGCAAGCCCGACCTGCGCGGCCTCAACGCCCAGGTGCGTAAAAAAGTGAAGCAGGCCCAGCGCGACTCGCTCAAAAACGACGTCTTCGCCCAGATGCCGCGCGGCCAGGTGCAATTGGTGGAAAAAGGCGTGAACGAGCGCGATTCGGCCTACTGGGACGCCGTGCGCCCGGTGCCCCTCACGGCCGAGGAACAGAAGGATTACCGCGTCAAGGACAGCACCGAAGTCATCCGCCGCTCGCGCCCCTACCAGGACTCGATGGACCGCAAGCGCAACGAGTTCGAGCCCATCAGCCTGCTGCTGGGCGGCTATGCGCACGTCAATAGCTTCAAAAAGACGATGTTCTCGGTGCAGCCGGTGTCACAGATTTTCCAGTACAACACCGTGGAAGGGGCCGTGCTCAACGCCCAGGCCACCTTCCGCAAGCGCACCGACGACCGCAGGAATTTCAGCATTACCCCGGTGCTGCGCTACGGCTTCAGCAGCACCGAGCTGAACCCCAGCCTGGACGCCAGCTGGCAGCTGCACCCGGCCCGCCGCCAGCAAATCGGCCTGCGCGCCGGCCGCACCATCGAGAATTTCGACAAAAACTCGCAGGTGACGCCGCTCATCAACACCGTCTACACGCTGCTCGACAACCGCAACTACGCCAAGCTCTACCGCCGCGACGGGGCCGAAATCAGCTACCTAACCGAGCCGCTGACGGGCCTTACGCTGCTCACCACCGCCGCCTACTTCGACCGCCACGAGCTGTACAACACCACCGACCGCCTGCTGCACGACGTGCCCGGCCGCGCCTTCACCCCCAACCGGCCCGTGAGCGACGAGCTGCCCGACACCGAATTCGGCCGCAGCCGCATCCTCACCGTGGCCCTGTCGGCCGATTTCAAGCCCGGCCAGCGCTACATCAGCCGGCCCGACGGCCAATTCAACCTCGGCTCGAAGTGGCCCACCTTCAACTTACAGGGCCGCTTGGCTATCCCGCACGCGCTGGGGGCCGATGTGCGCTACCTGCTGCTGCAAGCCGGCGTGCGCGATGCCGTGCCGCTGGGCCTGCTCGGCACCAGCAATTTCCGCGTGAACGTGGGCGGTTTCGTGGGCAAGCAGGAGGGGATGACCTTCATCGACTACCGCCACTTCTCCTGCAACCAAACCATCCTCAGCGGCAACTTCAGCAACTACCAGCTGCTGGACTATTACCGCTTCAGCACCAACAACACCTACCTCGAAGCCCACTACGACCACC
>JAQBNT010000092.1 GCA_028288445.1 Hymenobacter sp. | reverse complement strand
GTCCTACGACGTAAAGGGCCGCGCTTTCAGCTCCAACAAGCCGGTGAGCGAGGAGCTGCCCGATACCGGCTTCGGCCGCATCCGCATCCTCACCGTGGCCCTTTCGGCCGATTTCAAGCCCGGCCAGCGCTACATCAGCCGGCCCGATGGCAAGTTCAACCTCGGCTCGAAGTGGCCCACCTTCAACGTGCAGGGCCGCCTGGCCGTGCCGCACGTGCTGGGCGCCGACGTGCGCTACCTGTTGCTGCAAGCCGGCGTGCGCGATGCCGTGCCGCTGGGCCTGCTGGGCACCAGCAATTTCCGCGTGAACGTGGGCGGCTTCGTGGGCAAGCAGGAGGGGATGACCTTCATCGACTACCGCCACTTCTCCGGCAACCAAACCATCCTCAGCGGCAACTTCAGCAACTACCAGCTGCTGGACTATTACCGCTTCAGCACCAACAACACCTACCTCGAAGCCCACTACGACCACCATTTCAACGGTTTTATCTTCAACAAAGTCCCGCTCTTCCGCAAGCTGAAATGGCAGGAAGTCGTCTCGCTCAACTACCTCACCACCGCCCAGGCCGGCCACTACGTGGAGCTGGGCGCGGGCGTGGAGCACATCCTCAAAGTGCTGCGGGTAGACTTCTACACGGCCCTGCAAAGCGGCGAGCGGCTGGGCACCGGCGTGCGGATAGGCGTGGGTTTCTAAGTGACTGGCCGCCATTCGGCCCTAAAAAGTGCCCCCAGACCACCGCAAGGCCCTTTTGAAATAATCATTAGGATAAAGGCGGGTCGAATTAGGAGGATTTCAACCCTGAAAAGGCCGAAGGTGGCCGTGAGTATAACAAAGGCGGTACGAAATGGAATAAAGGGCACACGAAGAGTCGCAAAGGCGACCCCAACAGCGCCAAAGGTGCCCGTGCCTTCCCCGAATGCCGCCCCTCGCCCGCCGGCCCCGGCCAGCAGTGGCCCACCCCTGGCCCCGCCGCCGCAATAGCGGCCCCACAAGCCCAAAACGCCCCCGGAACATTGCTCCGGGGGCGTTTTGCGGTTTTAAACAGGTGGGTAGCCGGCGGCTTAGGCCGGGCGTTTGCTCTTGCGCAGGCGTTTCAGGCCGTAGGCGGCCCCGGCGGCCAGCAGAAGCGAAGCCCCGCCGTCGATGGGGGTGACGGTGGGGTCCGGGTCGGGGTCCGGGCCGGGGCCGCCGTTGTTGGGCTGGGCCAGCACCGGGGTCAGGCCACCCGCCAGCAGGCACACGCCGGCCGCAGCAACAAAAAGGCGAAGAGTTGAGGTAATAATTTTCATAAACAAGGAAGAGGGAAGTAGTTGGAAGTGAGACGTGGCCCCCGCCAAACCCCGGCGGCACAACGTCCTCCGGGGCTGGTGGGGTAAAGCAGTTATTCGACCACGAGGCGCTTGGCCACGAGGCCGGCTGCCGTGCGGGCCAGCACCGAGTACACGCCGGGGGCCAGGCCCGCGAGGGGCAGCTCCAGGGTTTCGGCGGTGCCGGCGGCCAGCGTGCGGCTCAGCACCGTGCGGCCCACGTTGTCCACCACCGTCACGGCGGTGGCTTGCGGGCCGCGCAGGGCCACGGGCAGCAGCAGCGTGGCCGTGCCGTGGGCCGGGTTGGGGAACACCGAGGCCAGCCGGGCCAGCGCGGCGGGTGCCGTGGCCAGCACGCGGGCCTGCGTGCTGAACACCAGAGCGTAGCGGCCCCCGGCCGCGCCATTGGCCGCCAGCGTGAGCGGAATGCTGGCGGTTTGGGCCAGGTTGGTGTAGGTGCCGGTGAGGCCGTCGCGCAGGTAGGCGAAGTAGCCGGTGGGCAGGTTGGCCAGGTCGTCGACTTGCAGGGCATAGGTGCCGGCGGTGGTAGCGGCCACGAGCAGGGGCACGGTCACGTCGGCACCGGTAAGCGCGGTTTGGCCGTTGATGGCCAGGGTTTCGGCGCTGGCGGCTTCGGTGGCC
Organism: Hymenobacter sp.; assembly: GCA_028288445.1. Lineage (GTDB taxonomy): Bacteria > Bacteroidota > Bacteroidia > Cytophagales > Hymenobacteraceae > Hymenobacter. The sequence continues at coordinate 38,403 of JAQBNT010000092.1, read as the reverse complement.
AGCAGCAGGCCGTTGGTAGAGGGCAGGTAGTGGGCATCAAAGCCCGCATCGAAGCCCGCCGTGGCCCCTTGCTCAAAGTACACCACTGCCTGGTTGGCGGCAGTGGCGCTGCGCAGGGTGAGCGCCAGCTCGGGGCGGGTGCCGGCGGTGGGGCGCTGGAAGGGCGTATTGTCGGGCGCGTTGAGGCGGGCGGCGTTGGTGAAGTTTACGGTAGCCGTCTGGCCGGCGGCGGTGCGCACAAAGAAGCCCTGGGCCACTGGCAGCACGTTGGTGCCGCTGTTGGTGCTTGCGCCGTTCACGTAGCTGGTGTAAGTGCCCGTGTACAGGCCGCTGCTCTTGAACACATACAGGGCATTTTCCAGGCCCGATGAGGCCGCCCGCACCACGTCGTAGTTAATGGCCCCGGGGTAGGGGTTGCCCAGCAGCTGCCAGCCGGCCGTGGCCTGCGGGCCCCGCGCCAGCGAACCCCGCGTAACGGGACCACTGTTCAGCGTGCCCGTGAAGTCGACCAGCTCCGTGCCGGGGATATTCACCGTGTAGCCGCGGCCCACCTGGATGGCGTCGGTCAGGGCCGCCGGCGACTCAAATCCTCTATCAAACTCCGCCGAGGAGTTGGTGAAGCTCAGGCGCGACTGGTCGTAGGTGAAGATGTTGGGGAAGGGCCGGGTGGCCCCCGGCGTGGGGCTGGTGTTGTAGGCCGCACTGACTATCGGCGTGAAGCCCGCCGTGGCGAAGTTGGCCACCGTGTTGCCGCTCACCGGCGAGCTGTAGTGGCGGTAGCCGGGGCCCGCGTTCAGGTTGGGCATGATGTAGCGCTGCACCGTGGCCGAGCCCGATACGACGGCGCTACCGTTGTTTACCACGTAGGCGGTGCCCGTGGCGTCCGAGAGCAGCGTCAGCGTCTGGTTGGTGGTCGTGAAGGTGCCGTTCAGCACCAGGCCGCGCCGGATGGCCACCGGGCCGCCAATGGAGGCCCCCGCCGTGCCCACGGTCAGGTTGGGGAAGGTAGTCAGCGTGCCGCTGATGGTCTGGGCTGCCGCGCCGCCCAGCGTGATGCGGCCGGTCACATTCGCGCCCGAGGACGTAACGGTGGCCGAGTTGTTGACGATGTTGCCGCTCACGCTCAGCACCGAGCCGTCGGCCAGGGTGAGCACAGCGCCGGTGTTCAGCGTTACGCCGTTAGCCAGCTGGTTGCCGGTCACCACGGGGTCGTTGGTCACGTCCGGAATGGTCACGTTGTCGGTGGCGGTGGGCACCTGGGCGGGGCTCCAGTTGCCGGCCGTGCCCCAGTCGGTGCTCACGGCGCCGGTCCAGGTCAGGCCCGCCGCGATGACGGGGCCAGGCGTGAGGAAGGCGGCCAGGCCCGAAAGGTTGCTGCCGTTGCCGATTTGGCCCAGCGAAGTGAAGGCGCCGGTGGTCAGGCTCACGCTGTACAGGCCGTCGGCGGTGCTCGTCCCCGTTGCTGCTACGGCAAAGGCCGTATTAGCCGGGGTAGCCGGGTTGGTGAGGTCAGAATAGATGTCAAACTCAACCCCGTTGGCGGTGTTCACGGTGATGGTGGAGCTGCCCAGCGTGGTGTTGGTGCCCGCGTTCGGGTTGCTGAAAACCACGACTTCGTTCGTAGTCTGGTCGTAGCCGTACTGCGTGGTGCCGGTGTTGGCGTTGTTGTCGTTGTTGGTGTACGCCGTGCCCGACAAGGCGCGTCCCGTAGCCCCGTCGTTCGCCGTGGCCAGCACGCCGTCGGCGGGGTTGAGGCGGTAATTGTTGCCGTTGGCACCCACAATACGGATGCGGTCGGCCACGGGGTTAAAGTCGAACCCAATGCCCGAAGCCGCTCCCAGCGTGAGCGAATTGAAGGGGCCAACTGCCGTCAGCGCGCCGGTCGTGATGTTGAGGGTATAAATCTGGCCCTGGCTGGTGGCCGCGTTGTAGCCCAGCACGAACAGTTGCCCATCAAGCGGCCGGAAGTCGGACCCGGCAATGACCTGCGAGCCATCGGCCGGCAGGCCCGTGATGTTCACCGCCGTGCGGATAACGCCTGGGTTGCCCGAGTCAAACGAAATCAGATTGCCGCCGGCCACCGCATACAGCAGCCGGCCCGTGAGGGCCGCCGTAGCGTTAGGCGTCGAGTTCGGGGCGAGTGGCACCGAAATGTCGCGCAGCACCAAACCCGCGCCAATCGCACCCAGGTCGGTAGCAGTTTGGTCGCTGGTTGCGGTGGAACTAAAGGCGGCCAAGCGGTACAAGCGGCTGGCCGCCTGGTTGTTCGGAATAGCCGCCAGGTAGCCCACATTCGCCGTACCGTCGAAGTACACGTCGAAATCGTTCTGAGCATTGATGGCCCCGCCCACCCCGGCACCGTTCACGCCGGTCAGCGAGCGCGACAGGTCCTGCGTGCCGTTGTTCGGCGGGTTCTGGAAGTTGATGAGGCCCAGCGCGTGGTCCAGGGTGTAAAGGGCAGTGGCGGTGGCCCCCACAAATGAGTTGACGTAGGCGCCCGTGCCCACGTTGGGGTTGGTGCCCGCATTGGGGTTGCCCGCCGCGTAGGCAATGTTGCCGTCCGGGGCCGCAATGGCGCCGTTGTTGGGGTTGAGGCGGTAGTTGCGGTCGTTGGTGCTCACCACCCGGATGCGGTCCACCGTGGGGTTGAAGTCAAACCCGATGCTGTTGGTGGCATCGCCCAAATCCAGGGCAATGGCGCTGCTGCCCGGCACCTGCGTGGCCACGCCCGTCGTCCGGTCGATGGTGTATAGGTTGGCGCTGGGCGAGCCGGCGGCCACCGTAAAGTCGTAGCCGAGGCCGAACAGCTGGCCGGTGTTGGGCCGGAAATCGGTGCCCACCAGCGTCTGGCCCGCCGCCAGGCCCGTCACGGGCGTTGCACTGCGAATGATGGACGGGTTGCCGGTATCGAAGCTCACAAATACGCCCAGCGAGGTCACCCCGTAGGCCAGCTGGCCCACCAGGGCCACGGCCGGCGCGGCCGCAATGTCGCGGATTTCAAACGGCGTGCCGGCGGGTACGGTGTTGCCGCGCCGCGTGGCGGCGCCCGTGCTCAGGTTCAGCGAATAGAAGTTGGTGCTGCCCGTGTTGTTCACCTCCGTCAGAAACGCCTGATTTTGCTGGGTATCGGGGTTGTAGTAAATGTCGATGTCGATGGCCCGCACCACTCCCGTAGCAAAGCCGTTGAACGTCACCGGCAGCTGCGCCGTCAGAGTCCCGCTGTTCGGCGGGTTCTGAATGGACAGGATGTTGGTGGTGCCGCCGTTCGGGCCGGGGTTGGTGATGAGGTTCAGTTCGTCGTAGTCGTAGAGGGTGGTGGCGGTGCTGCCCACAAATGAGTTGGTGTAGGCCACCGACCCCACGCCGGGGTTGGCCGGGGTGCCGCCCGCGTAGCTCAGCGTGCCGTCGGTGGCAGCCAGGGAGCCGTCGCTGGGGTTCATCCGGATGTCCGCGTCGTTGGTGCTCACCACCCGGATGCGGTCCACCGTCGGGTTGAAGTCAAACCCAATGCGGTCGGTGGCAGTGCCCAGGTTTAGCACAATGGCGCCGGGGCCGGGTACCGGCGTGGCCACGCTCGTGGCCGGGTTGAGGGTGTAGAGCTGGACCGTGGTGGTGGCCGCATCGTAGCCCAGCGCATACAACTGTCCGGTAGCGGGGCGGAAGTCGATGCCCACCAGCGTTTGGTTGCCGAGCACTCCCGTAATGGGCGTACTAATGGGCGGGGCCACGCCAGTACCGGCATCAATGACCACCAGCCCTTGCTGCCCGGTCACGAAAGGTCCGGCGGTGCCCGTAAGGGTGCCCAGGCCATACACGGTTTGGGCTTGGGCGTCGGCGGCTCCCAGGAGCAGCGCCAGGCCCGCGGCGGTACCCATCAAACGACGAAACCGCTGGCGCGCTGCCAGCGGAGAAAGTAAGGGTGTGGACATGGAGAAATGGGTAAAGTTGGAACGATACGAACAGCAATTTCACGCGCCAATACTATGGCCCGCTTTTTCCGTACGAGCCCACTGCCCCAATTGGATTATCCCCCTGACCGTTTTAATCTTAAATTAATTTCCATACCCGTCTCACGCTGGTTACAAGGCAGTTTAGTGGTTCCGAATAGCCCGCATCATGTTGGCGAGCGCGGCGGCCGGGTAGGCTTTGCCCCGCGAAATCACGGCATCAATTTTCCTGATGTTGGCGATGTCTTCCAGCGGGTTGGCGGTCAGGAGCACCAGATCGGCATCTTTGCCGGGGGCGATGGCGACGGTTTGCTCAGCCACGCCCATGAAGCGGGCCCCGTTGAGGGTGGCGGCTTGCAGCGCCTGGAGCGGCGTGAGGCCGGCTTTCACCAGCAAAATCACTTCCTCCTGGAGCGAGGCCCCGGGGTAGATGAACGAGTTGAACGGGCCGCTGTCCGAGCCGGCCAGCAGGGTGACGCCGGCTGCCTGCATGGCCGGGACCATGCTCACGAACGTGGCTTCCAGCTTTCGGCTGAAATTCTGGCTGGCCAGCGGCTGCACGCGAGCGTTGGTAAGGCGGCGTTGGTAAGTGGCCTGAATCTTTGGGTCGATGTAGGCCAGGAGCGTGTCGTGGGCGTGGTCGTTTTCGGGCAGCTCGGTCAGCGTTTTGCCAATGTAGAGCGTGGGCACGGCGGCCGTGTGGTGCTTGGCCATGAGGGCGAAAATGCGGCTGGCTGCCGCCGGGCTGTAGGTGTCGTACACGGCCGGCAGCGTGGCAAACAGGCCCAGCGGCTTGCTCGTACCCAAGCTGTTGCGCACCAATGCGGTGAGGCTGTCCTCCTTGCCGGAGCAGGCTTTGAACACGTAATACAAGTGCTCAGTGGCATCGAGGCCGCGTTTTACGGCGTCGCTCAGCTTCACGGAGTAGGGCATGTGGCCGGTGGTTTTCAGGCCGCGCCGCTGGGCCTGCCGGATGGTTTCGAGGTAGGCCGCGCCCGAAATCTTGCTGTCGTAAATCTTCACGTAGTCCACCTTCAGCCGCTGCAACGAGTCCAGCGCCCGGCTGATTTGGTTCTTGGTTTCGACTTCCAGCGAGCCCGGCCAGTAAGCGCCCGGCCCGTCAATCTTGGGGCCGGAGGTGAAAATGCGCGGCCCGGCCAGCCGGCCCGCGTCCATATCGCGCCGCCACTCGAAGAGGCTGGGCGTGAGGTCGCCGCCCGCGTCGCGCACCGTCGTGATGCCGTGGGCCAGGAACAGGGTCAGGCTTTTTTTATTAGCAGCGGCCAAGCTGTCGCCGCCCCGGAAGTGCACGTGCATGTCCCACAAGCCCGGTATCAGGTAGCGGCCGTTGCCGTTCACGTACTGCCGGGCGGCGTAGCTGTCCTTATCCGCCAGCTGCACGCTCACGATTTTGCCCTTCGCAATGGCCACCACTTGGTTGGGCGTAAGCTGGCCCGTGCGCACGTCCACAATGGTGACGTGGTTGATGACCACGTCGTAAATCTCCAGCTTAGTGGGGCGGCGGGCGCAGGTGGTCAGCAGCATGGCCGCCAGCAAACCAAAAACAACTCGGGACAATTTCATGCGGGCGGTGACAAGCAGGGCCGGCAAAGTTAGCCCGGCAGGCGCACCGTGAACCGGGTGAATTTTCCCTCCTGTGTTTCCACCGTCAGCGTGCCCGCGTGACCCTTCGTAACGATGTCATACGCCAGCGACAGCCCCAGGCCCGTGCCGTCGCCGGCCGGCTTAGTAGTAAAAAATGGCTGAAACACCCGCTCCAACACGCTGGCCGGAATGCCGAATCCATTGTCGGATACCTCCACTTCCACCCACCCAGCCACGCGGCGCGTCTGCACGCCCACCTGCGGCTGAAAGCCGGGGCCGCTGACGTGCTGGTGCTGCCGCACCGCATAAAAGGCGTTGGCAAACAGGTTCAGCAAGGCCCGGCCCAGCTCCTGCGGCACGGCGGCCACGGTGCCCACGGCTGGGTCGAAACAGGTTTCGAGCTCCACGGCGGGCGTGATATCCTGGCCCGGCGCGCCCTGGTAGGCCAGGCGCAGGTTTTCGGCCACCAGGGCATTGAGGTCGGTGGGCACGGGCTGCCGGGGGCCGGGGCGGGCGTGGGCCAGCATATCGGCGATGATGGCCGAAGCGCGCTGCCCATGCGCGCTGATTTCGTGTAGGTTCTGTTTCAGGCCGTCCAGTATTTGCTGCTCCAGGCCTTGGGGCTGCGCCGTGCCCTCGTGGTCGAGCAGGCCCACGCTCACGTCGGCAAACTGGCGCATGAAGGCCAGCGGGTTCTGCAATTCATTGGCAATGCCGGCCGACAGTTCCCCCACGAAAGCCCATTTCTCGGCCGCCACCAGCTGCGCCTGAATGGCGCGGACCTCCGTCAGGGCCTCGTTCAGGTCATTGCGCTGGGTTTCAATCTGGGCGTTGCGCTCGTTCAGCAGGCGGTTGGCGCGGCGCTGGCGGCGGTTGGCCCAGCCCAATACCAGTGCCACCGTGAGCAGCACGCCCAGCACGCCCAGCAGACTGGCGCGTTGGTAGCTGGCGGTTTGTTGCTCTTGCGCTGCCCGCTGCCGCAGCTGCTGCCGCTGCTCGGTAAAAGCCAGTAGCTCCAACTGCTGGAACTTCTCGGGGCCAAACAGGCTGTCGCGGGCCACCCCGGCCAGGCTCTGGTAATGAAAGGCACTGTCCGGGCGGTGGCGGGCTTGGTACAGCCGCGCCAGCAGCGCCCCGGCATCCATCACCGTGAGGCGATACGACACGGCCTGCGCCTGGCGCAGCGCGTAGCGGGCGTGCAGCAGGCTCGAATCGGGCTGGTGCAACTGCTCAAACAGCAGGGCCATGTAGTAGTTCGCCATGGCCCGGTTGCGCAAGTCGTTGGTCGTCTGGGTTTCGTGCAGGGCGCGGCGGTAGTAGGCAAACGCCTCCGCAGGGTGGCCCAGGCGGGCCTGCACCACGCCCATATTGCGCAGCGCCAGCGCGGCCACGGCCAGCCGGGGCCGCAGGTTCTGGGCCAGCAGCGTCTCGGCCCGCTGCTGGAGGGCCAGCGCCGAATCGAGCTGGCCCAGCTTCTCGTAGCAGCTGCCCCGGTTGGTGAGGGTGCCCGCCACCCAAGGCAGCCGGTGCAGGCGGCGGTACAGCGCCTCCGAAGCGCGGTAGTACCCGATGGCCTGCGGATACTGGCGCAGGTCGTGGCTGATGTTGCCCAGGCAGTTGAGGTTGTAGGCTTCACCCTCGGGGTCGTGGCTTTGGCGGCTGAGCTGCAGGGCAATCAGCTGGTTGGCGTAGGCTTTGGGCAGTTCGCCGCGCTCGCGCAGTACCATGCCAATCATGCCCTGGGCCCGGCCCCGGCCCTTGTCGAAGTTCAACCGGCGCGCCAGCTGCCAGGCCTCCTGGGCCAGGTACATGGTCGAGTCGGGCTGCGAGGCCCGGTAGGTGCGACCCAGCTCCAGCAGCAGCAGCACCCGGACCGAGTCGGCCGGAGTGTGGGCCAGCATGCGCCGCAGGCTATCCGTCGCCGGGCTTTGGGCGCGTACCGACGGCCCCCCGCCAGCGAGGGACAGCCACAGAAATAGCAGCAGCAGGCGTGCGGCTGGAGCAGGCATTGAAAAAGCGGAAAGGAGAAAGGAAAGAAGCAGTGCAAGCCCCCGGACCAGGAAAGGAACGTCAGGACGGCTTGCGGATTGCAGACAGTTACGTAAAAAACGAGGTATTCGGCGTACCGACTAAATCAAAAACAACCTGTTTTTGTCGGTTTTAGCTGATAAAAAATAACGGTAATCCGGCTACCGCCACCGCACTTTCTCGCCCGACTCGTGGGCGTGGAGCCGGGCCGGCACGCTGGCCAGAATCAGGTCGCGCAGCACCGTCAGCAGCTGGGTGCGCACAAAGCCGTGGTGCACCACCAGGCTCACCTCGCGCACCGGTTCCGGGGCCACGAACCGCTTTAGGAGCCGATTGGTTTCCACTTCTTCCAATACGGCCAGCTCCGGCACCAGGGTGTAGCCGCCCTGGCGGCGCACCAGCTCCTGCAGCGTCTCAATCGAGCCGCTCTCGTAGGTGATGGCCTCGGTGGGGGAGGTGGGGCCGCACAGATTCACCACCTGGTTGCGGAAGCAATGGCCCTGCTGCATCAGCCAGAGGCCGGGCTGCCGGAGGTCGGCGGGCTGCACGGTGGCCTGGGCCGCCAGCGGGTGGCTTTCGGCAGCCAATAGCAGGAAGGGCTCATCGAGCAGGGGCAACTCGCGCAGCTGCCGGTCGTCGAGGGGCGTCACCAGCAGGCCCACGTCCAGCCGGTGGTCTTTCAGCTGCTGCATAATTTCTTCCGAGCGCAGCTCCTCAATGCGCACCCGCAGGCTGGGATAAGCCGTGGTGAGGCCCACCAAAAAGCGCGGCACCAGGTACGGGGCCAGCGTAGGAATGACGCCCAGGCGCAGCTCGCCCACTATCTCGCCTTTCTCTACCTGCACCAGCTCGCGCAACTGCTGGGCTTCGCGCAGCACAATTCGCGCCTGGGCAATGACCTTCGCGCCCACCGCCGTAGGCTCGGCCCCGCGCTGGGTGCGGTCGAAGAGCAGCACGCCCAACTCTTCTTCCAGCTTCTGCACCTGCACACTGAGGGCGGGCTGGCTCACGAAGCTTTTCTCGGCGGCGAGGCCGAATTGACGGTACGTGTCGAGGGCCACGAGGTAGGTGAGCTGTTGCAGGTTCATTGGGGTTGTTAGAAGCCTCGTATAGGTCATGCAGAGCGTAGCATCTTTACCGCCCAACGCAATCCAATTCATCAGAACTAGTAATTGCGGGCTAGATGCTTCGCTACGCCCTGCATGACCGAATACTCAAATATAACCTATGCCTATGAAATTATGATTTAAATCGATTTTGATTATGGATTACTGGGTTGGATATTTGTCTAAAACCCGCCATTCCGGCGTTTTTCAACCCCAAACCCTGACCCTCCGCCATGGAAGAATCAACCCAACCGAAGAAGCTGACCACGGCTTCGGGTCGCCCGATTTTTGATAATCAGAACACGCAGTCGGCCGGCGAGCGTGGCCCGCTGCTGTTGCAGGACTACTTCTTTCACGAGAAGTCGGCCCATTTCAACCGCGAGCGCATCCCCGAGCGCGTGGTGCACGCCAAGGGCAGCGGGGCCTACGGCACCTTCACCGTCACGCACGACATCACGCATCTGACGCGCGCCAAGCTGTTTGCCAAAGTGGGCAATGCGTGCAAGATGTTTGCCCGCTTCAGCACCGTGGGCGGCGAAAAAGGCTCGGCCGATACCGAGCGCGACCCCCGCGGCTTCGCCCTGAAATTCTACACCGAGGACGGCAACTGGGATTTGGTGGGCAACAACACCCCCGTGTTCTTCGTGAAGGACCCCATCAAGTTCATGGACTTCATCCACACCCAGAAGCGCGAGGCGCGGAGCAACCGCAAGTCGCCCACCATGATGTGGGACTACTGGAGCCTCAACCCCGAGAGCCTGCACCAGGTCACCATCCTGATGAGCGACCGGGGCACGCCCTACGGCTACCGCCACATGCACGGCTACGGCTCGCACACCTTCTCGCTGATAAACGCGGCCAATGAGCGGACGTGGGTGAAATTCCACTTCCGCACCAACCAGGGCGTGAAGAACTTCACCGACGCGGACGCCAAGCACATGAAGGCCGAAGACGCCGATTTTGCCCAGCACGACCTCGTGGATGCCATCGACAACGGCGACTTCCCGAAGTGGACCATGTTCATCCAGACCATGACCGAGGAGCAGGCCCGCGACTTCCGCTGGAACCCCTTCGACCTGACCAAGGTGTGGCCCCAGGGCGAATTTCCCTTGCAGGAAGTGGGCACGATGGAGCTGAACGCCATTCCCGAGAACTACCACGCCCACGTCGAGCAGGCCGCCTTTGCCCCCGCCCACGTCGTGGACGGCGTCGGCTACTCGCCCGATAAAATGCTGCAAGGCCGCATCCTGAGCTACCCCGATGCCCAGCGCTACCGCCTCGGCGTAAACTACGAGCACCTGCCCGTGAACGCCTGCCCCTTCGGCTTCAGCAACTACCAGCGCGACGGCCTCATGGCCCTCGGCGCCAACGGCGGCCCCGGCCCCAACTACTTCCCCAACTCCTTCGACGGCCCCGTGGAGGACAAAACCCAGGGCGAGCCCGCTCAGGCCCTCGACGGCTTTGCCGCCCGCTACGACCGCAACGAAGGCCCCGGCAACGACGACCACTACACCCAGCCCGGCAACCTGTTCCGCCTGCTGAAGCCCGAGGCCCAAAAAGACCTCATCAACAACATCGTGGGGGCCATGTCGGGCATCGAAGGCCCCAAGAAAGACCTCATCACCCAGCGCCAGCTCTGCCACTGGTTCCGGGCCGATATCCGCCTGGGCATGGCCGTGGCCAAAGGCCTCGGCGTGGATGCCGAAATGCCGACGGAGCACAGCGCCGCCCTGGCCTAAGGCCTGGTAGCTTCATTAGAAAAGCCCTTTCAAGCAATTGGGAGGGCTTTTTTGTGTCCGGTAACCAGTAAGCTCCTCATCGCTTGCCTCACGGTTTATACCCGTCGGCACATGGCCCGTAGGGACTACCATGTGGTGCGTAGTGATGTCTCCGTGACGCCTAGTGATGTGCATTTGGAACTTAGTGACCCGTCCGTGGGACCTAGTGATGTCCTCGTGATGCCTAGTGATGCTTCCGTGACGAATAGGAGCAAGCCCTCGCCTTACATTTGCCCACATACCTAACCCCCTGCCCATGTTCGGTCTGAGCTACGCGAAGTTTGATTCCATGACCTATGTCATGCAGTACCGCAACGGGCGGCTGGTGCGAGAAGGGCGCGGGCTGGCGTTTTTCTACGCCACACTGGGCAGCTCCATCGCCGCCGTGCCGCTGGGTTCCAACGACCTGCCGTTCATCTTCAACGAAACCACCGCCGACTACCAGAGCATCAGCATTCAGGGCCAGCTCACCTACCGCATCACCCAGCCCAAGCAGCTGGCCGAGCTGCTCGATTTCACGGTGAACAGCGCCGGCATCTACAAAAAGAACGAGCTGGAAAAGCTGAACCAGCGTTTGGTGAATGAGGCGCAAACCGCCACCTCCGCCTTCGTGCACAGCCTGGGCCTGAAGGATTCGGTGCGCTCCAACAAGGCCATCGAAGCCCAGATTGTGGCCGGTCTGCAGTCCTCGCCGGCCGTGGCCCTGCTCGGCATCGAGGTATTGGGCGTCAACATCTTGGCCGTGCGCGCCACCCCCGAAATGGAGCGCGCCCTGGAAGCCGAAACCCGCGAGCGCCTGCAGCAGGAAGCCGACCAGGCCGTGTACGAGCGCCGCAACTTCGCCGTGGAGCAGGAGCGCCGCATCAAGGAAAGCGAACTGAACACCGACATCGCGGTGGAAGAAAAGCGCAAGCAGATTGACGAGAAGCGCAGCGAAACCCAGCTCCAGCGCGCCGCCAACGAGCGCAAGCTCCGCGAGCTGCAGGTGCAGGCCGACATTGCCGTGGAAGCCAGCCGCGCCCAGCTCCTGGAGCAGCAAACCGCCAACGAGCGCCTCGCCGCCGATGCCCAGGGCTACGTCACCGAAACCACCCTGCGCCCCTTCCAGAGCATCGACTGGCGCATCCTCACCGCCCTGCAAAACAACCCCGACCCGCGCCTCAACATCGCCCTGGCCTTCCGCGAGCTGGCCGAGAACGCCGGCAAAATCGGCACCCTCAACATCACCCCCGACCTGCTCGACGGCCTCCTGGACCGCGACAACGGCCCCGGCAACCGCCTCGGCGGCAACCCCACGCCCGACGAGCCACGCCGCGACACGCCCCCCGCACCCGCGCCCAAATCCGGCCGCCGCTAGATGAGCAAGGTCGAATACGCCATCGTCGTCAAGAGCAAAACCCGCTACGAGCTGCTGCTGGAGCGCTTCAACACGGCCGGCCAGGCCCGGTTCTACCTCCGGCGCAAGGCCGGGCAGGACGACGACAGCGAAGCCGAATTCGAAGAATACGCCCAGGAGCACGCCCGCATTGAGGCCGCCGTGGCCCGCGTGCAGCGCGAGCTGACCGGCGTGGTCAAAAGCAAAATCGTGGAGCGGGCCTTCCTCCCGTCCTTCCTCTTTGCCGATAACCAATTGGTAATAGTAGTGGGCCAGGACGGCCTGGTGGCCAACGCCGCCAAGTACGTGCGCGGCCGGCCGCTCATCGCCGTGAACCCCGACCCCGACCGCTACGACGGCGTGCTACTGCCCTTCCGCCCCGATACCTGCCGCGCCGCCGTGCAGCGCGTCGTGGCCGACCGCGCCCCCATCCGCACCCATCAGCTCGCCGAAGCCAGCCTCAACGACGGCCAGCGCCTGCTGGCCTTCAACGACCTGTTCATCGGGGCCGCCACCCACGTTTCGGCCCGCTACAAAATTAGCTTCGGCGAAGCCACCGAGGAGCATTCTTCCTCCGGCATCATCGTGGCCACGCCGGCCGGCAGCACCGGCTGGCTGAGCTCCGTGTTCAACATGACGGCCGCCGTGGAGGACTTCGCGGGCGGCACGGGCCGGCTTGCTACCTACCCGCAGCCGCAGGACAATGAGTTGCTGTTCGTGGTGCGGGAGCCCTTTCTGAGCAAGCGCACGCAATGCGGCCTGGTGGCCGGGCGCGTCCGACCCGGCCAGCCCCTGCAGCTGGAATCGCTGATGCCGGCCGGCGGCGTCATCTTCTCCGATGGCGTGGAGGCGGACTTCCTGCGGTTCAATGCCGGGGCCGTGGCCACCATCGGCCCCGCGCCGGAAGTGGCCCGCCTGGTGCAGCCGGGGTAGGGGCGGGCAGACTGCGCTGCCAATGCGTTGGCCGCCGGAGCTTAGTCCGGTAGTCCGGGAATTGGAAGGCCGCGCAGTTTTTTGCCGGACCTTTGCGCCATCATGCTCTTCCCCCGCTTCCTCGACCTGCCCGCCCGCGTATCCGGCCGCCTGCTGCAAGCCCCCGCCGATGCCACGGCCGAAGTGCGCCACCTGCTGCTCGATAGCCGCCGCGTAGGCCCGCCCGCCGGGGCGGTGTTCTTCGCCCTGCGCGGCCCCAGCCACGACGGCCACCGCTACCTGCCCGACCTCTACGCCCAGGGCGTGCGCCTGTTTGTGGTGGAAGAAAGCGCGGCCCTGCCCGACGGCCTGGCCGCGTACGCCGGGGCCGGCATCCTGGCCGTGGCCAGCCCGTTGGCGGCCCTGCAGGCGCTGGCGGCGGCGCACCGCGCCGGGTTTGGCGGCCCCGTCATCGGCATCACTGGTTCCAATGGCAAGACCATCGTGAAAGAGTGGCTGGCCCAACTGCTGAGCCCCGACGAAGACATCTGCCGCTCGCCGCGCTCCTACAACTCGCAGGTGGGCGTGCCGCTGAGCGTATGGGAGCTGAACCCCGCGCGCCACACGTTGGGGATTTTTGAAGCCGGCATTTCGGAAATAGGGGAGATGGCCCGGCTGGCCACCATCATCCAACCCACCGAAGGCCTGTTCACCAACCTCGGCACCGCTCACGACGCCGGCTTTGCTTCCGAGGAGCAGAAGCTACGCGAGAAGCTGCAGCTGTTTCAGGGCCCGGATTTTCAGCGCTTATTCTACTGTGCCGACCAGCCCCTGGTGCGCGCTGCTGTGGCCGCCCAGCATCTTCCCGGCTTCTGCTGGACGCGCCTGCCCGCGCAGCCCGCCGACCTGCGCTTCACCACCGAAGCCAGCCCCACCCATGCCACCCGCCTGCACGCCGACTACCCCGCCACTGGCCTCAGCGCCGCATTCACGCTGCCCTTCGCCGACGAGCCTTCCATCGAAAACGCGCTGCACTGCCTGGCCGTGCTGCTGCACCGGCAGGTAGAGCCGGCCGAGATTCAGCGCCGCCTGCTACGCCTGCACCCCATAGCCATGCGCCTGGAAATGAAGCTGGGCCGCCATGATTCCTACCTGCTCGACGACACCTATAACAACGACCTCGCCGGCCTGGCCCTGGCCCTCAACGCCCTGGCCCGCCAAAGCCGCCCCGGCCGCCGCACCCTCATCCTCAGCGACGTGCTGGAATCGGGCCTGAGCAGCCCAGAACTATACGCCCGCGTGGCCGCCCTGCTGCCCGCCGCCGGCGTAAGCCGGCTGGTGGGCATCGGGGAGGAGATTTCATCGCAATTAAGAGTGAGGAATGAAGAATTAGGAACTGAGTCAACGATTGAGGAAGGCGCTAACAGCCAATTCCTCATTCCTCATTCCTCATTCCTCATTCAAACTTTCCCCACCACCGAAGCCTTCCTCGCCCAGCTCAACCCCACCGATTTCGCCCACGAAACCATCCTCATCAAAGGTGCCCGGCGCTTTGGGTTCGAGCGCATCGTGGCTGCCTTGCAGGCCCAGCAGCACGGCACGGTGCTCGAAGTCAACCTTGATGCCCTCAGCCACAACCTCCAGCACTACCGCCGCCAACTGAACCCCGGCACCCGGCTCATGGTGATGGTAAAAGCCTTCGCCTACGGCGCGGGCTCCTACGAAGTAGCCAGCCTGCTCGAATTTCAGCGCGCCGACTACCTCGCCGTGGCCTACGCCGACGAAGGCGTGGCCCTGCGCGAAGCTGGCATCAGCCTGCCTATCATGGTGATGAACGCCGCCCCCGATGCCTTCGAAGCCCTCCGCCGCTACCGCCTGGAGCCCGAAATATACTCCTTCGAGATGCTGGACGAGTACCTCTCCACCTTCGATATTCCCACCGAAAACGCGCTGCCCGCCCCCAAAATCCACCTCAAGCTCGATACCGGTATGCGCCGCCTCGGCTTCGACGAAGCCGACCTGCCGGCCCTGGCTGCCCGCCTGCGCCGGCACGCCGCCCGCCTGCCCGTGGCCAGCATGATGACCCACCTCGCCGCCGCCGACGAGCCCAGCCACGACGACTTCACCCACGAGCAGCTAGAAGCGTTCCGCCGCATGACCACGGCCCTGGAAGCCGCCTTGGGCCATTCCGTGCTCAAGCACGCGCTGAACTCGGCCGGCATCCTGCGCTTTCCGGCGGCGCAGTTCGACATAGTGCGCCTCGGCATCGGCCTCTACGGCGTGGATGCCAGCAACACCGCCGACCCCGCTGCCCTGCGCCCCGTGAGCCAGCTGCGCACCACCATTTCCCAGATTAAAACCCTGCCCGCCGGCTTCACCGTGGGCTACGGCCGCCGGGGCACCGCCGCCGCCACCGAGCGCCGCATCGCCACGCTGGCCATTGGCTACGCCGACGGCTACGACCGCCGCTTCGGCAACGGCACGGGCACGGTGCTCATCCACGGCCAGCCGGCCCCGCTGGTGGGCTCGGTGTGCATGGACATGTGCATGGTGGACGTAACCACCATCCCCGCCGCCCGGGCCGGCGACGTGGCCCTGGTCTTCGGCGAGGGGCTGCCGCTGCCGGAGCTGGCCGGTCGCATCGGCACCATTGCCTACGAGCTGCTCACCAATGTGAGCGAGCGGGTGAAACGGGTATTCGTGAGCGAATAAGTGCTGGGCCTCGCCGGCTTGAGGCCCTGGCCAAAGGGCGTAGGCTGCTGGTTTTGGCCTGTGAGTCAGCCAGGTTCAGCCGGCAAAACGCTCGGCTCAACGCCGAAATATGATATTTTTTTGTGCTGAGGTCCGTGCGCGTAATGTTGGCAAGGTATTTATTTTGCTACTTTACATCTGGTGTAATGCGCCCGGAATACCTTTGGGGTAGCCCAGAGCTTTGTGATGCTCTTTAGTAATATGAAAACCAATACGTTCTTTCCTCTCCGTTTCGTCAGCGGTGCCTTTTTCTGCGTGGCCTTGGCGGTTTCTGCTCACGCTGATTCTCAGGCTCAAACGCCTCCTCCCGTGGCCGCAGCCGCAACTGACGTGCCGCCCCTCGATGGCCTCTGGAAAGGTCCGCTGAAAGTGCCCGGCGGCCAGCTCGAAGTCATTTTCCGCTTCGTAAAACTCACCGGCGGCGAATATTTCTGCACCCTCGACGTGCCGCTCCAGAAAGTGAGCCGCATGAACGTGAAAACCGAAATCAAAGGCGACACCGTGCGCCTGTATGCCGAAGAAGCCGCTACCCGCTTCGTGGGCCGCGTCTCAGCCGATGGCAAGCAAATGGCCGGCACCTGGCAGTCGCCCGGCTTCAAGGTGCCGATGACGCTCACCTTCAGCGCCCTGCCGGCCATGAATGCTAAAAACGTACGCCTCACCCCGCCCTACCGCGAGGAGGAAGCCACGTTCAGCAACCTCGCCGTAAACGCCCGCCTCAGCGGGATGCTCACCATCCCGGCTGGCCCGGGGCCGTTTCCGGCCGTGGTGCTGCTCAGCGACAGCGGCCCGCACGACCGCGACGGTACCGTGGGCGACTTTGCCCCGCTGGGCCAGCTGGCCGACTACCTCACCCGGCGCGGCGTGGCCGTGCTCCGCTTCGACGACCGCGGCGTGGGCAAGTCCGGCGGCACCCCCGCTGTCACCACCGAAGACTTAGTAACCGATGCTCAGGCTGGCCTAAACTTCCTGCGCACCCGCCCCGAAATTGACCTGTCGCACCTGGGCCTGGTGGGCCACGGCGAGGGCGGCAACGTGGCCCTGCTGGCCGCTGCTCAGCCTTTGCCCCCCGCCTTTGTAGTCACGTTGGCCGCCTACGGCCTGCCTGGCCGCGACATTGTGGTGCAGCAGCAAGCCACCACGCTGCGCACCTTGGGCACCGAGGCGGCTCAGATTGAGGCCGCGACCAAGCGCCAGCAGGCCATGCTCGAAATCATCCGCCAGACCACCGACAACTCCCAGGCCCAAGCCATCGTGGCCAACATGCTGAAGCAGAACAATGCTGCCATCGACAACGCCACCGCTCAGGCCAGCGCCGCCGAAATGACTTCGGCCCGCTACCGCTATTTCCTGGCGTTCAATCCGGTAGAGAAGCTGCCGGCCGTCAACTGCCCCGTGCTGCTGCTCAACGGCACTTCCGACCTCACCATCAACGCGGACGCGAACATGACCGTTCTCGCCAAGGGCCTGAAGAACAACAAGAACATCACGGCCAAGAAGCTGGTCGGCGTCAACCACCTCTTCCAGCCCGACCCGGCCAAATGGCCAGTTATCAACGGCCAGCCTCAGCCCAACTTCTCGCCCGAGGCCGAAGAAACCATCCGGGAGTGGGTCATGGCTCAGTCCAAAAAGTAGCCTGTCATTGCGAGCGCAGCGCAGCACCCGAAGGTCAGCATAGCTAATCCGTCCTGTTCTCAGCGCCTCGCCCTAAGACGTGAAAAAGCCCCGGCACTATGCAGTGCCGGGGCTTTTCGTTTCATTGAAGTGTCATGGTATTGACAGGACGGATTGGCAACGCTGACCTTCGGGTGCTTCGTCGTGCCTCCTCGCAATGACAGGGATTTATTTAATCATGTCAACCTCAGCCTTAATCATGGCGTTGTAGCGGCGGCCCTGGCCGTTGGCCAGCGTCAGCAGGTTCCAGCCCTTGCCGATGGTGTAGCTCCAGGTGCGGCTTTCCTTGTACTCGAAGGTGGGGCGCATAATCTGGCCGTAGGGCGTGTAGTTGTCCATGAAGTTGGTGGTGTAGAATTTATCGCCGCCCACAATCCACTCCATCGCCACGAAGAAGCCTTCCTCGGGAGCTGGGATGTTGTAAGTGCTCAGGTCGATGGTGTACCACTCGCCGCCGCGTGCCGCCGATACCACCACGTTTTCGGTGAGCAAGTCGGTGTTCGGGGCGTTGTAGTTGCCATCGGCCTTGTAAATCCGCACACGGAACGGTTCACGCGGGAAACCATTCTCGCCGATGTAGAACGACACCGTGCGCACGTTGCCAAGCTTTTTCTGCTTGTCATTCTTCACGAAGAAAGCGTACTGCGAGCCCGGCAGGCCCTGAATCATGCCCTCGCCGGGGTTGTTCGACTTCGAGCCCAGCTCCAGGTTTTTGAGTTTGCCACCCTTCACGGTCACGTTCGATAGCTCAATTACGCGCTTTTTTAGCTCGATGATGAGGTCTTCGGTGCTGCCGCGCTTGATGAATACGGCGCTGCGCTCGTAGCCCAGCGTCATCACAATCAGGGAGTCTTGGCTTGTTTTTTCGAGACCGGCCAACTGGAAATAACCGTATTCGTTCGTGAGCGCCCCGGTGCCCTCTTCGCGCAAACCAATGGAGGCGAAGGGAACCGGGTCTTTGGTTTTGGCATCCACGACGCGGCCCGTAATGCGGTTTTCCTGCGCCCGGCTCAGCGCCGGCAACAGCAACAGAAAGACCAGAGCGAGAAAAGGTATGCGTTTCATCATCGCCAAAAATAATTTATAATGGGTTGTAGTCTGGCAAATTTACAAATTTTGAACCACTCTGGTAACATCCTTTCTTCTATAGGGCACGTATTAGCGCGCTATATGCAATTTTTTTTTCTCTGCGTAACACCGGGAGACTGATTTTATTGCTGTACAACGCCATCGGACTGCGCTGGCTGCTTTTGAAGGAAGTCGGTAATAATACGTCTGGCAAATGGAAAAATAAAAAAATTAACATTAATGAATGCTTTCCCGTACTGGGACCGGAATCGTTTTCCAGAACTTACCTACTCCATTTCATGAAAAAGTCCTTCTTTTCTCTGCTGGCAGCTGCTACACTGCTGGCTAGCTGCGAAACCAAACACTCTGAAACCAAAGACCAGCTCGGCGAAGCCGGCCAGGACACGGCCGTGATGGCCCGCGATGGGAAAACAGTAGCCGACGCGGCCAGCGCCGCCGGTGCCGCCGTCGACAATGCCTGGGACATGGGCAAAGCCAAACTAGCCGACGTGAAATTCAAGGAAATCACCCTGCCCGGCGTGTCGGTGCGCGGCGATAGCACCTACAATGTGTACAGCGTCGACGAAAAGGTGTTGTTCGATACCGACAAAGCCGACATTAAGCCCAGCGCCGCCGAAGCGCTGAAGCAAATCACCGGCTCCATCGGCCAGCGCTACAACGCCAGCCAGGTGCGCGTGATGGGCTTTGCCGACTCGCGCGGTGACAAAAGCTACAACAAGGACCTGAGCGAGAAACGCGCCGAAGCCGTGAAAAACTACCTGGTAGCCAACGGCAACATTGCCGCCCCCCGCGTGAGCGTGGAGCCGATGGGCGAAGCCATGCCCGCCGCCTCGAACGCCACGGCCGCCGGCCGCCAGGAAAACCGTCGGGTCGAAATTGCGGTTCGCACCAAGTAAGCAGCCCTGAAACGGGGCCACCAGCTTAGCTTGCTGAAGCCTACGACATGCAGATGAAAAAGCCCCTGCGGGATATCGCAGGGGCTTTTTATTTGATTAAATAATATGGTCCTGAGTAAGAGCGAATAGGAGCAAAGCTGAACCATGGCAAGGCGTTTTGCGGCAATGTTGACAATGCCTCGAATTGCGGCAGTGGCACTACAGTGCAAATATTTATCTGTTATTTTGTATTCCTGTTTTAACAATTAAGGACCCAATACTGAGTAAATGAGTTTACTATATACAGTATGCTACTGCTTATCTTTCGGGGCCATAAGTCGCGTTAAGTTTTTATAGAATGAGAAGATGTTTACTATGCGTTCTTCTGTTGTTTGGGATAACGAGTGCCGTTTGGGGCCGGGCCACCGCCCGGACTCCGCAGGGCCGCTTGCCCTTGGGAGGACTGTGGAAGGGTAAGCTCCCGGTGTTGGGCGGCAACCTGGATTTGACCATCAGTGTGATTCCGCTGGCGGGCGGCAAGTATTTCGCCGCCCTCGACGTGCCCGCCCAGAAGGTGAGCCGCATGGTGACGGAGGTGACCGTGCGCGGCGATTCGGTGCTGCTCTGGATGCCGGCGGCCGGCAGCCGCTACGCCGCCCGCTTCGATTCGGTGCGGCGCGAGCTGAACGGGGTCTGGACGCAGGCGGGGGTGAAATCGGCGGTGCGGCTGCTGCATTCGCCCATGCCCGCCGTCACGGGCCAGGGCACGCGCCTGGCCCCGCCTTACCGCGAGGAAGAAGTGGTGTTCAACAACCCCACAGCCCGCCTCAATTTTGCGGGAATGCTGACGGTGCCCGCCGGGCCGGGGCCTTTCCCGGCCGTGGTGATGGTGAGCGACATCGGCGTGCAGGACCGCGACGGTACCGTGGGCAACTACCACCTGATGGGCTCGCTGGCCGACTACCTCACCCGGCGCGGCATTGCCGTGCTACGCTACGACGACCGGGGCGTGGGCCAGAGCGGCGGCAGCACCAGCACCGCCACCACGGCCATGCTGGTGAGCGATGTGCAAGCCGCGGTGAACTTTCTGCGGGCGCGCCTGGAAATCAACATCAACCGCATTGGCGTGCTGGGGCATGGTGAGGGGGCCAACGTGGCCCTGTTGGCGGCCGGCCAGCCGCTGCCGCCGGCCTTTGTGGTGGCGCTGGCGGGCTACGGCCTGCCCGGCGAGCAAACCCTGCTGCAACAATTGGTTGACGAGCAGCGGGCCAAAAAAGTGGCTCCGCTGGAAATTCAGGCCGCTTATGAGCGCAAGCGGACGATGTACGACATCATCCGGCAAACCAATCCGCCGCAGTCGCTGGCCATTGTGAGCAACATGCTACGGCAGGACCAGCCCACGCTGGAACCCCAGGCGGCCCAGGCGGCTGCCGCCCAGCTGCTCACGCCCTGGCGGCGGTACTTTTTGTCCTTCGACCCCATTGCCGACCTCGACCAGGTGCGCTGCCCTGTGCTACTGCTCAGCGGCACCGATGATGCCGAAGCTCCCGCCGATTTACATCTGACGGCCCTTGAAAAAGAGCTGAAAAGCGTGAATCACAACGTTACCGTGAAGCGCCTGCCGGGCGTGAACCACCTGTTTCAGCCCGCCAAAACCGAGTGGACGCTGATGAACGGGGAAATGAAGCCCCTATTTTCGCCCGTGGCGCAGGAAACCATCCGGGAGTGGCTGGTGAGCCTGGATGCGAAAAAATAGACCACTGATTGCCGCAGATTAGCCGTGATTTCACTGGTTGTGGCTATGCGCAGCCGTAACGGTAGGATATCAAACGAAAGAGGCCCGGTTGTAATAGCCGGGCCTCTTTCGTTGGTCTTGTAGCTAGAAAGAATCAATGAAATCACGGTTAATCCGCGCCAATCAGTGATTTACTTAATCATGTCAACTTCCGCCTTAATCATGGCGTTGTAGCGCAGGCCCTGGCTGTTGGCGGCCGTGATGAGGCTCCAGCCCTTGCCGATGGAGTAGTTCCAGGTGCGGCTTTCCTTGAACTCGAAGGTGGGACGCATAATCTGGCCGTAGGGCGTGTAGTCGTCCATAAAGTTGGTGGCGAAGAACTTATCGCCGCTCACTACCCATTCCATGGCCACGAAAAAGCCTTCCTCGGGGGCCATGATGTTGTAGGGCGTGAGGTCGACGGTGTACCACTGGCCGCCTTGCGGGGCTGAAACCACCACGTTTTCGGTGAGCAAGTCGGTGTTCGGGGCGTTGTAGTTGCCATCGGCCTTGTAGAGGCGTACGCGGAATGGCTCGCGTGGGAAGCCGTTTTCGACGATGTAGAACGACACCGTGCGCACGTTGCCGAGCCGCTTCTGCTTGTCATTTTTTACGAAGAAAGCATACTGCGAGCCCGGCAGGCCCTGAATCATGCCCTCGCCGGGGTCGTTGGAGCGGGCCCCCAGGCCGAGGTTTTTTACTTTGCCGGCCTTCACCACCACGTTGCTGAGCTCGACGGCCCGCTTGGGCACTTCGATGGTGAGGTTGGGCAGGGCGGCGCCCCGCTTCACGAGTACGGCACGGCGGGCATAGCCCAGCGCTACCACGATGAGGGAGTCGTCGGCATTCTTCGTGGGAGCGGGCACGATGAACTGGCCATGCTCGTTGCTAAGGGCACCGATTTGCTCGCTTTTCAGGCCGATGGACGTGAATGGCAGTGGCTCTTTCGTGTCTTTATCAACGATTACCCCTTTTATCTGAATTTGCTGCGCCCAACCGGAGGTTGCAGCGAAGGCTAAAAATAGTGCTATAAGCGGTAGGCGTGTAGACATAGTAGGCGGTATAGTCCGAACAAAATTACATATTCCAGTGCCGAAAGTTATCAGAAATTATTAGCAGATGCAACCGAATAATCCAAAACGCTGGCTGGAAGGGGTGTGGGGCAGACACAAAGGGATTGTTGGCTACCAAAAAAAAGGCAATGGGCCGAAAAGCATTTAGTGGCGTACCTTTGTTTGTATTCTTTCTAAATAAGGTTAAGCCCGTTCAACGCCCGTGTCATTTTTTCGTCGTTCCCCGCAAAAAGCCGTCATTAGTACTGCTACCCGGCGTACTGCCAAGGACTTGCGTGTAGGCGAAGCCGGCACCATCTGCTGCCTCGAAGACCCCGAGATGGCGCTGAAATTGCTGGAGATGGGCTGCGTGCCCGGCGTGCAGGTGCGCCTGAGCGGCCGTGCCCCCCTCGGCGACCCGCTGATGCTGGTGCTTGGCGACCAGGAATATACGCTGTCGGTGCGGGCCAGTGAGGCGGCTACCATTTTGCTGAAGGAGTAGCAGATGCGCGATGGCGGTAACAGCAGGTAGTTCAACGACAGCAGCAATTGCCGCGCCGCAGGCCGGCCCTGAGGCCGGTGCCCGGCCCCTGCGCATAGCCCTCATTGGCAACCCGAATAGCGGCAAAACTTCGCTGTTCAACCAACTCACGGGCCTCAACCAGAAGGTGGGCAATTTCCCCGGCGTGACGGTGGACCGCAAAACCGGCGTGGCCCAGCTCACGGCCACCCAGCGGGCCGAGATTATTGACCTGCCGGGCACCTACTCGCTCTACCCCAAGAGCTTGGACGAGAAGGTAATTACGGACTTGCTCTACGACAAAGCGGCCGACAACTACCCCGATTTTGTAGTGGTGACGGTGGATGCCAACAACCTGCGCCGCAGCCTGCTGCTGTTCACGCAGCTCGGCGACCTTGGGCTGCCGGCCGTGCTGGCACTCAACATGATGGACGTGGCCGAGCGCCACGGCGTGAACATTGACTTGCCGGCGCTGGAGCGGGAATTGGGCGTGCCCATTATCCCGATGAATGCCCGGAAAGGCATTGGCGTGGCGGCCCTCAAAATTGTGATGGCCCAGCGGCTGGACACGCCGCCGGTGCGCTTCTGGCAGCCCGATGAAAAGCTGCTGCCGCTGGTGCGCCAAATTCGCTACTATTTCAACCTGCACAACGATTACCTGGCGCTGCACTATGCCCAGCAATACCGCCAGATTAGCTTTCTGAGCGCTGAAGACAAGGTGCACATTCAGGAACTGACGCAGCAGGCCGGGTTTGATGCTACGGCCGCGCAGGCGGCCGAAACCATCGGACGCTACGGGCGCATCAACGAGATTCTGCTGGAAACGGTGACGGTGGTGCGCACCGAAAAGCGCGAGCCGATAAGTAACCGCATTGACAAGGTGCTGACGCACCGGGTGGGCGGCTACCTCATTTTTCTGAGCATTCTGTTCCTGCTGTTTCAGGCCATTTTTGCCTGGGCGCAGTACCCGATGGACTGGATTGACCAAGGAATTTCGGGGCTGAGCGCGGCCATTCAAGCCAACTTCTCGGGGCCGCTGGTGCGGCTGCTGACGGAGGGCGTACTGGCCGGGCTGGGCGGGGTGCTGGTGTTCATTCCGCAGATTGCGCTGCTGTTTGGCTTCTTGGCGGTGCTGGAGGAAACGGGCTACATGGCTCGGGTTACCTTTTTGATGGACAAGCTGATGCGGCCGTTTGGACTGAGCGGCAAGAGCGTGGTGCCGCTGATTTCGGGACTGGCTTGCGCGGTGCCGGCCATCATGGGGGCGCGGGTGATTGAGAGCTGGAAGGACCGGATGATTACGATTTTCGTGACGCCGCTAATGTCGTGCTCGGCCCGCATTCCGGTGTACACGGTGCTGGTGGCGCTGGTGGTGCCGGACCAGGCCGCATGGGGCATTTTCAACCTGCGCGGCGTGGCGCTGATGTCGCTGTACCTGCTCGGGCTGTTCTCGGCGCTGGGCTCGGCCTGGGCGTTGAAGAAGCTGCTGAAGGCGCGGGAGCGGAGCTATTTCATCATGGAGTTTCCGGTGTACCAGTGGCCGCGCTGGAAGAACGTGGGCCTCACCATTTATCAGAAGGTGAGTGCGTTTGTGATGCAGGCCGGCCGGGTTATTGTGGCTATTTCGGTGCTGCTGTGGGTGCTGGCCAGCTACGGCCCCGGCCGGCAGCAGGCCACGGCCGAGGCGCAGGCGCGGCAGCAAGCCACCACGCGCGGCTGGGATGCGGCCGAAACCAGCCGGCAGGTAGCGTCGGCGCGGCTGGAGACTTCCTACGCCGGGAAGTTCGGCCACGTGCTGGAGCCGGCCATCCGGCCGCTGGGCTACGACTGGAAAATCGGCATCGCACTACTCACGTCGTTTGCGGCGCGGGAGGTCTTTGTGGGCACTATTTCGACCATCTACAGCGTGGGACAGGATGCCGATATGGGCACGCTGCAACAGAAGCTCAGCGCTGAAAAAGATGCCAATGGGCAGCCGTTTTTTACGCCGGCACGGGCGTTTTCACTGCTTGTATTCTACGTGTTTGCCATGCAATGCATGAGCACGCTGGCCGTGACCTACCGCGAAACCAAGAGCTGGAAGTGGCCGCTGGCGCAGCTTATCTACATGACCGGGCTGGCCTACGTAGCGGCGTTTGTGGTGTACCAGGTGCTGGCGTAGAGACGCATATTTGCGGCTCGTCGTTGAACGAGGTTGTTGAAGCGATAATGGTTTGATGCGATTCGGGCTGTTCAACGACGAGCCGCAAATGTGCGTTTCTACATCAGCCCACTGTCCGGTTTGTGCACAGGTGTTCAGAAATGGACACCTTTTTAATTTGGTAGTGCTGGGATTTATTGGTTAAAATACTGAAATGCAATTGATTGTGTGATTGGCACGCGGCTTGGCAACAGATAGGGAAACCTCCCTTCTTTCTGCACGAAAATGGACAGAGCCATTGCCGATTCTATTCAAACCCAACGCAAGCGCCGCCGCTGGCTCGCGGTAGCCGCGGGCGTGCTGCTGGTGCTGGGCGCGGTGCTGGCCTTCCGCACGGTGCTGAAACCCAGCCTGCGGCGCGGCGATATTCTGACCGCCACCGTGGAAACCGGCGAGGTGGAAGCCTCGCTCACGGCCGCCGGTACCGTGATTCCGGGCCGGGAGGCGGTGCTGACCAGCCCCATTCAGAGCACCATCCGGCGGGTGGCGGTGGCGGTGGGGGCGCGGGTGCGGCCGGGCGAAACCATTCTGGAGCTGGATAAGGAGCTGGCCAATTCGAGCCTGGCCAAGCTGGATGACGAGCAGCTGCGCAACCAGAACAAGAACTCGCAATTGCAGCTGACGCTGGAACGCAGCCTGACCGACCTCCGCGCCCAGGCCCAGGTGCAGGCCGTGAAAGTGCGCAGCCTGCAATCGGCCCTGCGCGACGAGCAGCAGCTCCTGAAAATAGGCGGCGGCACGGCTGAAAACGTGCGCCAGGCCGAACTGAACCTGACTGTGGCCCAGTTGGAAGCCGACCGCCTGACGCGCCAGATTCAGACGCAGCAGCGCTCCAACGCGGCCGATGTGCGGGAGCTGGGCTACACCGTGTCGATGCAGCAGCGCAGCATTGGCGAGCTGGCCACCAAGCTGCGGCAGGCCAATATCAGCAGCCAGCAGGCGGGCGTACTGACTTGGGTGAACGACAACCTTGGCACCACCGTGCAGGCCGGCGACGCGCTGGCAAGGGTGGCGGATTTGAGCAGCTTCCGGGTGCGGGCCACGATTTCGGACAGCTACGCTGACGCCCTGCACCAGGGCGACCCGGTGAAGGTGCGCATCAACGACCTCGACCTGCGGGGCACGGTGGCCAGCATCAGCCCGAGCGTGGAAAAGGGCGTGGTGACGTTCTATGCCCAGCTCGATAACCCCCACCACCCGGCGTTGCGGCCCAACCTGCGCGCTGATGTATTCGTGATAACCCGCGCCCACCACGGCGTGCTGCGCGTGAAAAACGGCCCGTTTTACCAGGGCGGCAAGGAGCAGCCGGTGTTTGTGCTGACCAACGCTGGGCGCGTGGTGCGCCGCACGGTGCGCTTCGGCGACAGCAATTTCGACTTCGTGCAGATTGCCGGCGGTCTGCGGGCCGGCGAGGAAATCGTGGTGTCGGACATGAAAGAGCATCTGGATACGCCGGAACTGAACCTTCACGACTAAGGCAGCGCGACGATGAAACTCCGACTCATTCAGTTTCTTTTGTGTCTTGCGCCGCTGAGTTTGCTGCGTCAGTCAGCCGTGGCCCAAGCGGCGCAAGCCACCGCGCCCGCCCTCACGCTGACCGAGGTAATTGCCCAAGCGTTGGAGCACTCGGCCGCCGGCCAGCAAACCCTCACCAACCGCGAAACCGGCTACTGGGCCTGGCGCGGCTATCAGGCCAACTACCGGCCCCAACTGGGCGTGGCGGGCACGCTGCCCAATTTTAGCCGCGTGATTACGCCCGTGGTGCAGCCCGACGGCACCACCGATTTCCGGGCCGTGCGCATCAATAATTCCAACCTGGCCCTGACGCTGAGCCAGAACATTGGACCAACCGGGGCGCAGGTATTTGTGGGCGCGGAAGTGCAGCGGTTCGATGATTTCAACGGCGGGCTGAAGCGCTACAACAACCAGCCCTTCACGCTGGGCATCGTGCAGCCGTTGGGCCAATTTAATAATCTGAAATGGGCGCGGGCCATCGAGCCGCTGCGCTACCAGGAAAGCAGCCGCGCCTACGTGGAAGAGCGCGAAACCGTGGCCCAGCGCGTCACGGAGCTGTATTTCGACGTGCTGCTGCAACAGGTGAATGCCGCCGTGGCCGGTCAGAATGCCCAGGCCACGGCCGAGCTGCTGCGCATCGGCCGCGAGCGGTTTGCGTTGGGGCGGTTGTCACAGAGCGACTTATTGCAACTGGAGCTGAACCTGCTGGATGCCCGCCAAGCGCAGAACCAAGCCCGGCTCGATGCTCAGAGCGCGGCCGTGCAGCTACAGGCCTACACCGGCCAGCCGGCCGCCGAAGGCACCCTGGCGCTGGCCGTGCCCGCGCCGGCCCCGCAGCCGGCCGTGGCCCCGGCGCAGGCGCTGACCAAGGCGCGGCAGTTCCGCAGCACAACGCTGACGCTGCGCCGCCGGCTGCTGCAGGCCGAGCGTGACGTGGCCCAGGCGCGCGGCACCACCGGCTTTCAGGCCAGCCTCACGGCCAACCTGGGCTACGTGAACCAGGCCCCGAACCTGATGGATACCTACCTGAACCTGCAAAACCAGCAGCAGGTGCGGCTGACCTTTTCGCTGCCGCTCGTGGACTGGGGCCGCCGCCAGGCCATCGTGAAAACCGCCGAGCTCACCCGTGACCAGACCCGCCACGACGTGGCCCAGGAAGAGCGCAGCTTCGAGCAAACCGTGCTCACGCAGGCCGGGCAGCAGCCCGCGCTGGCCGAGCAGATTGCGCTGGCAGGCCGGGCCGATTCGCTGGCCCAACGCCGCTACGATATTGCCCGTGCCACCTACCTGCTGGGCCGCATCAGCCTCACCGATTTGACCCTGGCCTCGGTGGCCAAGGACGGAGCGCGGCGCGGCTACATTTTCGCCCTGCGCGCCGGCTGGGTGGCCTATTACCGCCTGCGGGCCCTGACTTTATTCGATTTCGAAACCCAAACGCCCCTCCTCAAATGAGCCCGGAAACCGACCTCCGCCAACCCGTTGCCGCCGCGCCCGACCGTGCCGCGCCTGTTCTTCGCCTCCGCGATATTGAGAAAGTTTACCAGACCAAAACCATCGAAACGGTGGCGCTGAATAGCGTGAACCTGACCGTGAACCGCGGCGAGTTCGTGTCCATCATGGGGCCGAGTGGCTGCGGCAAATCGACGCTGCTGAGTTTGATGGGCCTGCTCGACGAGCCCACCAGCGGCACGATTGAGGTGGACGGCCGGGCCGTAACCTCCTATTCCGACAAGGAGCTGGCCGGGCTGCGCAACCTGAAAATCGGCTTCGTTTTCCAGAGCTACCACTTGATAAACGACCTCTCGGTGGTGGACAATGTGGAGCTGCCGCTGCTGTACCGGCCCGGCATGGGCGGCAAGGAGCGCCGCCAGCGCGCCCTCGCCGCGCTGGATAAAGTGGGGCTGAACGCCCGCACCGCCCACTTCCCGGCCCAGCTTTCGGGCGGGCAGCGGCAGCGGGTGGCCATTGCGCGGGCGCTGGCCGGCGGGCCGGAAATCATTCTGGCCGATGAGCCGACGGGCAACCTCGATTCGGTGATGGGGGAGGAGATTATCGAGCTGCTGCTGGAGCTGAACCGCGAGCAGGGCGTGACCATCGTGATGGTGACCCACGACCTGCAACAGGCGCTGAAGACGCAGCGCGTGATTCGGTTTTTCGATGGTAGCCAGGTGGGCTGATTTAATTAAGAATGAAGAATGAGGAATGAAGAATTCGCGCAATGCACGGTTCGGACGATTTCTCATTCTTCATTCCTCATTCTTTATTGAGCAAAGCGTCATGTTTCTCTCCTACTTAAAAATTGCCTGGAAGGTGCTGATGCGCCGCAAGTTCTTCACCTTCATCAGCCTGTTTGGCGTGAGCTTCACGCTGATGATATTGCTGGTGGTGATGGCCATGTTCGACCACCTGGTGGGGCCGGGCGCGCCGGCGAAGCGCGTGGACCGGATGCTGTTTGTGAACACTATCCGGCACCAGATGGTGGATAACCACGGCTGGATGAACATGCCGGCCAGCATTCACTTTGTGGACGACTACATCCGAAAGATGAAAACCCCGGAGCTGGTGGGCATCAGCTCGGGAATTTCCAATGCCACGGCCTTCACCAAGAGCAAGCTGCTGCCGCTGGACGTGGCCTACACCGACGGCAACTTCTGGCAAATCATGGACTTTGATTTCCTGGGCGGGCGGCCGTTTAGCAAAGCCGAAGTGCAGCAGGCCCAGCAGGTGTGCGTGATTAACGAGGCCACGGCCCGCAGCTATTTCGGCAGTACCGACGTGGTGGGCCGCCCCATCGAAATCGACTTGAAGCGCTACCGCGTGGCCGGCGTGGTACGCAACGTGTCGGCCGCGCGCGTGTATGCCTATGCCGACGTGTGGCTGCCCTACACCCTGAGCGCGAATTATTTCAAGGACAACCGCCTCAGCGGCGAGTTTCTGCCGGTGCTGCTGGCCCCGTCGGCGGCGGCGGTGCCGGCCATGCGCGAAGAATACAACCAGATGATGCGGCGGGTGGAAATCCCGAATCCGAAAGAAGTGAAGGCCTTGTTTTCCTACGCCGACCCCATTCTGGAGTCCTTCACGCGGGCCCTGCTCAACCACCGCGACCAGACCATTGACGACGATAACATCGAATCTTTTTACCTGATAGTGGGCGGGCTGGCCCTGCTGTTTATGCTGCTGCCCGCCCTGAACCTGGTGAACCTGAACGTGACGCGCATCCTGGAGCGCTCGGGCGAGATTGGGGTGCGCAAGGCCTTTGGCGCGACGGGCAGCAACCTGGTGGGGCAGTTCCTGGTGGAGAACGTGGTGCTGGCCCTGGTGGGCGGGCTGCTGGGGCTGGCGCTGGCCGCCGGGGCCCTGGCCCTGGTGAACGAGGCGCACCCCGTAGCCTACGCCCACTTCGCCCTGAGTTGGGCGGTGTTTGGCTGGGGCATGCTGCTCACGCTGATTTTCGGGCTGATGAGCGGTGTGTACCCGGCCTGGAAAATGTCGCGCCTGAACCCCGTAGCCGCCCTGCGCGGCAGCGGCGAGCAGAAATAAATGAAGAATGAGGGATGAAGAATGAGGAATTAAGCATGTACCATGCCCTCAATTTTCACCTCTCCAGTACCGATTTACAATTCTTCATTCCCCATTCTTCATTCCTCATTCAATTCCCCATGCTCCGCCACCTCTTTACCCTCATCTGGAACCGCAAGCGGGCCAACCTGCTGCTGATTTCCGAAGTCTTTTTCTCCTTCGTGGTGCTGTTTGGGGTGGGCGCGGTGCTCATCACCACGGCCAAGAACTACCTGGCCCCGCACGGCTTTAACTACGAGCAGGTGTGGCGGCTGGAGGTGCGCGCCGGCCAGAACCTGAAAATGCCCCGCGCCGAGCTCGACGACGTACTGCGCCAGGTGAAAGCCCTGCCCGGCGTGCGCACCGTAGCCCTCACCAGCGGCAACACGCCGTTCATTTTCAACACCAATAACTCGGTGTTTGAGTACCAGGGCAAGAAGTCGCCGCAAGCCAACGTGTACGATGCCGACGACCATTACGTGGAGGCCATGCAGCCGCACCTGCGCGAAGGGCGCTGGTTTGCGCCGGCCGACGATGGCAGCAACCACCGCCCCGTGGTCATCAGCCAGGACCTGCGCGAAAGCCTGTTTGGCAACGGCCCGGCCCTGGGTAAAATTTTTACCTGGGAAAACCCCGGCAAGGGAGCCTCCAAGCCCGAAGACGAGTTCCTGGTGATGGGCGTGGTGGACCCCGTGCGCATGGAAAGCGACTTCTCGGCCCCCATCCCCTCGGTGTGGAAGCGCCTCATTCCCTACGACACCACGCACTGGGAAACGGCCAACGTGCTGGTGCGCGTGGCCCCCGGCTCGGGCGGCGAGCTCCAGGAGAAAATAGCCCGCACCGTGGCCGGTGTCACGCGCCAATGGACCAGCCAGGTGCGCGTGATGGACGACGAGCGCCTGCACCGCCGCCGCTACACGCTGGTGCCGGTGGTGGGGCTGTGCATCATGGGCCTGTTTCTCATCATTAATGTGGCGCTGGGGCTGTTTGGGGTGCTGTGGTACAACATCAGCCAGCGCCGGGCCGAAATTGGGCTGCGCCGGGCCATGGGGGCCACGGGCGCGGGCATCGGCTGGCAGTTTCTGGGCGAGATGATGGTGGTCACCACGTTTGGCGTGCTGCTGGGGATGCTGCTGGCAGCCCAGTTCCCGCTGCTCAATGCCTTCGACCTGCCGGCCCAGCCCTACCTGCTGGCCATTGCGGCGGCGGCCGGGGCGGTGTACGCCATCACGGCGCTGTGCGCGTGGCAGCCCAGCCGGCTGGCGGCGCGCATTCACCCGGCGGTGGCCCTGCGCGAGGAGTAAAGCAGTGGCCGGCTATCTTGCCGCAGCTAGCCGGTAGCGCAGGCAACTTCCGGCCCGCCCGCTGCATCTGTCGCTTCAGCAACGCTGCTTCATCCCCTCACCTTTTTTCTGTATCAGTCATGAAAACACTCACCGCCACCGCCTTTTTCTGCTTCCTGAGCACGGCCGCCGCCCTTGCCCAAACCGCGCCCCAGGTGCGCAGCGTGGCCAGCGTCCACGCCGTGGTGGTGGGCAACGGCATCGAGCTGCGCCTGAGCTCCGGCCCCACCCAGCGCGTGGAAGCCAGCGCCGACGACGCCGACCAGCTCGCCCGCCTCACCACCGAAGTGCGCGACGGCGTGCTCAAAATCAGCTTCGACCGCGAGTGGGCCGAGTCATTGGGCCTGAAAAACGTGCACAACCTGCGTGTGAACGTCACGGCCACCAGCCTCACGGCCCTGCACGCCAGCAGCGGTGCCCACGCCGAAGTGGTGGGCGCCTTCACCACCCAGGGCCTGGACGTGGCCGTGTCGTCGGGCGCATCGCTCAAGGCTAATTTCACCAGCACCGACCTGCGCGCCAAGGTGAGCAGCGGCGGCGTGGCCACGCTGGCCGGTACCGCCCAGCGCCTCGACGTGGGCGCGAGCAGCGGCGGCGTGTTCAAGGGCGATGCCCTGACGGCCCGCGCCTGCGAGGCCAACGCCAGCAGCGGCGGCAACGTGGCCGTGGCCGTGCAGGAAACCCTCACGGCCGATGCCAGCAGCGGCGGCGACATCCGCTACGCCGGCTCGCCCCGCGTGAGCAAGCACACCAGTAGCGGCGGCAGCGTGAAAAGCCGGTAAGCGAAATAAGTGCGCGGTACGCACGTACCGCAGGCTTCATCGCGCAAAAATGCCCGTGGTACGCGCGTACCACGGACTTGGCCGGACGGAAAAGCCCGTAGTACGCGCGTACTGCGCCCTTCGCCAAACAGAAAAGCCCGTGATACGCGCGTACCACGGGCTTCGCCGGCCGGAAATGCTCATGGTACGCACGTACCAAAGCCTCCACCGGCTGGAAATGCCCGTGGTACGCGCGTACCGGTTCCGAAGCGCCATCGATGGCGAGTTTTGACTCGGTTTCACCGGCCTTACTCCTTAGTTAAATATGTTTCTCATCATCGACGACGACCTGGCCATCCGCACCTCGCTGAAGCTGCTGCTGAAGCAGGCCGGCTACCCCGCGCAGGCCGTGGCGACGCCCGCCGAAGCCCTGGCCGTGGTGCGCGACGCCCCGCCCCGGCTGGTGCTCATGGACATGAATTTCTCCCTCGATACCAGCGGGCACGACGGCCTGGCCCTGCTGGCCCAGGTGAAGGCCGTGGCCCCGCAAGTGCCCGTCATCCTCATCACCGGCTGGGGCAGCATCGCGCTGGCCGTGGAGGGCATGAAGGCCGGGGCCGCCGAGTTCGTGACCAAGCCCTGGCACAACGACGGCCTGCTCCAGACCATCCGCACGGTGCTGGCCGTGCGCGAAAACCCGCCCGAAACGGAGCCCACCGAAGCCCCCGCCCGCCAGCGCCGCCAGCTCGACCAGCAGTTTGCCTTTCGGGACATTATCGGCCACGATGCCCAGTTGCTGCACGTATTGCGCCAGGTGGGCCAGGTGGCTGCCACCGATGCCGCCGTGCTCATCGAGGGCGAAAGCGGCACCGGCAAGGAGCTCATCGCCGAAGCCATTCACCGCAACAGCCCGCGCCGCCAGCAGGCCTTCGTGAAGGTGAACCTGGGCGGCATTTCCAGCAGCTTGTTTGAAAGCGAGATGTTCGGCCACCGCCGGGGCGCGTTTACCGATGCCAAAACCGACCGCGTGGGCCGCTTCGAGCTGGCCAACGGCGGTACCATCTTTCTGGATGAAATCGGCGAGTTGGAGCTAGCCAGCCAAGTGAAGCTGCTCCGCGTGCTCCAGGACCGCACCTACGAAGTCCTCGGCGACTCGAAACCCCGCCGGCTCGACATCCGCGTCATCGCCGCCACCAACCGCAACCTGGCCGAGATGGTGCAGCAGGGCCGCTTCCGCGAAGACCTGTTCTACCGCATCAACCTGATTTCGGTGCGCCTGCCCGCCCTGCGCGAGCGCCCCCAGGACATCCCGCTCCTCACCCAGCACTTCCTCGACCAGCTGCGCGCCACCTACCAGCGCCCGGCCCTGCGCGTGAGCACCCGCGCCCTGCACTGGCTGCGCGAGCAGCCCCTGCCCGGCAACATCCGCGAGCTCAAAAACCTGGTGGAGCGCGCCGTCCTCGTCAGCGGCAAAGAGGAATTAGGCCCGGAGGATTTCCAGGCCAACACCCTGCACCTGCCCGCCCGCGCGCCCGCGCCCGGCGAGCTGCCCGCCCCCGGCACCATGACCCTCGATGAGCTGGAGGCGCAGATGATTCGGCAGTCGCTGGCGCATTACGAGGGCAACATCAGCCGCGTAGCAAAAGCCCTGGGCCTGAGTAGGGGCGCATTATACCGCAGGTTCGAGAAGCACGGCATCCCGTACGACGAGTAAGGGCTTTTGATAAGCAAAGCCGCCCGTCATGCTGAGCGCAGCGAAGCATCTTTACCCCACTACTAACTCATCGAAAGAATTAGTTGTGGCGGGCAAGATGCTTCGCTGCGCTCGGCATGACGTTTTATTACAGCCATAATTAGTTCATGTCCCTCCGCCTCCAGTTCCTCCTTTTTACCACCCTCATCCACGCTGTGCTCATTGCGCTGGCGGCCCAGCTGCGCACCACCAACGTGTACCTGTTCATCGGGAGCGAGGTGCTGTTGCTCATCAGCATTGCCGTCACCGCGCAGCTCTACCGGGGCTTTGTGCGGCCGTTTCAGCTCATCGCGGCGGGCACGGCGGCCATTCAGGCGCAGGATTTCAGCATGAAGTTCGTGCCCGTGGGCCAGCGCGAGATGGACCAGCTCATCCTCGTGTACAACCAGATGATTGACGCCCTGCGCCACGAGCGCGTGAGCCAGCACGAAAAAAGCTTCCTGCTTGAGCGTCTCATCCAGGCCTCGCCCGCCGGCATCCTCATCCTGGATTTTGAAGGCCGGGTGGAAAGCGCCAACGCCGCCGCCGCCCGCTTCATCGGCCAGCCCGCCGCCGCGCTGGCCGGCCAAATCCTTGCTGATTTGCCCGCGCCCTGGGGCCCGGCCCTGGCCACCCTGGCCGAAGACCAGCCCCAGGCCCTGCGCCTCTCGGGCCTGGCCACCTACCGCGCCCACGCCGCCCACTTCCTGGACCGGGGCTTCACGCGCCGCTTCATCGTGCTTGAGGAGCTGACCCAGGAGCTCATCAAGCAGGAAAAGCAGGCCTATGGGCAGCTCATCCGCATGATGTCGCACGAAATCAACAACTCCATCGGGGCCATCAACTCCATCCTGCACAGCTTCCAGCACTACGCCCCGCAGCTCGACCCCGTCGACCAACCCGACTTCACCCAGGCCCTCGACGTGAGCATCGCCCGCAATACCCAGCTGGCCAACTTCATTGCCAACTTCGCCCACCTCGTGCGCCTGCCCCCGCCCGCCCCGCGCCCCACCGACCTCCACGCCCTGCTACGCGGCATCTGCCGCCTGCTCCAGCCCCTGAGCGAGGAGCGCAACATTGCCTGGCACCTGGAGCTGCCCGCCGCCCCGCTCACCCTGACCCTCGATGCCCAACAACTGGAGCAAGCCCTGCTCAACGTGGCCAAAAATGCCCTTGAAGCCATCGGCCACGGCGGCAACGTGTGGGTGCGCACCACGCTCAGCACGCCCGCCCTCACCATCGAAAACGACGGTCCCGGCCTCACGCCCGAAGTGCGGCAGCGGCTGTTCACGCCCTTCTTCAGCACCAAGCGCGACGGCCAGGGCATCGGCCTCACGCTGGTGCGCGACGTGCTGCTGGCACACGGCTTCCGCTTCCGCCTCGAAACGAATGAGGCCGGCCGCACGGCTTTTAGTATTGACTTCTAACTGGGTATCGATTTTGATAGAGTGCTACTAGAAAAATGATAGGAACTAACGTTTGTGAGTCTAAATTCGAAAGGGGTAAGCGAGATTTATTTGATATATTCGGTCAAGTGCCTCTAAATTTACCCCACTATGACTCGGAAAAGATATTTAGCTGCTGCCTGCCTGGGCGCTATCCTACTATTGGCCGGTTTTGCCGCCTTCCTGCCCCAAAACCACCCCGACGCCAAGCCCGACGCCTTCAACCCCGCCGACCTGGCCTGGATGCTCTCCGCCTCCGGCCTCGTGCTGCTGATGACCCCCGGCCTGGCCTTCTTCTACGGCGGCATGGTGAGCAAGCGCAACGTCATATCCACTATGCTCCAGAGTTTTATCGCGCTGGGCGTTATCTCGGTGCTGTGGTACGTGGTGGGCTTTTCGCTGGCCTTTGGCGACAGCATCGGCGGCGTTATCGGCAATCCGCTCACGTTTTTCATGTTCAATAACGTGGGCACCGCCCCACACCCGCGCCTGGCCCCCAACCTGCCGCTGGTGCTCTACGCGGCCTTCCAGCTGAAATTCGCCATCATCACGCCCGCCCTCATCAGCGGCGCATTTGCCGAGCGCATCCGGTTCTGGGGCTACCTGCTGTTCATGTGCCTGTTCAGCCTGCTCATCTACTGCCCCCTAGCCCACTGGACCTGGCACCCCGACGGCTTCCTGCTGAAGTGGGGCGTGCTTGATTTTGCCGGCGGCACGGTGGTGCACATCTCGGCCGGTTTTGCCGCGCTGGCGGGCGCGCTGGCCCTGGGCCGCCGCCACAGCCACCTCGAAGGCCACACCCATGTGCCGCCCAATGTGCCGTTTATCCTCATCGGTACGGGCTTGCTGTGGTTCGGCTGGTTTGGTTTCAACGCCGGTTCGGCCCTGGCGGCCAATGCCACGGCGGTGCAGGCGTTCTTCACCACGCACATGGCCTCGGCCGCCGCCATGCTCACCTGGATGATGATTGAGGCCGTGCGCGGGCAGCGGCCGTCGGCGGCGGGCGCGGCCATTGGCGCAGTAGTGGGCCTGGTGGCCATCACCCCGGCGGCGGGCTACGTGAGCTACGGTCCGGCGCTGTTCATCGGCGTGGTATCGGCCGCCATCAGCGCCGGCGCGGTCGATTTGAAGAACCGCACCAAGCTCGATGACACCCTCGACGTATTCCCCTGCCACGGCGTGGGCGGCATCGTGGGCATGATTCTCACCGCCATTTTCGCCAAGGACGGCGGCTTGGCCACCACCGGTTCCTACACGCTGCTGCTGCACCACCTCGGCGCGCTGGCCTTCATCTCGGTCTATACCTTCGGCGGCTCCTACCTGCTCTATAAGGTGACCAACGTCCTCATCCCCATTCGGGTAAACGCCACCCACGAAGCCGACGGCCTCGACCTGAGCCAGCACGGCGAAACGGTTTTGCCCGCCCCCCAGGAGCTTGAACCGGCTAAGGAGTTGCGCTTCGTAGTGCGGGCTTCGTAAGGGCAACATAACACGTCATGCAGCGCGCAGCGAAGCATCTTTACCTCGATAGTAATTCCTGCGATTGGATTGCGTTGAGCGGTAAAGATGCTTCGCTGCGCGCTGCATGATAGCCTTTCCGCGCTACATCCCAATCACAAACACCGTCGGAATCTTGTGCAGCTCCGGGGCCGGCAGCCGCTTCCAGTCCGAAACCGTCAGCGTCTTGATAAACTCGCCTGCGCCCGTCACATCGGCCGCCACGCACAGCCGCGTGCCGGGCTGCAAGTGCGCCAGTAAATCAGCAAACAGTGCCCCGTTGCGGTAAGGCGTTTCGATGAAAAGCTGCGACTGCTGCCGCTGCTGCGCCTCCTTTTCCAGCGCCTTGATGGCCGCCACGCGCGGCGCTTTCTCAATGGGCAAATACCCGTGAAAAGCGAATTGCTGCCCATTCAGTCCCGAGGCCATGAGCGCCAGCAGCAGCGACGACGGCCCCACCAGCGGCCGCACCCGCAGGCCCTGCCGGTGCGCCTCCCGCGCCAGCGCCGCGCCGGGGTCGGCAATGCCGGGGCAGCCGGCTTCGCTCAGGATACCAGCATCAATTCCCTCTTTCACCAGCGGCGCGAGGGCGGCGCGCACTTCCACATCGGTGCTGTCTTTGTCGATGACGACGAAGCGGATATCCTCGATGACGCGGTGCGGGGCCACGCTTTTCACAAAGCGGCGGGCGGTGCGGGCGTTCTCCACCAGGAAATAGGGGAGGGCGGCCACGGCGGCCACCACCTGCGGCGGGAGCACCTGCGGGGCCGTGTCGTCGGCCAGCGGCGTGGGGATGAGGAAGAGGGTTGCCAATGAGGATGAAAGATTAAGGGTGTGTACGGTCATGCAGAGCGCAGCGAAGCATCTTTACCGCAATAAGTAATTCAATTGGTAGTGCAACGAAGCGGGCAAGATGCTTCGCTGCGCTCTGCATGACGGACGGGCTTCTAGCTCAGCGCAAAAGCCTTCACCATCTCAAAAATCTCTTCCGGCCTTTCGGCGTGCACCCAATGGCCGGCATCGACCACGGTGGCCACCTGCGAGTGCGGAAACAGCGCCGGGATGCCGTGCAGCTTATCCTCGGCCGTGATGTAATCTGACTTGCCGCCCCGGATGAACAAGGTGGGCTTCAGAAACGGCGCTTTGCCGGTGGTTTCCTCGCCCACGGCGGGCAGCTGCGCGGCCAGCACTTCCAGGTTGATGCGCCAGGCAAAGGAGTTATCGTCCCGGCGGTAGAGATTTTTCAGCAGGAACTGCCGGGTGCCAAGGTTGCCAACGTACTGCGCCAGCGCCGCGTCGGCCTCCTGCCGGTTGGTAATGGCGGCAAGGTTCACGGCATGCAGGCCGGCCAGGATATCGTCCTGGTGCTCCATATCCGAAAAGCGCGGGGCGATGTCGACCACAATGAGCCGGGCCAGCCGCTCGGGGTGGTCGAGGGCGAGGCGCATGGCCACTTTGCCGCCCATGCTGTGGCCCATGAGCGTGGTTTCTTGGCTCAACTGCAGGTGGTCGAATAAGTCGAGCACGTCCTGCGCCATGAGGGCGTAGGTGTGCTCCGCACTGTGAAACGAGCGGCCGTGGTTGCGCAAGTCCACGCTGATGACGCGCAGGCCGGCCTCGGTGGCCCAGCGGCGCGCCAGGCTCTGCCAGTTATCAAGCGTGCCAAACAGGCCGTGGAGGATAACCAGCGGGCGGCCCTGGCCCTGGTCGAGGTAATGAAGTAGCGGCATGGGGCAAAAGTAGGGCGCGGGGCAGGGAAAGCCTGTTGTTAGTAAGGAACAAAAGGCCGTCATGCTGAGCGCAGTCGGAGCATCTCTACCGTGCAAGTAAATTATTTACTCTCGAGATAGAGATGCTCCGACTGCG
>JAQBNT010000226.1 GCA_028288445.1 Hymenobacter sp. | reverse complement strand
TGCGCAATGCAAGACGGGCTTTTTCAAGCAGTTGAGTTGCAGATTACTTCGTGCCGAAGAAGAATTCGCCTTCAATCTGGGCGTTTTCGTCCGAATCCGAGCCATGAACAGCGTTGGCTTCGATGCTCTTGGCGTACTTCTTACGGATGGTGCCGTCCTCAGCGTTGGCCGGGTTGGTAGCGCCGATGAGGGTACGGAAGTCGGCTACAGCATTTTCTTTTTCGAGAATGGCTGCCACGATGGGGCCGCTCGACATGTATTTCACGAGGTCGTTGTAGAACGGACGCTCGGCGTGCACGGCGTAGAACTGGCCCGCGCGCTCGGCGGTGAGGTTGATTTTCTGGAGCTCCACGATGCGGAAGCCGCCGGCCTCAATCATGCTCAGAATGCCACCAATGTGGTTTTCCTGAACGGCATCGGGCTTAATCATCGTGAATGTGCGGTTGGTGGCCATTGCGTCGGTCGGGGGAGAGTTGGGGTTAGAAATATTATTGAGCCACAAAAGTAGCACCAAAGCCCACGGGTTGCTTTGGCCGGGCGTGGCCGGCAGTTGAGATACTTGCGGAGAACCTTCCGGGGGGAGTGCGTTGTTGGGAACGGATTTATGCCGACTTTTGCCGCCCCAATTATTCGTAAGCCACCGGCCCTCAGTTCCGTTTCCGGGCCATTCACGTTGTCGATGTCTAGTTCAATTTCCGCGCTGCAAGCATTGCTGGCGCAGCCCAAACAGGTTGTTATCACCACCCACCACAAACCCGACGCCGATGCGCTGGGCTCGTCGCTGGCCTGGGCCGGGTATCTTAAGCAGAAAGGCCACCACTTCAAGGTGGTCACCCCGTCCGATTATCCGGCCTTCCTCAACTGGATGGAGGGCAATGACGAGGTAGTTATTTACGACAAGCGCCAGAACGACCGGCAGGTGCGCGACCTCATCGCCCGCGCCGAGGTTATCTGCTGCCTCGATTTTAGCTGCCTGGGCCGCATCAACGAGCTGGGCGAATACATCCGCCAGGCCGGTGCCACCAAGGTGCTGGTCGACCACCACCAGGAGCCCGAGGACTTTGCCGACATCACGTTTTCGGTGCCCACGGCGGCCGCCACGGCCGAGCTCATCTTTGAAATTATCCGTGACCTGGGCGACCAGGACCTCATCACCAAGGGCATGGGCGAGGCGCTGTACGCGGGCATCATGACCGATACGGGCTCGTTCCGCCACCCCAGCACCTCGCGCAACGTGCATTTGATTATTGCTGAATTGCTGAAGGTCAACATCGATTTGTCGTCGGTGCATCGCCGCATCTACGACTCACATTCTGAAATTCGCCTGCGTTTCCTCGGCTTTGTGCTGAAAGACAAGCTAATGGTGAACCGAGAGTTCAACACCGCCTACATTGCCATCACGCAGGAGGAACTGCGCCAGTACCAGAGCAAAACCGGCGACACCGAAGGCTTGGTAAACTACGCGCTGAGCATCGAGGGCATCAAATTCGCGGCGGTTTTCATTGACCGCGGCGTGGCCGTCAAAATTTCTTTCCGCTCGGTGGGCAGCTTCTCCGTCAGCGACTTCTCGCGCAAGCATTTCGACGGCGGCGGGCATCACAATGCCTCCGGCGGCATCAGCTACCTGTCCCTCGATGCAACTGTAGAGCGCTTCCTCAGCATCCTGCCCGAGTACAAGGAGCAATTAACGGGTGTGCCCGCTGCCGTAGCGCCGCCGGTGGCGTAACTTTGAACCGTATCTGACTCTCACTTTTTTAATTTTCATGCGTTTTTCCTCCCGCTCTGCGCGGCAGCTGGCCCTGGCGGCCGGCGTGCTGAGCTTCGCTTCCCTCACCGCCTGCAACAAAGGCGGGGGTGACTTTGCCAAAACCAAGTCCGGCATCGAATACAAGATTTTTAAGAAAGTTGGCAGCAGCTACGAGCGGCGCGAAATCGGCCCCGACGGCGACCCGACCTACAAAGACCGGGTGGGCAAGTTCCTCCTCGGCAACATGCAGTACCGCACCGGCAAGGACTCGGTGCTCCAGAACACCCGCCGCGACGTGGGCCTGCCCGTGCCCCTGCCCCTGCAGGAGCTGAAGCAGAAAGGCATGCCCGACGAGGCGTTGTCCATGCTCCAGCCCGGCGACAGCGGCGTGTTCCGCTTCCAGGTCGATTCGCTCATCAAGCCCAAGTCGGGCCAGCCGGTGCCCCCGTTCCTGCGCAAAGGCGGCAACGTGGTGCAAATGTTCGTGTCGACCACCGACAAGCTTATCACCCAGGCCGAAGCCCAGGCCATGCAGCCCGAACTGCAGAAGCGCGCCATGGCTGCTCAATTGAAGCAGCGCATGGCCTCGCCCGAGTACGCCAAGCAGATGCAGGCCCAGAAGGATGCCCAGGCGAAGGCCATGGCTGCCCCCGAGGTGCAGGCTCAGTTGAAAAAGGATGATGCCGTGTTGCAGGAATACATCAAGAAAAACGGCCTCACCGTGCAGAAGACGCCTTCGGGCATCTACTACCAGGTGCTGAAGCCCGGCACCGGCGCTCCGGCCAAAGCCGGCCAGACCGTGAGCGTGAACTACAACGGTACGCTGCTCAGCGGCAAGCAGTTCGACTCGTCGGACAAAGCTGGCAAGCCGATTGACTTCCCCCTCGGCCAGGGTGCCGTGATTCCGGGTTGGGACGAGGGCATTGCCCTGCTCAACAAGGGCAGCCGCGCCATTTTGCTCATCCCTTCGTCGCTGGCCTACGGTACCCGTGGTGCCGGAGCCGACATTCCGGCCAACGCGCCCCTGCGCTTTGAGGTGGAACTAGTTGACGTTCAATAATCTTTCTTATAATACTGGATTCCGGCCAACGGGCGGCGCAGCATTGCTGTCCGGGCTCCGTTGGTCGGAATCTTTTTATCCTCTTCGCCATGAATAAAGTTCTGCTCCGCGCCCACCATGTGGTGCTGGCCGCCTGCCTGCTACTCGCCGCTCCGGCTCTGTGGAGCTGCAACTCGCAAACGGCCTATCAAAAGCAGTTGGCTGAGCATCAGAATCAGCTCAAGGCCATCGATGAGGACACGATTCACAATTACCTGGTTCGTACTCGCCTGCTGAACAAAGCCCGCCGCACCAACTCCGGCCTGTACGTGGTGGATAGCGTGGCAGGCACCGGCACACCCGTTACCACCGGCAAGCAGGTGCGGATAAAATACGTTGGGCGGTTTCTGAGCAACGGCGCACATCCGGCCTCCACGGGCTACCCCGCTTCGTACGGCAACCCAAATTATCCGCAGGGCGCTATTTTTGATAATTCGTCGGAGAACCATACCCAGTGCGGCTGCGCCGTGTTTACGGGCGGCAGCGGGGCCATTCCCGGGTTCAATGAAGGCCTGCTGCTGATGCGCCAGGGCGACCGCAAGTTGCTGCTCATCCCGTCTTATCTGGCCTACGGCCCCACCGGCTCATCCACCATCCCTACTGATGCAGCCCTGATGTTTGACGTGGAAATCCTCGAAGTTTTTTAAGCAGTTCGCTATGCACGGCACCACGGGCATTGGATGGGGATTGGGCGGCCTGGTGATTATGCTGGTGCTTGGTGGCCCGGCGGCCCAGGCCCAGCTTAACCCCAAGCCGGCGGTGCCGACTGCGCCCACCGCCCCCGCAGCCAGTACCATCTCCGATACCGCGCACCTCGCTCCGCAGCTTACGCCAGGCGGGGTGCGTTTTGTGTTTCGGGAGCGTGGTGCCGGACCACTGGCCCAGCCCGGCCAGCGCGTGGCCGTGCGCTACACCGGTTTCCTGCCCGATGGGCACATTTTTGATGCGACGGCCGCCTCGGGTGGGCCGGTGCGGTTTCGGGTGGGCCGCAAGGAAGTCATCGCGGGTTGGGACGAGTTGCTGCCGTTGCTGCCCGTGGGCTCGCGGGCGCGCGCCTGGATACCGGCCGCGCTGGCCTACGGTGCCGCCGGCGTGCGCGACCCCGAAGACGAATCCCGTTATTTAATTCCTCCCAATACCGACCTGGTGTTTGAGCTGCAAGTCATGAGCGTACGGTAGGGCTTACTGTCGCAGCTCGCTCTTCCAGAATCTTACTTAGAATAATGCGAAACCTGTTTTTTGCCGCGTTTGGTGCCCTGTTTGGTTTAGCCCAAACGGCTCATGCGCAGGCCCCGGCCACTGATTTTTCCCGCCTGTCCACGGGCACGGAGTACCGGCTTTTCCGCAAAGACGCCGCCGGGCGCTACCAGCCCCGCGCCCTCGCCCCCACCGACGCGCCCTACGCCAGCCGCGCCGGCCAGGTCCTGACGGTATTCAT
Source organism: Hymenobacter sp. (assembly GCA_028288445.1). Classification (GTDB taxonomy): domain Bacteria; phylum Bacteroidota; class Bacteroidia; order Cytophagales; family Hymenobacteraceae; genus Hymenobacter. The sequence goes on along the minus strand of JAQBNT010000226.1, from coordinate 6,291 downwards.
GGAATTCCGCACGGGCCGCGACTCGGTGCTCATGAACTCGCGCCACATGCAGCCGCTGCCGCAACCGGTGGCCCTGCCCGCGCAGCTTACCCCCGGCAGCCTAGAAGAGGCCCTGGGCCTGCTCCTACCCGGCGACAGCGCCATCTTCCGCTTCCCGGCCGATACGGTGTTTGCGAAAACTTTCCGCCAGCCCGTGCCGCCGTTTCTGCGCAAGAGCGGCAACGTACTGGTTGTATTGGCCAGCGCCCGCGAACTCGTTACGATGGCCGAAATGACTGCCCGCCAGCAAAAGCTGCAGGAGGAAAGCGCCCGCCAGGGCAAAGCCTTGGCTGCGGCGCAAATGACCAAGGACGTGGCCGCCATCCAGGCTTACCTGAAAAAGAACAAGGCTACGGCCAAGAAAACAACGGGCGGCACCTACTACATCCTCAAAAAGCTCGGCACCGGCGCTACGCCCAAAACTGGCCAAACCGTGCGCGTGCTTTACCGGGGCACGGTGCTGGCCACGGGCCAGGAATTCGACTCCTCGGCCAAGCACGGCAACGAACCCATTTCCTTCGTGCTGGGCCAGGGCCAGGTCATTCCGGGCTGGGACCAGGGCATTGCCATGCTCAACAAGGGCAGCAAGGCGGTGTTGCTCATTCCGTCGCCCCTGGCCTACGGCCCCCGTGGTGCCGGGGCCGACATTCCCGCCAACGCCGTCCTTCGCTTTGAGGTAGAACTGGTTGATTTCAAATAGCCCGACCCGGTTGAGCCGCTAAGCTTAATAAGCTTAAACAAATTCAGGCCTTTGCCCGCTGGAAACCAGCTGCTCATAGAGCACAACGGTTTCCAGCGGGCAAAGGCCTGACTACTTAATTGAGAACCTGCGACAGGATGTCGAGTGAGCGGATTTCGCCCATTTGCTCCACATGCAACTGGTAGTATCGAATGAGCACGTTTAGCAGCTCGTGGCGCACGCGGCCGTTGGGAATGGTGCTGGTGGCGGAATCGCGCAGCAACTCGTCGAAATAGCCATCGAACTCGTGCAGCCGCAGCGTGGCCGGCCCGGTCACGCCTTTGGCGGTGGCCGCGTGGCCCGCCATAATCACCTGGTCGGTCAGCTCGGCCCCGGAGCTGATGCCGAAGCCCAGATAAGCCGCCAATTGCAGCAGAAATACCAGCGCGAAATTCTCGCTGCCTTCTGCCTGCCGGTCAAAGGCCAGAATGGAGTCGTGCAGAAACTGAAACAGGGGTTCGTTTTGCTCCTCCTCGCGCACGGCCCGGCCCACCACTTCCGATAGAAACAGCACCACGCTGCTCTTATGCACGTCGTAGGGCAACGTCTGGAAGGGCTCGGCGCACCGGAACTCCGACAACCGCGTGAGGCCGCTGCTGCCCCGCGCCACGTAGGCCACCAGCTCCAGCAGCGTGAAGGGCTGAAACAGGGCAATGCGCCCCGGTGGCTTGGCCTTGCGCACGCTGTTTACTACATACGTCTGCACGCCCAGCCGCTCGGTATACACCCGGGCGATGATGCTCGTTTCGCGGTATTTGAGGTAACTGAGGACAATGCCCCGCGTCTTAATCAGCATAAGTCAATAAGAAATGAGGAATGAAGAATTGCCGTCGGGATAATTCTTCATTCCGCATGCTTCATTCCTCATTTACTAAGTACGGCAACTTTGCTCACGCAGCCGTTTTTGCCGTCGGCATCCGACGACAGGACGAGGTAAATGCCTGAGCGCACGCGCCGACCATCGGGCATGGTCAGGTTCCAGGTAACGGCTCCGCCGGTGGCCGTGGTGGCATACACGAGGTGGCCGGCCACGTCGGTAATTTTTACCAGCGCGTTGTTGGCCAAGCCCGTAATGCCAACTAGGCCTTGAAAATCAGGCCGCACGGGATTGGGGAATACGGCCGTGCAGTTCGGCTCGCCCTCGGTCACGGTAGCCGAACCTCGGAAGGCTACCACGCCGGCATTGGTGGCGACCCATACTTCGCCGGTTTTGTCGTTCACCTTCACATCCACAATACCGTTGGATGGCAAGGGGCTGTTGGCAGTCGTGAAGTGCATTAGCGCCTCATCGGCATCGGGGCTGAACAGCCACAAGCCGTTATCGGTCCCAAACCACTTGCGGTCGGCACCGTCAACGGCCAGCGTCCGCACGGCTTCGCTGAACAGCGCCGGAAAGCCCGTGCCTTCGCCCCGCCGCACCGTTGGCAGCGTGAACCCGGCCGTGGACAGAAACGGCCCGCTCGGGTCATTGAATACAGCCACGCCCTTGATGGTAGCCGCCCAGATATAGCCGCGCCGGTCTTTCACCAGCTCGTAAATCTGGTTGTCGGGCAGGCCGGTCGCGGTAGTAAAAAAACGCGGAGGATTAGCGGAATTAACGGCCGGGTCGATAGCGAAGATGCCCAGCGGGGCACCGGTCGGGTCCGTCTTGCGCGATACGGAAGCCCAGACGTAGCCATTGTCGTCTAACGCAATGCGCTCGAGGGCTTCCAGGCCCAGCGTGTACGGAACAGTTTGCCAGGTGGTAGCCGCCGGGTCGAACAGCGACAGGCCCGACACTCCCGGCCGCAAGTGCCGGTTCACCACCCACACTTTACCATCGGCAGCCGTAGCTACGTCGGTTATATCCACGCGGTTGCGGTCGCCAAACGTGCCCAGCAGCGGGCTGCCGGCCGGATTGCCTTCCCCAAACAGCCGAAATTTGCCCGGCCCCTCCCACTCCAGCAGCCCCCCGTTGAAATGGCCGACGTAGAGTTTGCCATCCGGCGTGCGGGTGCCCCGCACCGGGCTGGTTGGATTGGGGAAATCAGCCAGATTGGGGTAGGAATTAGCATCAAAGTTGGTCCACTGCCCACCCTTGTACTCATAAAACCCGGCCCGATAGCCCGACAAATCGTACCGCTCAAAGTAACGGCCCGTGAATATATTAACAATGTTGGTACGCGCATCAGCCAGAATACTGAAAGCAAGGCTGCTAGCGGGACCATTGGCTACAAAAGACTCGATGACCGTGCCAGTACCCGGTTGCACCCGTTGCAAGCCCTTGTTATAATTAGCCACGTAGTAGCTGCCATCGCGCGCGCGCACGGCATCTTCAGTCAACGTGCCAGCCGTGGGAGGGACTACAGTGGTAACGGCACTATTATTAATCCGCCGTACCCCGGCATTGTCGTCAATAGCCAACGCCCCGATGCTGCTGAAGTGCAGGCTACGGAATTCCCCTGAATAAGTATTGGGAACGGCCTGCCACACGTTCGCCGTGTATTTATACACGCCCGCGCCGTCGATGGCAGCATATACCTGCCCTTCGTAAGCAGCCAGAAACCGGTATATCGGCCGATTGGCCACCAGAGGCACTGGCAATGCCACCGCCCATTTGTTGTAGTCCAATAAGTTTGTGGTCAGCGCCCCGCGCAACAAGCCTGCCGACGTAGCCAGATACAGGAAGCCGCCCGTCGAGACGGCATCGTACACGCTCACGATTGCTCCGCCAGGGCCAATGCTGCTGTAGGTATCGGTAATTTCCAGTTTGAGCAAATCAATGACGACCACGCCAAAAGTAGTTGACACATAAGCCTTGCCACCTCCAATTGATATTCGATTGATTGGTTTATCGCCGGCCTGAACGCCTCCTTGCGCAATTTTGCGCAGGATGTCGTTTATGTTCCGCACGCTGCCATTGGGCCGTAGGATATCAATGTTGGCATTACGATACCCCAGCACCGTTTGCTGCGTCACCGAATCGTAAGCCAGGGCCGTCACCGACACGTCGTTCAGGCCGTCGCGCCGCGAAAGTACCTGCGTGGTGTTCTGCTTCTTATCCAGAAAATAAAAGGCGTTTTCGGTCGCCACATACAGCCGGTTGCCGGCATCGGCCAGGAATAGGGGGTGGTTGGTGGGCAGGTGCAATTGCCAGTCGCCGTAGCCAGCGGTGTTTTGGGCCGAGGCGGCACTCGTCCACAAAAACAATCCGGTCAACCCAAACAAACAACGGAAAAAGTGGGACATACGCTCAGCAAAAGCTCAAAGTAAGGATAGAAAGCAGCGGGGCTGCCGTTGCCAACGCTGCACCCCGAAATTTAGTGCGTAGCGGCCGAGCGGGCTTCCGGCGTAGCCTCTTTGGCCTGCATGCCTTCCAGAAAACACGGCCGGCAACGGGCTTCATACGAGTCGGTTTCGCCCAGCAACACCTGGCTGGCACTGGCTGCGATGCGGTAGGAATACGACGCAATTTCGCCGCAGCACACGCACACGGCATGCACCTTGGTCACGTACTCGGCCGTGGCCAGCAGGGCAGGCATAGGACCGAAAGGGTGCCCCAGGTAGTCCATATCAAGCCCGGCCACGATGACGCGGGTACCGTTATTAGCCAGCTGTGCGCACACGTCAACCAGCGAATCATCAAAAAACTGGCCTTCGTCGATGCCCACCACGTCGGACCCGGCCGCGAGCAGCAGGATTTCCGAGGCAATGGCCACCGGCGTAGAGCGAATGCGGGCGGCGTTATGGCTTACCACGTCTTCGGCGTGGTAGCGCGTATCGAGCGCGGGCTTAAAGATTTCGACCCGCTGCCGCGCAATGCGGGCCCGGGTGAGGCGGCGAATCAGTTCTTCGGTCTTGCCCGAAAACATGGAGCCACACACCACTTCAATCCAACCCCGGCGGGGGGCATTGTGGCGGTTTCCGACGCGGGGTTCAATAAACAAAATACGGACGGCTTGGGTGGTTTTGAATCCTAAAGTTAGGAACGAACCGCCAAGGGTGGTGCCCGCATTTGCGTCGGTTCCAGCCCCGCACAACCAAACGTTCTGACCGCCTGCCTTTACCTGCCTGCGCGGGCCAGCCATTATTTTGGTTAATCGGCAGCCGGCGCTTCGCCGTACCGTACATGGGGCAGTTTGGTCGCTTCGGGCACCCGGCCGGTGGCATCGCCGGCGGGCAGTTGGGCCTGGCAGGTCAGGCGCTCATTGAGCAGCAACCGGCCGGCCGCCTGGTAGCGCAGCTCAGCCGCCGTGAGCGGGCTCAGGTTTTCCTGGCCTGCTCGCAGTTGCAGGCGGCAGGTGGTGCAGCGCCCTTTGGCCCCGCAGGCGTGCATCCAGTCGTGGCCCGCAGCTTGCAAAGCGGCGAGCAAAGTGGCCCCGGCAGGCACGTTCACGGCCGCGCCGGACAAGTTTTCAATCGTCAACAGGGGCATTTGTGCCTAACTTCGGCCACCGAAACCCGGCCTTTTTATGAACGACAAATATAGCCTCGCCAAGTGTGCACAGTATGGCCGCCGCCTGGCCACCCGGCTCTGCGACCAACATTTTGGCACCCACCCCACCGCTACCCTCGACGGCCCGGCCGTGCTCAAGTTCACGCCCATTCGTCAGCTCAACTTACTGGTCATCCGCCAGCTGCTGGGGCAATGGCAGGCCGAAACCGCCCGCCTGCGCAGTGCCTATTTCGATTTTGAGGCGGCTCCCGTCCAAATCGCCCTTGTGCAGTTCATGAATGTGCTTTCACGCCACATCAGCCTGAACCGTGCGGCTTTTGAGCCACTGCTGGCCCAGGCGGCGACCGATACCCTTGGCATTGTGGCCGACCCAGCCGGCAGCTTTCAGCGCCTGCTGCTCGGCAATACCGAAACGCCTACATTGGCTGGGCTGCGCGATAACCTGCGCTATTTCGACATCGACAAAGCTTTTTATCAAGGTTTTGTCGATAGCCTGCCCGCTAGCGACGACCTCAGCCGCGATTTCCTGGCGCATCGGTTCGAGCTTTATCACGCCGCCAACTACAAGGCTCATCAGCCCATGCAGCGGCTCGTCACCGAACTCAGCGCCCTGCTTCCCCTCACCACCGCCGACCTGCTGGAGGATGGCCCGGTATCCCTTGCCGCAACGCCTCCACGGGTCGAAGAGGTTGCTACCGTCCCAACACCCGCTCCGGTTCCGGTAGCGCCTCCCACATTCGTCGCGCCCGCCAAAGAAGAGCGGCCGCCAGTTGCCCCAGTTGCTCCCAAGCCCGCACCCACTGCCGAAGCTCCGGCCCGTCCGTTACAAGAGGCCGAATCTGCTATCGTCCCTCTGCACGAAAAGCTGAAAGCCGGCCAGCAGGCCGCTCCTCTTCTAGCCGAAACCCTCCGGGCTACAGCGGCCCCCACGCTGGCCGAGCGCACCGGGCCCAAAGTAGATACCCTGCGCGAAGCCATTTCCATCAACCAGCGTTTCAGCTTCATCAACGAGTTGTTCAACGGCGAAAACATGGATTACCACGCTGCCATCCAACATCTGGATTCCCTCCCCACCATC
>JAQBNT010000126.1 GCA_028288445.1 Hymenobacter sp. | reverse complement strand
AGAAGGATGTGGAGTATTTGAGAAACAGCGTGGTTAACCACACGCATTATTGAGGCCGTTTCCCGGTCCGACGGCGCAGCCGTCCGACCGGTTTTTGTGCGAACGAAATTTCCAGGCCGCCTTCGTTCCACGACAATCGGTCGGACGGCTGCGCCGTCGGACCGAACCGCCGAATCCACAACACCAGCAACGCCGAGATACGAAATGTCGCGTCTTTACATCGCCCCAACCAATGCCCAAACCAATCCAATATCTGCTGCTGATTCTGGCGCTGCTGTCCGCCCAAACTACCCGCGCCCAAACCCCGGTGCAACGCCAAATTCAGTACCTCTCCGGCCGCGACAACCACCCCACCGTACGCTGGGATTTCTACTGCACCGGCGGGCGAAAAAGCGGCTTCTGGACCACCATTGCCGTGCCTTCGTGCTGGGAGCAGCAGGGTTTCGGCCTCTACAACTACGGCCGCGACTACAAAACCTACGGCAAAAACTTCCGCTTCGCCGATGAGCAGGGGCTGTACAAGCACTCGTTCACGGTGCCGGCCAACTGGCGCGGGCGGCGCGTCGAAATCGTGTTTGAAGGCTCGATGACGGACACCGAAGTGAAGGTTAACGGACAGGTAGCCGGGGCCATTCATCAAGGGGCTTTTTACCGTTTCAAGTACGACATCACCGACAAGCTGAAGTTCGGCGAGGCGAATTTGCTGGAAGTGAAGGTCAGCAAAATGTCGGCCGAGCCGAGCGTGAACAACGCCGAGCGGCTGGCTGACTATTGGGTTTTCGGTGGGATTTTCCGGCCCGTTTACCTGCAATCCTACCCGCAGCAGTACGCCGATAACGTGGCCATTGACGCGAAGGCCAACGGCAGCTTCACGCTCCGCGCCAACGTGCGCAACGTGAAGCAAGCCGCCCAGCTGCAAGCCGATATTCTGGACGCCACCGGCCGAACCGTGGGCACCGCCACCGCCGCGGTAGCCGCTGGCGACACCGTTGCCCGCTTGACAACGGCCATCAAAAACCCGCGTCAGTGGACGGCCGAAACGCCCACCCTCTACTGCGCCCACCTCACGTTGCGCACCGGCTCCGAAACCCAGTACCAGAGCACCGAAACCTTCGGCTTCCGCACCATTGAAGTGCGGCGCGGCCAGGGCATTTATGTGAATGGTACGCAGGTAAAAATGAAGGGCACCAACCGCCACAGCTGGTGGCCCGAAACCGGCCGCACCCTCAACGACAGCATCCAGCTCATGGACGTGAAGCTGCTGAAGGAGATGAACATGAACGCCGTGCGCATGTCGCACTACCCGCCCGATGCCGAGTTCCTGCACCTCTGCGATTCGCTGGGCCTGTACGTGCTCGATGAGTTGGCCGGCTGGCAGAAATTCTACAGCACCCGGGCCGGCACGCCCCTCGTGCGCTCCATGGTGGAGAAAGACCAGAACCACCCCAGCATCATCTTCTGGGACAACGGCAACGAGGGCGGCACCAACAAGGAACTGGATGCCATTTTCTACCAGTACGACCTCACCCGGCGGCCCGTCATTCACCCGCACCACCGCCCCGGCAACGCGGCCAGCGGCATCGACTGCAACCACTACGAGGACTACTACAGCACCCAGAAAATCCTAGCCGATTCACTCATTTACATGCCCACCGAATTCCTGCACAGCCAAGACGATGGCGGTGGCGGGGCCGGCCTGGCCAATATGTGGGAGCTGCACTGGAAGGCCCAGCGCTCGGGCGGCGGCTTCCTCTGGGCCATGCTGGACGAAGGCATCGTGCGTACCGACCAGCACAACATCATCGACGTGAACGGCGTGAACGCACCCGACGGCCTGCTGGGCCCGCACCGCGAAAAGGAAGGCAGCTTCTTCGCCATCCGGGAGATTTTCTCGCCCGTGCACATCACCCTGAAAGAGCTGCCCACCAAATTCGACGGGAAAGTAGAAGTCGAAAACCGCTACCATTTCACTAACTTCAGCCAGTGCTTTTTTCAGTGGGAGCTGGTGAATTTCCGCAAGCCCAGCGACCCGTTCGCGGGTAGCATCACGCAGAAGAAAAGCCGAATCAAAAGCCCTAATTTGCCTCCATTGGCCACCGGCAAGCTGAGTCTGGAGCTGCCCAAAGACTGGAAAAGCTACGACGCGCTGGTGCTTTCCGCCTTCGACCCAGCCAAAAACCTCGTGTATAAATGGACGTGGAAAACCGGCGGCAATGCCAGGCTGCTCGACGGCATGCTGGCCCTGCAAGCCCTGGAAAAAGCCGCCGTAGAAGTCACCGAAATCGACTCCACGCTCACGCTCAAAGCCCGCAACATCAGCGTCACCTTCAACAAAACCAACGGCCATCTCACCGGCGTCAAGGGCAACAACGGCGACAAACTCAGCTTCACCAACGGCCCCGTGCTGGTGGCCGGCACCGCCACCTTCACCGGCCTGCAACACCACCCCGAGCCCGATGGCGAAGTAGTGGAAGCCACCTACACCGGCGACCTCAAAGCCGTGCGCTGGAAAATGTACGCCACCGGCTGGCTCGAACTCACCTACGAATACGCCCTCACTGGCAACCACGCCTTCACCGGCCTCAGTTTCAGCTACCCCGAAAACTTCGTTATCGGGGCCAAATGGCTGGGCCAGGGGCCCTACCGCGCCTGGAAAAACCGCCTCGCCGGCACCACGCTCAACGTGTGGGAGAATGCCAACAACAACACCCAAACGGCCGCCGCGCCCTGGATTTACCCCGAGTTCAACGGCTATTTTGCCGACATCGCCTGGATGGAATTCAACACCGTAGAAGGCAAATTCCTCGTCGCCAGCCCCGATAAAAACCTGTTCGTGCGGCGTTTCAATTTCTACGGCCTCAGCGGCATCAAGCCCCAGCCCGGCCTGCCCACCGGCGATATTTCCTTCCTCGACAACATCCCGCCCATCGGCACCAAGCTCGGCCTCAACATCGACCAGCATCCCGAGAAACTCGGTCCCAACAGCGAAACCAACCACCTCAACGGCGTGCCCATCAAGCGCACGCTGTACTTCTACTTCGGCCTGCCGCCCACCGACAGTAAGCCCCAGCCTTACATCGCCCCGGTGAAGGACGACTTGTTCTAAGCTCCAGAAAAACGCTGTCATGCTGAGCGCAGCAAAGCACCTTATCACGCCTGCACGAATTAATGCGGCGTGATAAGGTGCTTCGCTGCGCTCAGCATGACAGCCGTTTTAGCCATTCATCGACGCAAACGCCTCAGCCGGAGAAGTGCGGCTAAACTCATAAAACCCCGCCGTGTTGCCCACGCGAATTTCATCGTCGCCATTCGCCAGCCCGGTCAGGAGCTCGTCGGCCACCTGCTGCGGCGGAATGCCGCTGGCTCCACCTATTTCGGCCGAAAACTCGGTGTCCACCAGCGGTGGCATCAACTCAAACACGCGGATATTGGTGGTTTTAGCCAGCGTGTGGCGCAGCGACTGCGTGTAGGAATGCACGGCCGCCTTGCTGGCCGAATACGTGGCAATAGTGGCATTCGGCGCGTAGGCCACGATGGACGACACGTTCACAATGGCCGCTTCCGGCTGGGCACTCAGCGTGGGCAATAGCCGCTCCGTCAGGTGAATCATGCCCAGGTAGTTGGTGGCAATTTCGGCGCTGGCTTTCTCAAACGCATTGGCCCCGGCGGTCAGCTCATAGGCCGAGGCCTGGCCGGCATTGTTGATGAGTACGCTCAGGTCGCCGAACTCGGCCTGGACCCGTTGCACCAGTCGGGCGATATCGGCGGCATTGTTAATGTCGGCCACAATGGCCGTGACGCCCGGCACTTCAGCCGCTGCTTGTTGCAGCCTGGCCTCATTGCGGCCCACGATGATGACGCGGCTGCCTTTTTCAGTGAGGGTTTTGGCAATGGCCAGGCCGATGCCGGAACCGCCGCCCGTTACGAGGACGGTTTTATTGGTAATATTCATGATTGGGAAAATGAGAATGTTGAAAAATGCCGGATTTGCAAAAGGCTGCCGGCGCAGCCGTTTTTGATTGACCGTCATGCAGCGCGCAGCGAAGCATGACGGTCAATCGTAAGCGTTTCATTGATTAGTGGTGGTGTGCAAGATGCTCCACTGTGCGCTGCATGACCGTTCTAGAACTTCTTCACAATCAGCGTGGCCGTGTGGCCGCCGAAGCCGAAGGAATTGCTCATGGCGTACTCAATGGGCCGGTAAGCCGGCTGGCTCAGCGTGAGCTGGAGGCGGCCGGCAATGTCCGGGTCGGGCTGGGTGGTGTTGATGGTGGGCGGCACCACGTCGTGCTGCACGGCCTGCACGCAGGCAATGGCCTCCACCGCGCCAGCCGCGCCCAGCAGGTGCCCGGTCATGCTCTTGGTGGCGCTGATGTGCAGGTGCGGGGCAGGGCCAAACACCCGCCCGATGGCCCGTAGCTCGCTGGCATCTCCCAGGCCGGTGGAGGTGGCGTGGGCATTGAGGTAGTCAATCTGGGCGGCGTGCAGGCCGGCATCGTCCAGCGCGGCCAGCATGCTCAGGTAGGCTCCCTCGCCCTCGGGGTGGGTACCGGTGAGGTGGTAGGCATCGGCGGCCATGCCCCCGCCCACCACTTCGGCCAGAATGGGTGCGCCGCGCCGGATGGCGTGCTCGTACTCTTCCAGAATAAGGGCTCCCGCGCCTTCGCCCACCACGAAGCCATCGCGGCTCACATCGAAGGGCCGGGAGGCGGTGGCGGGGTCGTCGTTGCGGGTCGAAAGGGCCCGCAGCGCATTGTAGCTGCCGATGCCCGTCTCGTTAATGGCCGCTTCCGAGCCGCCCGAAATCAGCACATCGGCTTTGCCCCAGCGGATGTAGTTGAAGGCATCAATGAGCGCCGTGGTGGACGTGGCGCAGGCCGAAACCGTGGCGAAATTCAGCCCCCGCAGCCCGTATTTGATGGAAATAAGTCCGGCCGCGATGTCAATTATCATCTTCGCCCCCATGAACGGGTTGAAGCGCGGCGTGCCATCGCCGTGCGCAAACTCGGTTATCTGCTCCTGCAACGTGCCCAGCCCGCCCACGCCCGAGCCCCAGATTACCCCAATCCGGTTGCGGTTCAGCTGGTCGAAGTCCAGTTCGGCGTGGCGAATAGCTTCCTCAGCCGCCACCAGTGCATACTGGGTAAACAGGTCGTATTTGCGCACCTCCTGGCGGTCCAGGAAGTCGAGCGGGTCGAAACCTTTCACCTCGCAGGCAAATCGGGTTTTAAATTTCGACGCATCGAAATGGGTGATGGGGGCCGCTCCACTCACGCCAGCCCGCAGCGCCCGCCCAAAGCTGGCCGCGTCGTTGCCGATGGGCGTAAGGGCACCCATCCCGGTGATAACCACCCGTTTGTATTCAGGCATAACATTAGAAATAGAGAGTGAAAAATGTAGGGCGCGCCTCCTGCTCGCGCTAGTGGTCCGACAAGCTCACCTGCACTGGCGCGCTGCCGGGCTTGCGCTTCAGCACCAGCAATAGCAGCGGCATGGCGGCCAGGAAAAAACAGCCCACCAGCAGGAAAGCATCGTTGTAGCTCATGATGCCGGCCTGCTGGTTCACAGCCGCATCCAGCAGCAGGTAGGCGCGGTGCTGGGCCTCCAGCACGGGCTGGCCGAGGCGCACCGCCACCAATTGCGCCCCGGCAGCCAGCCGCTCGGCCACGCCGAGGTCGCCGGCCGTGAGGTGCGTCACCAGCGCCTGCCGATGCACGGCAAACTGCGTGGCCAGAAAGGTGTTGACGATGGCAATGCCGAAGGAGCCGCCCAGCTGGCGCATCATGTTATTGAGGGCTGCGCCCTGGGCAATATCCTTGAGCGCCAGGCCCGATACGGCCAGCGCCGTAAGCGGCACCGTGAGCAGCGCCAGCCCCGCGCCGCGCAAAATCAGCGGCAGGTAAAAATCGCCTTTGCCGGCCGTGCCATTCAGCAAAGCCATGCGCCAGCTGAACGCGAAAAACAGCAGGAACCCCAGCGTCACCACGGCCGGAATGGGCACACCGCCCTGCAGGGCACGGGCCGTGAGTATCAGGCAGAAAATGGCCAGCACCGCCCCCGGCAGCAGCAGCAAGCCAGTATCAAGCACCGGGAAATGCAGCAGGCGCTGGGCAAAAACGGGCGTGAGATATACCGACGTAAACAGCCCCATTCCAGTCACAAACGTGAGGATGGCCGCCACCGCCAGCGTCCGGCTTTTGAGCACGCGCAGGTTCACGATGGGAAATTCCGTGGTCAGCTCCCACCAGATGAAGGCCCCGATGCCCACCACGGCCGCCACGCTCAACTGCATGATGTAAGCCGTTTGGAACCAGTCTTCTTCCTGCCCGCGCTCCAGTACCACCTGTAGCGCGCCCACGCCCACCACCAGGAAAAACAGGCCCACCCAATCCATGCGCAGCGTGTTGCGCGCCACCTGCACGGCCGGCTCCTTCACCAGGAAAAAGGAGGCAATGGTGACCACAATCCCAATGGGCACATTCACCAGAAATATCCAGTGCCAGGTGCTCACATCCAGAATGTAGCCGCCCAGCGTCGGCCCAATCGTGGGCCCGGTAAACACGCCGATGCCAAACAGCGCACTCGCCACCCCACGCTTAGCCGGCGGAAAAGCTTCAAAAACAATGGTCTGCGAAGTAGAAAGCAACGCTCCGCCACCCAGCCCCTGCACAAACCGGAAAGCCACCAGCGTCCAGATATTGCCCGCCGTGCCGCACAGCACCGACGCAATGGTGAACAGAATTATCGACCCGATAAAGTAGCGCCGCCGCCCAAACCGGGCCGCTAAGAAACTGGTAATCGGAATGATAATGATGTTGGCAATGGCGTAGGACGTGATAACCCACGAGGTATCGGCCAGCGTGGCCCCCAGGTTGCCGCTCATGTGCGACAGCGCCACGTTCACAATGCTGGTATCAATCAGCTCCATCACGGCGGCAGCAATGACCGTGCTGCACAACAGGAAAAGGCGAAGAGGACTCATCAGAAACAGGAATTATTATACCAATCGGTATATTTTTGGGCAAAAAAATATCAGGCCACCAATTCGGTTTCAATCAGGTGCTCGATGTGGTCGAGGCTGGTGAAGAGGGCCGTGGAGCTGCCCGTGGCTTTCGATACCAGAATGCCGCCCTCGGTGAGGGTGATGAAGAGATTGGCGTAGCGGCTGGCCGCGGCCGTGGGCTTGATTTCGCCGGTTTGCTGGCCCTTTTCGATGAGGCGCACGAGGTTGCGGTGCCACTTGGCGAGGCTGGCCTGCACGCGCTGGAGCAGGGCGGTGGGCGGCGCGTCGTCGCACTCCACGGCGGCGTTGAGGATGGGACAGCCGCCGTTTTGCTTGAGCTGCGGGTAGCGCTGGCGGTAGAAGCGCGGCATGGCCAGCAGCTGCTCGCGCACGGGGGCGGTGCTGTTGGTGCCGGCCCGCAGGCCTTCCAGCACCAGCCCCAGGTTGTGGTCGAAGGCGGCCAGGGCCACTTCTTCCTTGTTCTCGAAGTTTCCGTAGATAGCGCCCTTGGTGAGGCCGGTAGCGGCCGTGAGGTCGTTCAGGGACGTGCCAGCGTAGCCCTGCTTGTTGAAAACAGGAGCCGTTTGCTCGATGATGAACTGGCGGGTGCGCTCGGCTTTGGACATGATGGCGGCGTAAATATACCGTTTGGTATTTAAACTGCGTGGGAGGAGGAAAAGTTTTTGGGTGGATTGATAATGCTGTGTGCTCGTGCCGGGTGCGCTGGTCGAAAAACCATTTTGCATAGAGCCAGCCTGAGATTCACATCAGCGGCTACTGTTGCTCCAGCCGCTTCAGCTCCTTAGCTGAGACGCGGAAAATAGTGCCGTGGCGCAATCCCGCCGGCAGCTTTATTTGGTCGGAAATATCGGTCCAGTGCGTTAAATCGGCGGATTTTATAGCTCCGTATTTATGCTCGCGGTACTTGTCGAAATACACCAGCCACTCCGCGCCCAGCTTAATGGCGGTGGGGCCTTCAGCCCAGTAGTTGCCGGTGATGGGGGCGGAAGCGGGGCCGTAGGGGCCGGTGAGTTTATCAGCAAAAGCTACGCGCAGGTTCTTCTGCACGGGCTCGCGGGTTTCGTCTTTGAGGAACATGACGTAGCGCTTGCCGTCGGGCTGAATGCTGGCGTCGATGACGTTGAAGCCCGGCTCGTAGAGGAGTTTGGTGGGCGTGAAGGTTTTGAAATCCTTCGTGCTGGTGGCGTAGATGCGGTGGTTGTAGCCCTTTTCCTCCGGGCTCTGGGTTTCGGGGAATTTGCCCGTGACGGTGCTGGCCCAGTAGATGAGGTAGGTTTGGGAGCCGGCATCGTAGCTGATTTCCGGGGCCCAGGTGTTGCGGGTGCCGAGCTCTTGAGCCATCACGGGCAGGAAGCGCTGCGCGCTCCAGTGAATAAGGTCTTTCGAGCTGGCGTAGCCAATGCCTTTGTCCTGCCAGCTCACCGTCCAGACCATGTGAAAGCGGCCGTCCGCGCCGCGCAGAATGCAGGGGTCACGCATCAGGCGGTCCTGGCTCACGATGGGGCGCAGGAAGGTGCTGTCGTGTTTCAGGGCGGCCCAGAAGTAGCCATCGCGGCTGCTGGCCAAGTGCAGGCCGTCCTGGCCGTTGTTTTTGAAGTAGCAGAAGATGAGAGCTTCGCTGGGTTTCTGGGCGGTTTGGGCGTGCGTGATGCCGGTGGCTAGGGCAAGGATGGCGGGGAGAGCGGGGAGTTTCATTTGGGGAAATATTGGTATCAAAAGCCCGTCATGCTTTGCTACGCTCGGCATGACGGGCTTTTTCGAGACGTCCAAAAGACGTTCGGCTAATTCCCGTCCGGCTTGGTTACGGCGCTGCGGGGGCTGTCCATCCAGACCCAGTTGGCCAGTGGGTCCGGCTTGGCTGGGTCGAATGCGGGCGTGTCGTTTTTCAGGAATTTCACCAGGCCCAGGTGGTTGGTTTTGATGCCTTCCACCACGCATTTGGCCAACTCGTAGGCACCGTAGGGGTTGAAATGGGTGTTGTCGGCGAGCGGTTCGGGCTGGTTGGGGTAGGTATTGGCGGGGTAGTGCACGAGGGCCTTTTTCGATTCCTCCACACCGAGGGCTTCGTAGAGTTTCGCCGACATGACGTTGAGGTCAATCAGAGCCACTTTCTCTTCGGCTGCCACTTTGCGGGCGGCGGCGGGAAAGTCGCCGAGGCTGTTTTCAATCCGGCCATCGGGCCCGAAGGTGCGGCGGCTGGTGGAGGTGACGATGACCGGGATGCCGCCCTTCTTGCGGGCCTCCTGCACGAAAAGGTGCAGCCGCTCAGAATAGGATTTCCAGGCCCCGTCGTTTTCGCCCTTGTCCTTCTGGTCGTTGTGGCCGAATTCGATGAACAGGTAGTCGCCGGACTTCATCACACTCAGCACCTTGGCCAGCCGCTTGGAGCTGAGGAAGCTGCCCAGCGTGAGGCCCGATTCGGCGTGGTTGGCCACGGCCACGCCGGGCCGCAGGAAGCGCGGCAGCATCTGGCCCCAGGCGGCCCAGGGCTCGTCGTCCTGGTTCACCACAGTGGAGTTGCCGGCCAGGAAAATGGTCGGGACCGTGAGCGCGGGCACAATTTCGAGCGCGGCCAGGCAGGGGTTCGCACCGTCGAATTCGAGGGTGAGGCGGTCGTCCCAATCCAGCTTGTGCAGCTCGCGGGGCTTGAGGCTCACGGTTTCGGTGTCGCTGATGCGGCGGCTTTTGACGTTGAGCGTGAAAGTTTGGGTAGTGAATTGGCCGGGTTTGGTGGTGGTGGTTTCGAGCAATAGGCGGCGCGATTCGGCCTTCAGGAACGTGCTGGACGGGCCTTTGAGGTCGCCCAGTGTCACGGTTACGGTGTAGTTGCCTTCGGGCAGCTTCACCGAGAAGTAGAAGGGCTGCCTGCTGGTTACGAAATCGCCTTTCAACGCGTCTTTGCCGGCCCGGTCCACGCCCGTGACGGTGGTGCCGAAATCGAAACCGTAGCCGGTGGCATCGGAGTAGGTGGCGGTGGGCAGCACCTGCTGGTAGCCGGCGGCCGTTTTGCCGGGGCCGAAGTCGAATCTGAACGTGGTATTGGGCGTCTGGGCGGTGGCCGATGTAGTCAGCAGCATACCGGCCGCGATAGTCAGGAAGGATTTTTTCATGGGTGGGAAGTGACGAGTGGGCTAAAAGTACCGGCAGCGGCTACCGGTGCTTACCTGCACTGTCATGGCTGCGGCAGAGTGCAGGAGAGTGCCATCGCAAAAGCGGCCGTAGTTGCGTCATATATCCCCCATCTCCCCAATCCCACCCACCTCATGCTGGCTCGTCGCACCTTTCTTACCGGCCTGCTCCTTGCGCCGCTCACGCGGGCACTGGCGGGCTTCACCGGCCGACTCATTGAGTATCCCAAAGCCGATTTTGCTAAATTCGGCAAGCACCTGCGGCCCGTGGGCCGGGCGCTGGAGCTGCCCGATTACTACGTGTGGTGCAACTCGCCCATCTACGGGCCTGACGGGAAGGTGCACGTTTTTTTCTCGCGCTGGGATGCCAAGAAGGGCATGGGCGGCTGGCTCAACGGCTCCGAAATAGCCCACGCCGTGGCCGACAAGCCCGAAGGCCCCTACCAAGTGCTCGGAACCGTGCTGGCCCCGCGCGGCCCCGGCCATTGGGATGCCACCACCTGCCACAACCCCAGCATTCAGTTTGTGGACGGGCAATACTGCCTGTTTTTCATGGGCAACTCCAACGGCAAAACCGACACCAAGCGCATCGGACTGGCCACCGCGCCCACCCTGAACGGCCCCTGGACGCGGCCGGATGCCCCGCTGCTGCTGCCCGGCCCCGCCGGGGCCTGGGACGACCATTGCACCACCAATCCAGCCTTCATCAAGCACCCCAACGGCCAGTACTGGCTTTACTACAAGTCCTGGAACACGCGGGAGTACGAGGAGGCCAAAGGCCAGGAAATTCGCGGCAACCGCAAATACGGCCTCGCCGTGGCCGATAAGCTGGCGGGGCCTTACGTGAAATTTGACGGCAACCCGGTCATCGACTTCTCGAAACAGGGCAACAACAAGCAGTTTGAGGATGCCTTTGTGTGGCGGCAGCACGGCAAATTCTGCCTGCTGGCCCGCGACATGGGCGTGTACAGCCAGGAAGTGGGCCTCTACCTCGAATCGACAGATGGCAAAGCCTGGACGTTTCCCAAAATCGCCTTTCTGCCCCTCCGCGATTACGGCGTGACGGAGCCGCCCGCCCCACCCAAACTCAAGCGCTACGGCCGCCTCGAACGGCCGCAGCTGCTGCTGCGCGACGGCCGGCCGGAATACCTGTTCTGCGCCTCGCAGGGCGGGAAGGAAATGACGGCCTCGGCGTTTATTCTGAAAGTGTAGCGCGGACTTTTAGTCCGCGCTGGTTCTATCGTTCAACTCGCGGACTAAAAGTCCGCGCTACTTCCACTCATGGTCCGCTACTTCCTGCTGCTCCTGCTGATTCTCCCGCGCCTCAGCCGCGCCGATGTCACCCTTCCCGCGCTGCTGACCGATAATATGGTGCTCCAGCAAAAAACCACCGTGGCGCTATGGGGCTGGGCTGCTCCCGGCGAGGCCGTGACGGTAGCCGCCAGCTGGCACAAAGCCCCTGCCAAAGCCACTGCCGACGCGCAGGGCAACTGGCTGGTGCGCGTGCCCACCACCAAAGCCGGCGGCCCCTACACCATCACCATCGAAGGCCGAAACACGCTCACCATCAACAATGTACTGCTCGGCGAAGTGTGGCTGTGCTCGGGGCAGTCGAACATGAATTTCCCGCTGGCCAAGGGCGCGGCCAAATGGATGACGGGAGCCAAAAACGCGGCGGAAGTTATTCCGCAGGCCAATTTTCCGGCCATTCGTATGTTTACCGTGGCGCAGCGAGTGGCCGATGCGCCGCAGCGCGACGTGGCCGGTAGCTGGGCCGTGTGCAGCCCTGCCACGGTGGGCAATTTCTCGGCCGTGGCCTACTTTTTCGGGCTCGAAATTCACCAGAAGCTGGGCGTGCCCGTCGGCCTCATTCACTCCTCCTGGGGCGGCACCCCGGCCGAGTCGTGGACGCGGCAGGATGTGCTGGAAAGCAACCCCGTGCTCCGGCCCATCCTCACCCGCTACGCCCTCGGCCTGGCGCAGCGCCCGGCCTACGAAACCGCCCTGGCGGCCTGGAAACAGGAGAAACTTGATAATCCGCAGACCACCCGCCCCAAGCCGGAGGAGCCCCAGAGCGCCACCAGCAACAAGTCGCCCGCCAAGCTCTACAACGGCATGATTCGCGGGCTGGAGCCGTACACGCTACGCGGCGTTATCTGGTACCAGGGCGAGAGCAACGCCGAGCGCGCCTACCAGTACCGCACCCTGTTTCCGGCCCTGATTGCGAGCTGGCGGCAGGACTGGCAGCAGCCCAACCTGCCGTTCTATTTCGTGCAAATAGCCCCGCACAAGGGCCAGAACCCCGAAATCCGCGAAGCGCAGCTGCTGAGCTGGCAAGCCGTGCCGCACACCGGCATGGTGGTGACCACCGACGTGGGCGACTCGCTCGACATCCACCCGCGCGACAAGCAGACCGTGGGCCACCGCTTGGCCCTGTGGGCGCTGGCCAAAACCTACGGCGAGAAGGCCCTCCCCCACTCTGGCCCGCGCTACCAGGCCATGCAGGTAAAAAACGGTGAGGTCCGCCTCACCTTCGACTACGCCGAGGGCCTGCTGAGCCGCGACGGAGCCCTGCGCGAGTTCACCCTGGCCGGCGCCGACAGTGTATTTCGGCCCGCCCAGGCGCGCATTGTGGGGCGCACAGTGGTGGTGAGCAGCCCGCAGGTGGCGCAGCCGGTAGCGGTGCGCTTCGGCTGGAGTAAGTCGCCGATGCCCAACCTGTTTAACGGGGCGGGCTTGCCGGCTTCGCCCTTCCGCACCGACCAGTGGCGTACGCCCACGCAGGGCAAAGAGTAGCGGCGAATAATCGTTTTTGGAGGCGGGCAGGAGGGTGCGGGAAGGCTATTAATTAGAAAAAATAGATTTTTGCATAGATGAGTGGTGAGTCCCGCCGGTTTCTACCAGATTCTACCAAAACGACCCCGGCGATACCGGTATGGGCGGCTGCAACTGCCCATGCCGGCTGGACTGCCGCCCCGCGGCGGCGCTTCGCTTCCGGCCCGGCGCTTCGGCCCCGGCGTTTGGGCTACCCAAAGCCTGGGGCAGGCCCGCCGGGCGCGGCCTTCGGACGTTAGCCTCGGCGGTAGTGAGTAAGCAACTACTAAACGAAGTGGCCCTAAGCAGTAGTCTACAGGAGAGTATCGGCAAAACGCCCTCATAATATTGGCCTCAGGTTCGGCCTCCACGTCCCTTCTTTCTTCGAAAAAATCTCACCCAAGTTCTCACGCTCATGAAGAAGTTTTATCCCTGGCATCGGTTGCGTCTTGCGGCGTGCGTGCCAATGCTCCTGCTGGCGGGGCCGGGCACGGCACTGGCCGCCGCGCACCCGGTGCGCCACGTAGCCGCCGACTGGACCCTCACCGGCAAAGTGACCTCGCCCACCGGCGAAGGCCTGCCCGGCGTGACCGTAGTGGTGAAAGGCACCACGCTGGGCACCACCAGCAACCCCGACGGCTCGTTCAGCCTCTCGGTGCCCGAAAAAGCCGGTACGCTGGTGTTCAGCTTTATCGGGTTTCAAACCCAAGAAAAACCCTTCTCCGGCCCCGGCAGCTTCAGCATCAAGCTGGCCGACGACACCAAGAGCCTCGACGAGGTGGTGGTGGTGGGCTACGGCACCCAGAAGCGGGCCGACGTGACCAGCGCCATTGCCACCATGGATGCCCGCAAGCTGGAAGAGCGGCCCATTTCCCGCGTCGACCAGGCGCTGGTGGGCCAGCTGGCCGGCGTGCAGGTGAAGCAGACGTCGGGCGTGCCCGGCCGGCCGTTCAGCATTCAGGTGCGGGGCGCGGGCTCCATCTCGGCCGGCAACGAGCCGCTGTACGTAATTGACGGCTTCCCGCTCGAAAGCGTGGGGGCCAGCGCCAACGGGCGGTTCGGCAGCGGCAACCCGCTCGACAACATTAACCCCAACGACATTGAGAAGATTGAGGTGCTGAAGGATGCGGCCGCGGCTGCCATCTACGGCTCGCGGGCGGCCAACGGCGTGGTGCTCATCACCACCAAGCGCGGCAAAACCGGCAAGCCCCAAATCAGCGTCAATTCCTACGTGGGCGGCTCGCGGGCGGCCAAAAAGCTCGACGTGCTGAGCGGCGAGGAATGGGCGTCGCGGGCCACGGAAATCATCAACAACAGCTGGGTGAAGTCGACGAAGACCACGCCCGGTGCCGTGCCCCACACCGCCGACCAGACCACGGCCCAGCGCCGCCAAATCTACAATTCGGAGCTGGCCGCCACCGCGCCTAAGCTGGGCCCCTA